>NZ_JACSWC010000433.1 GCF_016888165.1 Halomicronema sp. CCY15110 | reverse complement strand
GGGAGCTGCAACTAAATAAAGTACCCGTTCAATCCGGTTTCGACTTCGCTCAACCTACCAGTATCGAGAGTTGAGCGAAGTCGAAACTCGGTTCATGGGGATCTTTTTTGCGCGCAAGTCCCTTATACTCAGCTCTCGCTGACCCTCGTTAGTCATCCGCATCCAAGCCGAAGAAGGCGCGACCGAGAGCCCGTGAGCATTGAGGGCCGCTGAAGTTGACGGGGGCGTGCTCGAACTGCCAGCGGGCTTTGTAGCAACGCTCATATTTGCCGCCATCCTGCCAATAGTCAATGACTGCTTACGCCGTGTTGAGTATCTCGATGCGGTACTCTTCTGGCATATCGGGACCAAAACGGGCCTGAATCGCTTCGATCTTAGCGGCTCGTTCGCATAACGATGTCCTGAGCTGTTCGATCGGATCGGGTTCTATTCGCTGACTGGGCGTTAGCGATTTTTCACTCTGGGATTTGTCCGCACTGCTATGTTTCGCCTCTGGGGGCCAACGAGTCTTGACGGAAATACAGCGAGGGTGCTCCCAGCGGATGCCGAAGTGTTTCCAATGCGGGAGTTGTGTAGTGTCGCCTTTTTTCTGCTGAACGGATAGCCAGAGGCAGTCTTCTGCCCAGCGGACATCAAGGTAATACTGGTAGCGCCAGTGCGTCCAGGTTTGCGCCAGTTCTTTCATGGGCCAGGTTGATCGTTTACTACGGCAATTGGCGGTTTATCAGACAGACGTCGAGGCCCAATTTTGGGTTGCCAATCAGGAATTCATTGTGTTTACTAGCTTAACTACGTTGAGGCAGGGCCAATGTCCGTGAAGGCGATCGCAATCTTTGACATTGATGGCGTGATTCGAGATGTGGGCGGATCGTATCGTCGAGCCTTGGCCGATACCGTTGAGCATTTCACCCAAGGGCGCTATCGCCCCACGCCGACGGACATTGATCAGCTCAAGGCGGAAGGGAGTTGGAACAACGATTGGGAAGCCTCGCAGGAGTTTATTTGGCGCTACTACGAGAGCCAGGGACAGTCGCGGGCGGCGATCGCCCTCGACTTTGACGAGATCGTGGACTTCTTTCAGCGCCGCTATCGGGGGCCAAAGCTGGAAGATCCCACTCAGTGGACGGGATACATCACCCAAGAGCCACTGCTGGTAACGCCGCAGTATTTCGAGCATCTGACAAAGGGCGGGATCAGGTGGGGATTTTTTAGTGGCGCGACTCGCGGCTCTGCGCAGTTCATCCTCGAACAGCGGTTGGGGTTGGTGGAGCCCTTGCTGATTGCGATGCACGATGCGCCGAGTAAGCCCGACCCGACGGGCTTCTTTCAAGCGGCGGCACAACTGGGGAGCGCCCCCGATTTGCCGATTCTCTATGCGGGCGACACCGTGGCGGACATGCAGACCGTGCAGCAAGCCAAAACCCAGCGTCCGGACGGGTGCTGGTTGGGAGTGGGCATTTTGCCGCCCCACGTGGTGGCAGCGGGGAAAAGCTATGCGGCTGAATACGGCGATCGCCTCCAAGCAGCCGGGGCCAATATCGTGTTGCCCCAACTCACCGCGTTGACCGTCACTGCCATTACCCACCTCGGCGAGCAGGCATCGGGCCGGGCCGAGCGATGACGTTCAAGGATTACTTTTCGGGGCAGGCTGCCGACTATGCCCAATACCGCCCCCACTATCCGGCGGAGTTGTTCACCTGGTTAGGGCAGCAGTGTGCAGCCCGCGATCGCGTTTGGGATTGTGCCACGGGCAATGGGCAAGCGGCGATCGCCTTGGCCGAACACTTTACCCAGGTGATTGCCACTGATGGCAGTGCCGCGCAACTCCGGCAAGCCCCGCCCCATGCTCGGATTACCTATCGGGTCGCCCTCGCGGCAGCTAGCGGCATTGAGGGGCATAGCCTGGATTTAGTCACGGTGGGCCAGGCGATTCACTGGTTTTCACTAGCAGCGTTTTATGCCGAGGTGCAGCGGGTCTTAAAGCCCAACGGCTGCTTGGCGATTTGGGGTTACGGGCGGCCCCAAATCGCGGTTCCGGCTCTGGAAGCGTTACTCCAAACTTACTATGGCGAAACGTTGGATGACTTTTGGACGCCAGAGCGGCGGCTGGTTGAAACGGGCTATGCGACCCTGGATTTTCCCTTTGCTGAGCTAACGGCCCCGGCTTACACCCTGCGGGTGGCGTGGACGTTGCCGGAGTTGATGGGGTATTTATTCACCTGGTCGGCAACCCAGCGGTTTATCGCCACCCATGGGGTGAATCCGTTAGCAGCATTGGCGGCGCAGATGGCCCCGCACTGGCCGGGCGATCGCGTCCCCATGACCTGGCCTATTACCCTGCGATTTGGGCGGTTGAGCGGCTGACCCACAACCCCGGAGGACGCTGGTCGCGGCTGGGGGGAGGCCAAGGCACCAGTGAGGTTATGGCGGGGACGCATGAGGTGGGGTGGGTCGCTGCCGGAGAAAATCCAAGACCTGAGCAGCGGCCATGGGGCGGGCAAACCAATCGCCTTGCATTTCCCGCAGTCCGAACTGTTGAAGAATGGGAACCTGCTCAGCGGTTTCTACTCCCTCAACGACAATTTGGAGATTGAGCTGCTGGGCGAGGGTCATGGTGGCGGCAATAATGGCCTGGTTGCAAGGGCTGGTAGAGAGGTCGGCCACAAAGGAGCGATCGATTTTGAGCTTTTGCAACGGTAGCTGCTTGACCAACGTGAGGGACGAATACCCGGTGCCAAAGTCATCCAGACTGATGGTAATGCCCAGCTCGGCCAACTGTTGAAGGGTCGTATGAGTTTCTTGGGGATGGGTAATGGCGGATGTTTCGGTAATCTCAAATTCGAGCAGCGTGGGGTCGTACTGGGCAGTTTCCAGGCATTGCTGCACGTGCATGACCAGCGACGGGGATCGGAGTTGGCGGGCCGATAGGTTGATGGCGAGCTTGATGTTCTCAAACCCAGCCTGGTGCCAGATAGTCGCCTGACGGATGCCGGCTTGCAGCACCCAATCGCCAATCTCGACAATTTGGCCATTATTTTCCAAGATGCCTAAGAAGGCGGCGGGAGCTAACAGCCCTAAGTGCGGGTGCTGCCAGCGCAAGAGCGCCTCAAAAGCAGTCACAGCTCCACTGACCACATCCACTTGGGGCTGAAAATACAGACAAAACTCTTGATGGTTTCGGGCTTCGTGCAGCTCATGCTCCAGTTGGAAGGTCTCAAGAGCATGTGCCCCCCTGTCCTCTTCAAAAAAGCAATAGCTGTTGCGACCGTGGGCTTTGGCCTGATACAGGGCTTGATCCGCATATCTGATAAGCGTTTCAGCATCTTGGCTATGGTTTGGATAGACGGCGATCCCCAGACTGCTACTAATATGCAACTCATGTTGGTGAATGGGAAAGGCGAGCGCAAAACTCGCCAAAATACGATCGCACAGGTGCTCAATTGACTGCCGAGTCATCGCTTGAATAATCACGAAGATAAATTCATCGCCGCCCCAACGCACCAGGCAATCGCCCTGCCGCAGACAGTTTTGCAGTCGCTGGGCCACCTGCTGCAAGAGCTGATCACCGGCCCAATGCCCCAAGGAATCGTTAATCCCTTTAAAGTTGTCTAAATCCAAAAAGACGATCGCCAGTCGCGTATTATCCCGCTGGGTCTGGGCGATCGCCTGCGCCAGGTAGGTCTCAAAATAGGCGCGATTCGGTAACCCCGTTAAGGCATCATGAAAGGCCAGCTGGCGAATCTCAGTTTCGGCGCGTTTTTGCTCGGTGATGTTGCGAATGAGCCAACGTAAGGTTGAGGCGTCTGCGGCCATGGGTAAACCGATGGAGGTCATGATGGCCACATCTATCGTCCCGCCCTGGCGATGCCGCAATTGGGTCTCCCAAGGAGAGGCCAGAGACACATTGGCGACAGCCGTTTGATGCAGTTGGGCTAACAGCGCGTAGAAAGCGCGGCGATCAGCCTCTGGCAAATACAGGACTAACGGCTTACCGCTGAGTTGTTCTTGGGCCACGCCGAGTAACTGGGCGATCGCGACGTTGGCAAATTGAATGACGCCTTGATGATCAGTCACCAAATAGCCATCGGGAGCCCAGTTATAGAGATCCCAGTAGCGTTGTTTTTCCACTTGCAATTGCTGCTGTACGCTGGCGAGGCGACGATTCTGCACCGCGAGTTCTTCATGGGTGGCTTGTAGTTCTTCTAAGACCAAGTGGAGATCTTGTAACGCCGCCGCCAAAGCTGGCTGAGCCGGATCGATCTGGGTCTGCAACTCCACAGTTCGTTGATAGACCTCATCAATACGATGAAAGATATCCATGCAGCCTCCAAGAGGCTAATAGTATTTGAGTAGACTCCGCATACACCCGACAGTAACTCTCGCCCCCCCCATTGACCGTAGCCAACCTCACCTTAATTTTGCCCGTTTTAGGTTTGCCCGTCTAATCGGGTTTGCTCTCCCTGGTTCCGTCTAGCAATTTCAGTTTGCAATTGCGCCTGCACTTGAGCGAGTTCAGCCTTGTACTGAGCTACCTGCTGTTCTAAGGTTTGCGTGGCCGTCTGCAACGTCTGGAGCTGCGCCTGGTGAGCAGTCATATCTCGCAGTAGCCACAATATGGCAACCCCTTCGCTGTTGGGGTTCGTCATCAAGGTGGTGGTGACAGCGACGGTAACGAGCTCGTGATCAGGACGGAGCAGGGTCACTTGCCAATCTTGCGGCGGGTTTGGCTGGGTTAAGTAATTAAGAATTCGAGGCCGATCCTCGGCGGCCACTAACACGGTCAACGGTTTCCAGATCAGCATCGGGCGGGATCGAGAAAATAAGGTTTCGGCGGCTTGGTTGGCCCGATGCACAATCCCACGACCGTCAGTCACCAGATAGGCATCGGGAGCCAGCTCAAAGAGGGCTTGGTAGCGTTGCCGTTCGGCTTGCAGGGTTTGATGCGTGGCCGCCAACTGCGCATGTTGCTGACGAATATCTTCGTCCGCCGTGTGCAATTCTTCGAGGACAAAATAAAACTCTTTGAGCGCCGCTTCGAGCAAGTCAGGCTCGACAAACTGGGCTTCAGCGCGTTCTTTCAACAGTAGTGCCCGCTGATAAACCGCTTCGATTTGTTGTGAGATTCCCATGATCGCGCCCTTCCCTGACAACGGGGGCAATAATTGCTGTGGAAGAAAACATGGTTAATTCAATACTCTTAATTCAACACTCCTAATTCCATGCTCACAGACAATCCACCAAACACTACAGATAACCTGTCAACTGTTACAGAAAATCCATCAACTGTTACAAGTTTAGTGAATTGAATAATGATCGTCCTGGCAAGGGACCTGCCACTAAATAAAGTACCCGTTCAATCCGGTTTCGACTTCGCTCAACCTTCCAGTATCGAGAGTTGAGCGGAGTCGAAACTCGGTTCATGGGAATCTTTTTTACGCGCAAGTCCCCAACCTGGCTAGCGTGATGCTGGACCAGCTTTAAGTTTCACTCGGGGGCTTGGCGGCCCGTTCTTCGATCGCGAGTAAAATCAAATCTTCCCCATCGGGTTGAGCCATGGTTTGGGCATTGAGCATCATGGTTTTGGGGCCGATGTGTTCGAAGTTGTGGGTGACCTCAAAGCCTTCGATGCGATGATTTTCGGGCAAAATTTCTTCTAGCAGCGATCGCAGTTGGGGGATATTCCACTGGCCATTGCCGAGTTCAAAAATTGAGCGATTTTCAGTATCGGTAGAGGCGACTTGAAAGGTTTGGTAAAACTGCCCATTCGCCATCACCACATGCAGGTCACCGTTGAGCACCACCAGCGCCTCCCGGACGGTTTGCACAATGGCATCGGCAAAGTCACGGGCCACCTGTAGCGCCGCCGTATTGCGTTTGAGGCGATCGATATCAATCAAAATAATGACTGCGCCATCAATCCGATGATCCAGGGTGCGATAGGGCCGCAGTTGCAGCTGGTACCAACGCCCCGTGTCGTCTTGAATTTCTTGAGTGGTTTGTGACAGGGTGTCGATCACCGCGAGGATTTGCGCCTCTAGATCGGCGATCGCCAGGCAGTGATTAATGTCGCCCAGGGGACGGCCAATGTCGCTGGGAATCAAATTAAACAGAGGCACCGCCGCTGGGGTAAAGCGCCGAATGTGCAGATCGTTGCCCACCATCAGCACGGGAATGTTGATACTGCCGAGGAGGTTTTGAAAGTCATCGCCGATGCGGGAGGCCTCGGCATTGCGCCGATACAGTTCGTCGTTGATGGTGCCCAGTTCTTCATTCGTCGCTTGAATCTCTTCTTTCGCCGTTTGCAGTTCTTCGTTCGTGCTCTGCAACTCTTCATTGCTGGAGAGAATCTCTTCATTGGCGGCCCGCAGGTCTTGATTGGCAAATTCCCGCTCTTCAATGATGGCTTGTAGGTGAGAGCGGGTGGTTTCGAGATCTTGCTGTAGCCGTTCGATCTCCTGGCGGTAGCGCGTGGCTTCGGGAGATTCCTCGGCCCCCTGGATCAAGGGCGGCAGTGTGGTCGCGGTCGCGGACGGCGGCACCGTGCAATCTTCGAACAACACGAGGTAGTAATTTTCGTAATTGCTCACGCTAAAAGGAATGACATCAATGCGAATTTGCCGCTGGCGATCGCCCTCATGAAAGGCGATGCCTTCCCGACTCTCGGCCTGCCCCGACTGCTCCGCCTGATAAATGAGGGTGCGGAGATCGAGCCGGAGGGGATCTTTGACCAGTTGCAGCAGGTTTAAGCTGGCGCGGCCGGGGGTGGGTTCTAGATAGGGGCCGGTTTGGCCGCGAAATTGCACAATGGCTAGCTTGCCATTAATCACTACCCCGGTCGGTTGATAGCGGCGGCAGATGGCGTCGTTGGTGGCTCTTTCTACATCTCTTTCCCGTTCGGATACCGAGCGGCCCTCGGGTAGCACCCCAGAGGTGATCTGGGCGAGCGGGCTATCTTGCAGATCGAGGGGAAGCCGGAAGGCAGCGGCCTGTTTGACATAGAATTTGTGGCTGCGATCGACCAGGGTAAACAAGCCACCAAAGTCACCGACGGTTTCTGACGACCCCAACAGGAGAACCCCCTGGGGCTTCAGTCCGTAGTGGAACATGGGCAGCACTTTGGCCTGCAACGCCGACCCAAAATAAATCAGCACGTTGCGACAGCTAATGAGATCAAGCCGCGAAAAGGGGGGATCGCTGATGAGATTTTGGCAGGCAAAAATGCAAATTTCCCGCACCATTGAGTTGACGTGATAACCGCCTTCAGTCGCGACAAAAAAGCGCTGTAAGCGATCGGGAGAGAGATCAGCGACCTGGGCTGACGAATAGAGGCCCTGGCGGGCAATCCCGATCGCGGTTTCGCTAATGTCGGTGGCAAAAATTTGAATCGGGGGGCTGACCGGCTGGTTGGCCAGAACCTCTAGGAGCACGATGGCAATGGAGTAAGCTTCTTGTCCCGTCGAGCAGCCGGCTACCCAGACGCGAATGGGGTCGTGGCGATCGCGGTTTTGCAGCAGTTGGGGCAACACCTTTTGTTTAAGGGCCTCAAAGGTGGCCGAATCGCGGAAAAAACTGGTGACACTAATGAGGATTTCGTGGCACAGGACTTGCACCTCTTCGGGATGCCCCTGGAGAAACTGTAAGTAGTCGGCCAACCCGGGTAAGTGGTGTAGGGCCATGCGCCGGGCCATGCGCCGTTGTAGGGTGGTGGGCTTGTATTGCGAAAAGTCGATCCCCGCTCCCACTCGGAGCATATTGAGAATCGCCGTAAAGGAGTCTGGTTCGCTGGTCTCAGCAGGCGCGGCCTTGGGGGGTATAGCCTGCGTGAGGTAAGCTTCCGACCCCATGGTGACCAACTTTTGGGCGATCTCGGCGGGGGGCAGAACAAAGTCCACTTGGTGGGTGGCGATCGCCCGTTGCGGCATCCCGCTACTCTGCGCCGAGTCTTCGGTCTGGGCCATGGTGATGCCCCCCGCCGCTTTGATCGCTTCTAGCCCTAAGGCCCCATCATCGCCAAAGCCCGAGAGCACAATGCCAATCGCCTGGTTGCCTCGATCTTGGGCCAATGACTCAAAGAAAATATCCACGACCCGATTGACCCGTTGCGACTGCTGTCGGGGTTGCAATCGCAGTTGCCCCGAGGCGATCGTCATCACAGTATTCGGCGGAATCACGTAAATCTGATTGGGGGCAACGGCGAGCCCATCCATCACGACGTGCACCGGCAGTTCAGTCACTCGGGCCAAAATTTCGCCCAAGGCGCTAGGTTGGTGAGGCTCCAAATGCTGCACTAAGACGAACGCCATACCCGGATTTGGCGGTAAGTGGCTCAGCAATTCGGTATACGCTTCTAACCCGCCAGCAGAGGCACCAATACCCACCACCGGAAATAAGTCGTCGGTATTACTAGGGACGTTTGCACTGGTCATAAATACAGAAAGTTCGCTACAGGGAAAGGAATACCCAGTGAAATCACTGGGCCTAATAGTCTAATTTTTAATCGTCGAAGTGCTCGTCAATGTTCACAACACACATGGTCAACGCCGGAACCTTGATCAGCCCATCATTCTTTACCAGGGGTTGCCCACCAGGGTAAACGCCGCCCAGTAGTAAGGATGCTGAGTATCGGCCAAACCTCGTCCGCTAAATGCATCTGGCAGAGGTTCGCTGCCGCCGCTCCAGATCAGGGTGTCATCTTGAATGACGACATCGCCGCGCAACATGGCGAGCTGTGCCTGCTGCAATGCCGCTGCCTTGTAGGTCACCTGCCCCACCTGGGTATAGAGTTCGGCCATGAGGCCAGCGGTTTCCAGGTCGCTCACTTGCCAGAGGGCCGCGATCGCGCTTTTCGCCCCTGACTTAATCGCCAGTCCGGCAAAGCCCAGTTCGGCCTCGGAGTCTCCCAAGACAGTGCGGCAGGCGCTCAGCACCATCAGTTCGACAGCGGGATCCCCCAGTTGTAGTTGGGGCAACTCATCGAGCCCCAAGCGCTGATCCCAAAACTGAATGTAGGAGTTGCTCAATTCGCCACTGGTAAATTGACCGTGGGTGGCTAAGTGCAAGATGGGATAGGCCGCTGCGGAACGCTGTGCCACCAGGGTCTCGGGCGTAAATGTTTCGTTGAGATAGGCTTCACTCACGCGCAACTCACCGATGGTCGCGATTTCGAGGGGCACGGCGGGCAGCGGCGGCTGATCGCTAAATTCTGAAGCCCCCATCGCCAGCACCGCCGCATTCCGGATGTTGCCAATGCGCGTATCGGTGAGGGAGAGACTCGGCATGAGCCCCACACTGTAGGTTTCGATGATGAATTGCTCGCCATCATGCAGCGCCGCGATGGGGAGCGATCGCAATCCTTCATCCAACACAAACGAAATATGACCGATATCCTCTGCTTCCAGGGCAGTAGCTAAGGGCGTTACTAGCCAGCGATACAGCGCTTGGGATGGCACCAGGTAATTATCCAAACGGCGGCGGGTGCGGTCAGTGAGTTCGATTTGCAATTGCTGCACGGCGGCCAAGACTTCGCTGCGGGGCACGCCCGTGTTGATGCGCCGGGGCGTGTTATCAGCAGTGACGAGCACCAACTGCAAGACATCTTCATCGGCGATCGCGGCGGTACGCTCTTGCCGTCCCTCCGCCTGGGCCACAATCTGCTGCCCGAGGGCATCATCAATAACCAGTGACTTGTTGGCAGCCCTGGCATCTGCAATCAGCGTGGTATCTAGGGTGGCGATTTCGACCTCGTCGCTAGGGGGCACAAAGCTGGCATAGATGATGGCGGGGGTCACGCCCGTAATGGTGCGAGCGCGATCGAGGGCGTCAAGATCTTCAAAGGCGCTGGCCTCTACCCCCAGGTGCTCTTCAAATTGCTGTACGTAGCTGGCCTCTGAGTTGCCCCGACGAGCCCGAGGCCCAGTCTCAAAAGGTAGTGTGGGCGGATTGCAGTCCCCAGCGATGCATTCAAAGTCATCCCCACTACCTTCTTCGCTACCGCCTGAGTAGCCGCTACTGCCCTGAAACTCAAACGCCCCGATGTCACGGGTCCCCACCAGCGGCAAGCCCCGTTGGTCAGTTCCCGAGCCGCTGCCAGTATCAATCGCTGGACTGCCTGCGACGAGGGCCAGGGTTGGGGTGGAGCCGCCGTTATCGGCCAGCGTGGTAGAAATGATGGCCGATAATGGCACGGCTGGCACGATATCACTCGCCGCTGGCGAAAATCCCAGAACCCCCGCTGTGTTGTTAGCCCCAAACAGATTGTTGCCGCCAGCCAGACTGCCACCATTGAACACATTACTGCCCGAGCCACTGGTCGCCGTGTTGCCACTAATCAAGCTGCTGGTAATGGTCAGTGTGCTGCCGTTGAGGGTGTTCGAAACGCCACCCCCGATCGCCGCTGTATTGCCCACGATGGTGCTGTTAGCGATCGTCATCAAGCTATCGTTTTCGATGCCACCGCCCTCCCCAGCGGCGACGTTGTTCACAATAGTGCTGTTGCGAAGGGTGACAGTGCCGCCATCATTGTTGTTATCCACGCCACCGCCATCATCGCCAGCCGTATTGTTGTGAATCGTGCTGTTATTGATCGTGACAGTACCCCCTGCATTGCGGATGCCGCCGCCATCTCCCACCGATTGGTTGTTGCGAATGGTGGAATTGTTGATGACCAGGGTGCCTTCATCGGGGGTGAAGGTAAACTCAGAGCGCGTATTGGCAATGCCGCCGCCAGTCGTGGCCTGGTTATCGCGAATCACACTGTTGTTGATGGTGAGGTTCCCAAAGTTGCTAATCGCCCCGCCCGCCCCAGTACGGTTCACGCTGTTGGCGATCGTCAGGTCATTGATTTGGGTCGCCAGCACGTCAGGTAGGCTGACCGCAGAGACGGAAATCGGGCCGCTCCGTGAACCGTCAATGATGGTGTTAGCCGCCCCACTGCCTTGCAACCGCATGCCGGAACTCAGGAAAATTTGTTCGGGTTCTTGATAAGTGCCAGGGCCGAGGTTAATTTCGGTGATGCCATCCACGGAACTGATGGTTCGCAGAGCGTCGTTGATGGTCGGATTCGTGGGGGCTGCCAACCCTTCTTGGTTGAGACTGAGCACCAAGTTACCGCCTGTAATTGAGATAAACGGGAATACCCCATCGTCCTCGACAGCTTGAATGTAGCGGGAGGCCGTCAGCGTCAGCGTCGCGTTGTTAGTGGCAGTCGCATTGATATCGCTCAGGAGAAAAATATCGCCATTGCCAGGGGTGCCAATCGCATCTGTTGGAGCTCCGTCAATCGTCGATGCAGTGAAATTAGTCCCTGCCGCTAGGGCATTTTGAATCGTGATGGCGAGGGCGGCATCAATATTGATGTCATTGGGGTCAACGAACCAGAGGCCCGCTGTGCCTTGGGTGGCGCTGGCGTTGACGCTGCCGCCGTCGATGTCGATCGCTTGACGACCGGACGTTTCCACCAGGCCCCCATCACCGCCGTTGGGGCCGCCACGAGCCGTAATCAGCCCCTGAAATAGAGTGGTGTCATCGGCCCAGACAATGACTTCACCACCATTGCCAGTGTCAAGGGCGTCCGCCTGAATCTGGCTGTTGGCATCAATCCAAGTGGTCTGAGCGCGGGGCAATACGCCCTGGCCCTGGTAGTTGCCGCCAATGCGGACAGTGCCGCCAGCGTCTGCACCAGAGGCGGCAATCAGCGCATCGGTGAGGGTCAGGTCACGGCCCAGCACCAGCACCTGACCGCCTTGCACTTGTTCCACATCGATCGCCCCTGAGACGATCGCGCTCCCCGGCTGCGCCTCCAACGGCGTCGCGCCCAGTTGAATAGTGCCGTCGGCATTGACCGTCACGTTCGTTGCCGCCGCGATCGCACTGCCCGTCAACAACTCCGGCAACGTCAGCGGCGAAAACGGCGTCGCCCCACCCTCCGCCGTCGCCAAAGTGGCGAGTTCGAGATTCAGCAGCGATCCCGTTTGGGTAATGCGGACTAGATTGCTGCCTGCCACGGCACTGATCACAACCTCCCCACCGGGCGCGGTGAGCGTGCCCGTGTTCAACACTTGCCCGCCCAGCAGCAGAATAGTTTCGCCTGGGGCGACGGCCAAATCGCCTGCATTGACCACACTGGCGGGGTTCTCTAAGGTGAAGCCAAAGCTTTGTGGCGCACCGACGAGCGTGGCGTAGTCGGAGGTGCCGGCCAGATCCAACAGACCGTCGGCGAAGTTTACCTGATCAGCCGTCGTCGCCGTAAAGCTGCCCTGGAGATTCAGCGCCGAATTTGGCCCCATGAGGATGCCATTAGGGTTGATCAAAAACAGGTTGGCATTGGAGCCGCTGACCTGCAATAGCCCATCAATGAGGGACGGGTTGTTGCCGGTGACGCCACTTAAGATGTTGAGAATTTCCGGCTGGGTGATAAAAGTGGCAGTTTCGCCCGTGAGCAAATTGAAGTCGGTGAAGCGATGAAACAGATTTTGCTGGTCGGCGGCGGTGCTACCCCCGGTGATGATGTGGTTAGGGCCATTGGGGGTGACTTGGGTGCCCGTGCCGTCTGCCGCTGGCACGATGCCCTGGGCCTGGGCGGGCCATCCATTGAGCGTGAGTAAAAGGGTGGCGCTCGTGCTGGCGATCGCCCCCATTATTAGGAATCTCATGTTTCTTTCCCCGCGATCGCCCCGTTGGCGTTGATATCAATGCAATGGTACCCAGGGTTATTACAGACGATTTATCGGGCCATGGGTGCTGTTCGCAACGAGAATTAGTAATTTTTAGCGATCAAAAACTATGAATGGGATGCCCTAGGACTCACCACGGATTGCCCACCCGCGTGAACGCGGCCCAGTAGTCCGGCGGTTGAGGATTCCCGAAGCGCCGGTTAGCTCAGGGACGTGCTTGCAATAAAAGTACCGGCTCCTCACTTGAATCGATCCCACCGACCCACCACCTCATCCACTCACCGACCCTCACCACCGGGATCTTATTTTCCCGCTAATCCCTAAGTGCTCCGGCAGCGGCCTGGCCGCAGCACGCCAGGTCTACACGCCATCTGGCATCCTGACCTCCCCCCACAACATGGTCACCTGGGCTTGGCGCAGGGCTGCGGCTTTGTCGGGCTGCTGACGCAGCTGGGCCTCAAACTCGGCCATCAGGGCGGCGGTTGCTCAATCGCTCACCGGCCAGAGGGACGCCAGGGCGGAGCGGATGCCCGCCAGCAGCAAATCCACGCCATACTTCCGCTCCCATGAAGGTGGCCCTTTGTAGCATTTCTTTGCCGCCGCGAGATTCGGCGCGTCATGACCGGACAAACCGCATGACCTCAACCGCTAGCGTCGTTGCTCAGGCTCCGGTCGGGGGGGCGATCGCCAAGCCGAATGCCGACTCGCGAGACATTCCCCCTCGAAGGCCATATGATTGTAGACAACTCAAGCAATCCGGGGGTTAATTACCGTCGGAAGCCTGCCCCCGATCAAGTGCCTACCTAACGCAACTCGTGAGTCGGCGAAGGAAAATCCGCTCAATTGATTTGAGCTCGGCTATCCATCAGCATTTCTTTCCGACCCTAACGACGTTAAATTGAACCCACAGCTTTTTACAGAACACGGTCACAGATTTATGCAGGGCCAGCTGGCAGAAATTGATATTCGGAGCATTTTGCAGCTCATAGAACTCGGCCAACGCACTGGCGAACTCTATGTCGAAGCCTACATGCCAGCGCTGCCTGCCATGGGAGCTGACAGCGCTCAGCCCAAGACCCAGTCGCCCCATTCCTGGTTGGTCTTTTTTCTCAATGGGCAAATCGTCTACGCGGGCACCACTGACGGCAATCTCGATCGCCTGCGGGGGTACTTGCATCGTTACAACCTGGACAAATCGCTCAAAGATTTGGATGTGCCCGCGATCGCGACCTTCAACTCGCCAGAATATGGCTACTTGTGGGCACTGCTCGAAAACCACCGCCTGACCCCAGAACAAGGACGGCAAATTCTCAATGGCATGGTGCAGGAAACCCTGTTTGATCTGCTGAGTCTGCATCAAGGGGCGTTTGTGTTTAAGCTGTCTGCTGCGTTGAGCCCGCAGCTCACAACCTTTGAAATTAGTTCGCTCGTCGCCACCATTACCACGCAAATTCAAGCGTGGAACCAGTTCTACCCCCACATTCAATCGCCCCATCAGTGCCCCAGCATTTTGCAAAAATTGCATTCCCAGGACGCCGATGATGAAAAAACGGCGCGCATGTTGCGCTGGATGGATGGTCAAACGTCCATTCAACAGATTTCGCGGTATTGGAATAAGGGCGTCGTGACCGTCGGGAAGGCGATTTATCCTTACGTGCGGCAAGGCATCATCCATCTATCAGAAGTCACGAGCCCACTCGCCCCGCCAGAATCCGTCGAAGATTGGCAGGCCACCCAAGTGCCACGCATTGTCTGTGTAGATGATGGGGTGACCATTCGCCAAGCGATCGAGCAAATTTTGGACGAGCACGGTTACGAAGCGACCTCCATTGGCAATCCGCTCCGCGCCCTCAGTTTGCTGTTTCAGCTCCGGCCAGACTTGATCCTCTGTGACATTGCCATGCCTGAGTTGGAGGGGTACGAACTCTGCGCCATGCTGCGCCAATCCAGCGTGTTTCGGCAAACGCCCATCATCATGCTGACCGGCAAAGATGGCTTTATCGATCGCGTCAAGGCCCGCATGGCTGGTGCCACCGACTACTTAACCAAACCCTTCGGTGCCCATGAGTTGCTCACCCTGGTGGAAAAGTACGTGGGCGTCGGCAATCCCACCCGCCCCCAACCCAATCGCCTGCTCGAACAAGCCATTCAAGACGATCTGGAGCTAGAGCCACGTTCTTCAACCCCCAGCCGCTAGCCGTCTGACGCAGCCATTGCTCTGGCTGATGCAGCTCGGCAAGCTGACACACCACTCAAGGCCAGTTTGGGACACGTTTTCGATGGGTAGGCCAGGGATCACCAATTGGCGTAATGACTGGCTCAACAACCCATCAGCCGTGAAGTTTACCAGGTGATGACGACGCGCTCCCGCGATCGCCGCTGGGAACCCATTAGTCGGCATACCAGCCCGTGAGCAAGAGTTGGGTAGACTGCCAGCTCACGGTTTGATTTTGGACTTGGCGGCGCAGTGCGGGCTCAATCGCCTGCCGATCTTCAGGCGCTAACGTGACCGCCAGCTTGGCACTGTAACTGTGGGGGTTACTCATGTCGAACCAGCGATCGCAGAGCTTTTCGCTAACCAATAAGTCACTGTGGACAGTTTCTTGAGTCCACGTCACGGCTAGCCCCGCCGCTTCTAGCTGCTGCACCAGCGTCTCTGCCGTCCAGGCAAAGCGGGGATCGGTGTCGTCGGTATAGAGCTGTTCTTCGGCATGACGCCAGCGCCCATGGAGCGAGTCAGGCAATTTTTCCGCTGGCACCAGTTGCCACAACCGTTGACTGTGGCAGGGGATGGTCTCTGCCAGGGCACAGCTACCAGCGGGATGCAGTACTGCGACGATCGCCTCGATTAAGCCCGGAGTCGGGGCGATCGCCCCAAACACATTGCGCCCGATGATGCGATCGAACTTAATGCCGGGGGCGATCGGGCTGAGCTGGGCCGTCAGAGCCGACAACTCGGCTTGAAAAATGATGGGGCGAGCCAGCGCTGGCAAGACGTTGGCCTGCTCCGTGAGCGCGGCAAAATCTTGAGCCGTCTCCGTCCGGCTGTAAACGCCGCCTTCGGGCACTTGTCGCACAGCTTCCCAGGTGAGCAAACCGCTGCGAGCATTGAGATCCAGCAGGGTGTGATGGCGCTGGATCGCTAGCGAGTTGAAGAGGCGATCGCGCACCTGCCCCAGCCGTTCGCCGGCTTGGCTCAGGGTGCGCTGTAGCCAGCGATCGCGGGCCGGATCCTGGGGACTGTAAGTGAGCGCTTCCGTGGTCGGCGTACTCGTGCCTTCCACCATGGCGGCGAGTTGGGCCTCCCGTCGTCGCACCACCTGCTGCTGAATCGAGCGCTCATATCCCTGATCCGACGGCTGGTAAAACACCTGCCCCTGCAACCCCGACGGCAAATACTGCTGCGCCACCCAATGCTCGCGGTAGGAATGGGGATAGAGATAGCCTTTGCCATGACCGAAGCCCTCTTTATCCCGGCTGGGATCGCGTAAGGGATTGGGAACTTCTTGCTGTTGCTCCTTTTCCACCGCTGCCAGCGCATCAAAAAAGGCCATCGCACTGTTGGATTTGGGGGCCGTCGCCAAATACAAGGTCGCTTGGGCCAGGGGATAACGACCTTCGGGCATGCCCACGCGATCGAACGCTTCCGCACAGCTCATGGCGACTGCCACCGCTTGGGGATCGGCCAAGCCCACATCCTCACTCGCCAGAATGATCAGCCGCCGGAAAATGTAGCGCGGGTCTTCTCCGGCATAGATCATCCGCGCCAGCCAGTACAAAGCGGCATCCGGGTCGGACCCGCGCAGACTTTTGATGAAAGCGCTGATGGTGTCAAAGTGGGCGTCGCCTTCTTTGTCGTACAGCACCGCCCGCTGTTGAATCGACTCTTCGGCCACGGCCAGGGAAATCCGCAGGGTACCGTCGGGCTCTGGCTCAGTGGTTTCGACGGCGAGTTCCAGCGCATTCAGCAGTGCCCGCGCATCGCCATTAGCCACATTGACGAGATGCGCGATCGCCTCCTCATCCATTTGTACAGAGCGATCGCCATATCCCCGCGCCCCGTCTGCCAAAGCTTGCGCCACCACTCGATACAAGTCGTCCCGCTCTAAAGATTTGAGCTGGAACACCCGCGATCGACTGACCAGCGCCTTGTTCACCTCAAAGAACGGATTCTCCGTTGTTGCCCCAATCAGAATCACCGTGCCATTTTCCACCCACGGCAACAGCGCGTCCTGCTGGGCTTTGTTGAAGCGATGGACTTCGTCGATAAACAGAATCGTGCGACGACCAAATTGCCCGCGCAGCGCTTGGGCTTGGGCGATCGCCTCCCGAATATCTTTGACTCCCGCCAGCACCGCATTCAGCGCAATAAATTGGGCACTCGTCGTATTCGCAATAATTCGCGCTAGCGTCGTTTTGCCCGTCCCGGGTGGGCCAAAAAAGATGAGGGAAGAGAGCTGATCCGCCTGAATCGCCCGTCGCAGTAACCGCCCCGGCCCCACCACCGCATCCTGACCAATAAACTCGTCCAACGTGCGCGGTCGCAGCCGCGCCGCTAAGGGAGCCTCGGCGTCAATCTGCGCTTCACGATGGTGATCAAACAAATCCATACAGCCATGCTAAACGCGAATGCTGACTTTCCTACCAACAACGGTACCGAATGGGAACACTGACTCAGGCAGACTTGACATCCGCTGCCATCGTTGGCTGGATAGGCGGGCGATCGCCCCTCAAAATTGTCCCCCATCAAAACCAAAGCCCTCGAAGCGCCAATGTCTTCGAGGGCTAGTTCACGACTTTAATTGGTGTGATTCATCACCAATGTGATCCGACAGCGCGCCTTAGGCGGCCTCGACGAGGGTGAGGTCAAAGATCAAATCTTTTCCTGCCAGGGGATGGTTACCATCAATCACCACGCCTTCGTCTTTAACGTCGGTGACCCGGACGGGCAGGGCTCCCTCTGGGGTTTTGAGCTGTAGGGTTTGCCCAACTTCGGGATTGATCCCTTCGGGAAACTGGGTATGGGGCACGACCGCAATCATCTCTTCGCGCACCTCTCCATAGGCTTCATTGCTGGGAATGGTAATGGTCTGAGACGCGCCCACATCCATTTGCTGAATGGCGGCATCAAAACCAGGAATGACTTGTCCAACGCCGACCTGAAATTCTAAGGGGTCGCGCCCTTCCGAAGAATCGAAGACGGAGCCGTCGTTTAACTTACCCGTATAGTGAACTTTGACTGTTTTGCCACTTTCTACCATGAAAAATATCTCTTGAGTGAATTTACACTAAGGGTAAGCCTAGCTTACATTTTGGCAAGCCGGGGAAGATTAGTTTGCGAAAGATGAAGCATCGAGACCACCGCTAAGGGCGGGTAGCAACCGCAGATTGAATCATCGGCGATCGCCCACCTCGTGCTCATTCAAGCATGGTTGCATGGTGCGCCCAGGGCGATCGCGTTAGCTGACTTTGCCCATTACACAGATTGATTAATCGGCGCGACGTCGAGTTGCGGCTCCGTCTGCACATTGGCGATCATCGCCGTGGTGGCCATGCCCGTTTGCACGATGCTGAGGGTTCTAAAGGGATTGATGATGGGGTCGATCGCTACAAACAACACCAAAACCGCATCCAGCGGCAGCTTGAGGGGATCGAGTACCAGCCCCAACATCGTCAACGTCAAAATACCCGTGACTCCAGAGGTTGCCATACCCGCAAATACGGAACCGACGATGATGATAAAGAGGGTGCCAACATCGAGCGGTTTTTGATAGAGCTGCATGACGAATACAGTGGCCGCCGCAAAGTAAATGATGGAGCCAAAGCGGCAGAGGGTAATGGAGAGCGGGGTCACCAAGTCGGTCGTTTGCCGATCAAAGTGCAAATCTTCGTGCAGGCTAGCGATCGCGGCGGGCAGGCAAGCCAGACTACTGGTGGTGGCCAGCGCCAAAATAGTCGGATCTTTTTGGGCTCTGAGTACAGCCAGGAGCGATTGCTGCGCTCGCCAGCTAATGATGAACGTGCTCAACACATACACCGCCGCAAAAACCGCTAAGGTGACGACCACAAAATTGACCATGGAAAACAAGACATCCAAGCCAATGCGTGAGAGTTGCACCGCCAGCAAACTGCACAGACCAAACGGCAATAAATAGGTCAGCCAGTGAATGACTTGGTTAAAGGCGCTGTAAATGCTGTCCAAAATATTGAAGAGTGGTTCTGTGTTGGCGTTTTTGATCAGGCCCAGAGAAATGCCAAACACAATGGCAAAAATGAGCACTTTCAGCGTTTGCCCTTCACTCAAGGCGAGGAAAATATTTTCCGGCACCATGTTGAGGATAAAGGACGCCAGATTAGTGCCCGACTCTTCCACCGGAATCGGTCCCGTCAACGACATTTCCAAATCAATGCTGGATTGGTTGACCAAGCCTCCCAAGCTCTCCAACGTCGCGGCAGACAGGTTACGACCCGGGCCAGTCAAAATTGCGATTACAGCGGCTAACGCACTCATGCCAAACATGGCGACGGGAAACACAATTAAGATGCGCTGCACATATTGCTTGGCATCATGGCTCTGCATCAGCCGCCCAATACTGTTGGAAATTGCAGATAACAAAATCGGCAGCACACACATTTTCAATAAGCCGAGATAGAGATTGCCAATGGGGGCGATCGCTTCCGCGACCGGGGGGAGTGAGGTGCCAATGTAAACCCCCAAAACAACACTCACCAAAATGCACCACGGACTCCGTAACCATTCCACCGAAATGTGGGGCAGTCGGCTTTTTTTCAGATAAGTCGTCATGGCAGTGAGATGTCCAGTGATGGTTTGGGGCAGCGTTCAGGGGGCGACTTCAGGCGTGGGCAAGTGTTTTGCCAACAAGTTCCGTAGCTTATGGGGCGATGATTAAAGGGTGGGTGGCTGAGTGTTTAAGTAAGTGGCAAATTCTTCCAAAATGCTGTCGACGGTGTATTCCGCATCCAAAGTGTCGAGGTACTGATTGGCAAACGCCAGCAGATGGGCGCTTTCCCACGGAAAGACCATAGCGAGGGCGTCTTGGGTATCCGTGAGGACGGCAGTCTTCAGCTGTAGGGCCGCGTCCGGTTTCGTTTTGACCACCTTTTTGATTTCCAATTCATCGCGGTAGCCCGCCAAAATATCTCCTTGGCTCACGGCGGTCACAATGTCCTCCCAAGAGTCCAGTTCCACAATGCTGGCTTGCGGAAATCTTTGCTGTAAGAACCCCACGTAAGAAGATCCCTTGATGACGCCGACATCCCCCGTCAACTCCCGAATGGTTTCAATCACGTTGTCGCTGTTAGTCTGTTGAGCCAGCAGCAAGCGGTTGATCAATAACCCCTGACGCATGGTGAGGTAAGGATGGGAAAAGCGCACCCGCACGGCACGCTTCATCGTGCGGCTGATTTTGGAAATCGCCATGTCGGCACCGCGATAGTAGACGGTATCGACCACGGCATTGAAGGTATCGGGCGAGCGGTTCAGTTCCAGATCAACGCCCAACTGGTCGGCTAGGGCTTGCGCCAATTGAATATCGAGTCCTGCTGCTTGGCCGGTTTCGTCAGTCATAAAAAAAGGCGCGTTGCTGTTGCCCAATACCGCCACGATCAGCTTGCCCCGGTCCACAATGCGTTGGATATCGGGAGGCATGAGGGCGATTTCAGCTTGCTCGTTGTTGACCGCTGCCGCTGCCGACCGGGAAGCCTGATCGCTTGCGGCAGCGCTGCGATTGGTTTGGGCGATCACCGTGGGCGGCTGGGCGGCGATCGCCGTCGGCGTAGTCAGGCTGCTCCCACCGCCCCATAGCAAGAGGCAACAGACACTAATGGTCGCACAGCGTTTCAAGAGTCTTGCTAGCACAGCCAGCGGTTGGGGGGCAAAAAAGCAGCTATACACGATGCAACACCTCATTAGGCAGCCAATAAAGAATGGACAGCGCGATCGCCATGGGCCAAATCCAGCGTGATATCGGCGATCGCCGTTAACGGATCAATCCACGGCAGCGATAGGGACTCAATTTGGGCGAGCCCCACCGAGAGCTCAGTACAGCCAGCAATGACAATGTCAGCGCCTTGTTCTTTGAGCCAGTGGGTCGCATGGGCGAGAGCCGCTAAAGCCTGCTCAGTGACCTTGGCCCCAGTGGTTTTGATGCCCCATTGGGGATGATAAATCGACTGCATCACCCGCTTTTGCATGGGCGAACCCACCGCCGGGCAAATGGACGTGAGGCCCGCCCGGCATAAGCTCTGGTGATAAAGTTGAGTCTGCAATGTGCCATCCGTCGCTAATATGCCCACATTGAGTGCCGAAGGAAACTGTTCTACGATCGACTGAGTGGTCGCCTGCATCAGCGGAATCCAAGGAATGTCAAGCTGGGTCTGCACTTGGGCGTAAAAAGCATGGGCGGTATTGCACGTCACAATCAAAAAATCGGCCCCGGCTCGCTGTAGCCTTTGTCCATATTTCACGAGGTACGGCGTACAGTCAGGAACAATCCCTTTGATACTTTTGGTGCGATCGGGGATCTGGGTCGCATTCATCAAGATCCACTCGGGATGGGCTTGGTCACACGTCGCCCCCCGCCGACAGCTACGCTCCAACAAAATCTGCTCAAATTGAATGTGGGCTAGCGGCCCTAAGCCACCAATAATGCCCGGCAGGGCGATTTGCTCATTGACCGCTGTGGAAACATAGAGTGTCATAGGATTTTCCCGGAAGGAGGAGCAACAGCAGCAGGTGTCTGGCGAGTCACCTCGCATTGGCCAGGGCAACCCAGCCAATTCGCAACACCCCACAGTCAGAACTACTCGTATATTTCCCTGTCATCCAGAGAAATTTGAGTGTTCTTGATCACGTAACACCACAATCAACACTGAGATAACGACGCCATCTCCCCATTCGTAACCGCTTTAAATTGTGGCAACTTCCTAAAATCCCCCCGGAAGTTAGACAAGAAACAATATCAACCGACACATCTGGATACTGGCTAGGCGAACAACTCTCGCCGTAAGTAGTCCTTGCCGATGGACAGAAATGCCAGTCAGAAGAGAGAAAATTGGCGGCGTTGGAGAAATCTAACGCCCTAACGCTCGCACCTCGTCTTTCAGGCATGGCAGTCCTAACCGCCCCGTCAAATTTAATACAGGGCTTTCGCATGGATGCCCTGCACACTAATTGCCTATGTTTTCTGAAAAGGGCGCGCTCAGTGCTCAGTATGAACGCATGGCTCTTTAGAAATCGCGGCGCGATCGCATAGCCCCGAGGGGATTCAGCCACATGAGAATGGTGTCTTCTAATTGTCGGAGGTCACGGGTGAATTCTTGTTTAACAAACTGCCCGATCGCATCCAACGCGCTGAACTGCCGCCCCGGCTGCCAGGACAAATCTTGGGCCATGGGGGTGGTGTGAGTGCCAGCCAAAATTTGCACCGTCGTCAGGTCGGCAAAGTGGTGATACAGCACCTCATGCAAGGGCCGGGTCTGATCGAGGTCGTCTTTACGGAATTTGATTAGCAGGTTGCGCTCAACGGGGTAGTAGCGATCGATTAACTCCAGCGTCTCCGCCGGCGAGGGAGTGAATTCCATGGTGGTCATCGCCTCTTTAACCGGGGTAAAGGCCATCATCTGCTCTAAAAAGGGAATCGAGCGCTGTGCCGAGTAGTTGTTGAACGCCATGAATATGTTGCCAGCCCGCTCGACTTCGTACAGGCTGTTGATGAGTAGATGAACTTTGCAGCCCATGCTGTGGCCCAGGCCATAAATGGGGAGGCGTTTCAGGGTGACGCGATTTTCGAGATAGTACCGAGCTTGGTCAAAGGTGACGAGCACTTCGTGGGCGATCGCTTTGTGGTCAAAGGTGTTGATAAACGGGGTCGCCACAATCACATAGCCCCGCTGGCCCAGCGCCTCTAGCAATAGCTTGTA
This sequence comes from Halomicronema sp. CCY15110, assembly GCF_016888165.1. Classification (GTDB taxonomy): domain Bacteria; phylum Cyanobacteriota; class Cyanobacteriia; order Phormidesmidales; family Phormidesmidaceae; genus Halomicronema. The sequence continues at coordinate 144,754 of NZ_JACSWC010000433.1, read as the reverse complement.
GGTCACGTTGGGAGCAGCCGCCACAAACGCCCCACCCAGAAAGTGAATGATGGCTCGGGGACTCTGCGGCACGTATAGCCAATTGCCCGATACCTCACGCCATGCCATCGCGATCGCTCCGCTCATTCTTCTGCTCTAGTGTGGCGCAAATCAGCGAGGGCGGGGAAGAACCCCGGTGGCTCGGATCGCGAGCCCCCCATTGGGGCAACGCCTAGTTACGAAACCGGGATTCTGCGGCAGCTTGGTTACGACAGAGTGCGCTTGCGGGTCATGACGCTGATGTACTCACCATGACGCCCGGTCGGGAGCGGTTCGCTCCAAGCGAGTCTTTCGCAGTAGCCGAGCACAGTCATGCGGTTAATGCTGTCGACAATCGCGCCATAATCGCCCAGCAAAATATGGCGCACGGCCTCTTGATTAAAGGCAGGTAAATTAAACTGGGGTGCAGTCTGCACTGCCCCGGTGGGTGGTTGAAACATACGGGTGTCTCCGGTTTCGGGTTGAAGGAAAACGGGGAACTCTCCAGATCCCTGATTGAGACGTAAGGACAACACAGCGGAAATACAATAGATTCCAGTCATCCCGACTTACTCGCACTAAGCGGGATGATGAGGGGAAGAGAGAAGCGGCAACTTCTCTCTTCCCCACCTAGAATCATTCCCCGTGCAACAAAATTACACGATGTCCGGTGAGAGTGCAAGCCTGGTGATGGTGCTGTTGACGCAGGCCGCTCATCCCGACATGACCATCACTGGCATGTAAAACCTGCTCAGAAACTCCGCGCCGGGGACCCTTCACCCCAAAAGAGCGCGACTACAACGATCTCGCCCTCGTCATCACCCTCAATCACATCCTCGAACACCTCGAGACTTTGGTGGTCGGCGATCGCGCAGCGTCTCTGAAGGAAAATCGAAGGCTGCCGTTGAGTCCGACAACACCGCCACCATTAGCTGCGGCAAGCGCTTGTAGGTCGAGGTCTCCGCGTCACAGGTGACCACCACATCAGGATAGTAGAGGCAGTTCCGTGCTTCAACGCGCACTTTCATAGCAGCAATGTAAACCCGACATCCCGTCCCCCGAACGTGACTGCGCAAGAGGGCGAAAAGGTTGACCGCGATCGCGACAGGCACATCGCTCGCCCCCGCCATCGAAAACGCTTAGCCATCAATATGTTCGGGCTCTCCGCTTCTAGACCCAGACACTCATCCGGCGTCAGTATGGGAGACGCCATCATCGGGCCATCACCAAATCACTGACTCGATTTTAAGCAGCATTCACTGGGAGAACCTGCATCGCCTAAACAATCGTGTAAAAATGGATTTTATCGCGATTTTTTTGACCATCACCTACGGCTGACGCTTCTGCTATGACCCACGCCTTTTTACAGCACCTTCATCGCCCCGATCGCCCCGTTGTGGTATTTGACGGCGCAATGGGCACCAACCTGCAAGTGCAAAATCTGACCGCCGAAGATTTTGGTGGCCCAGAGTATGAAGGCTGTAACGAGTATCTGGTGTTTACCAAGCCCGAAGCCGTCGCCAAAGTGCATCGCGGCTTTTTAGAAGCCGGGGCCGACGTCATCGAAACCGACACCTTCGGCGGTACCTCCATCGTGCTGGCGGAATATGACCTGGCCGACCGAGCCTACGAACTCAACAAAGCCGCTGCCGAACTCGCGAAAAGCGTCGCCGCTGAATTTTCGACCCCCGCCAAACCCCGCTTCGTCGCCGGTTCCATGGGGCCTGGCACCAAGCTGCCCACCCTCGGCCACATCGACTTCGATACGCTGAAAGCCGCCTACGTTGAGCAGGCGAAAGGACTCATCGACGGCGGCGTCGATCTGATGCTGGTGGAAACCTGCCAGGACGTGCTGCAAATCAAAGCGGCGCTGAACGGCATCGAAGAAGCGTTTGAGGAAACGGGCGATCGCCTGCCCATCATGGTCTCCGTCACGATGGAGCAGCAGGGCACCATGCTCGTCGGCACCGAAATGGCCGCCGCCCTCGCCATTCTCGAACCCTACCCCATCGACATTCTGGGCCTGAACTGCGCCACCGGCCCCGACTTGATGAAAGACCACGTCAAGCATCTGGCCGAGCAGTCCCCCTTCGCCATTTCCTGCATTCCCAACGCGGGACTGCCGGAAAACGTCGGCGGCCAAGCCGTCTATCACCTTTCCCCGATGGCGCTGCGCATGGCGCTGATGCACTTTGTGGAAGATCTCGGCGTGCAGGTCATCGGCGGCTGCTGCGGCACCCGACCGGAGCACATCGCCCAACTGGCGGAGCTGTCGAAGGATCTGCACCCGAAGGAACGACCCGTGAGAGGGTGTGAGGGTATGAGGGTAGTAGGGTATGAGGGTAGCAGCGTAACCGAGTCACCCAGTCACCCAGTCACCCCGACCCCCAGCCACCCCGACCCCCGTCCGGCCTTCAACTACATCCCCTCTTCCGCGTCCATCTACAGCCCCCAGCCCTACGACCAGGACAATTCTTTCCTGATTGTGGGGGAGCGGTTGAATGCCAGCGGTTCCAAGAAGTGCCGCACGATGCTGAATGCCGAAGACTGGGATGGACTGGTGGCGCTGGCGCGATCGCAGGTGAAAGAGGGAGCCCACGTCCTCGATGTGAACGTGGACTATGTGGGCCGCGATGGCGAGCGCGACATGCACGAACTCGTCTCCCGCCTGGTCACCAACGTCACCCTGCCGCTGATGCTCGACTCTACCGAGTGGCAAAAAATGGAAGCAGGGCTGAAGGTGGCGGGGGGCAAGTGCATCCTCAACTCCACCAACTACGAAGACGGCGACGATCGCTTCTTCAAGGTGCTGGAGCTGGCAAAGACTTACGGCGCGGGCATCGTGGTCGGCACTATCGACGAAGATGGCATGGCCCGGACGGCGGAGAAGAAATTCCAGATTGCCCAACGCGCCTATCGCGATGCGTTGGAGTACGGCATTCCGGCCCGCGAGCTATTCTTCGATACCTTGGCACTGCCCATCTCTACCGGCATCGAAGAAGACCGGGTAAACGGCAAAGAGACCATCGAATCGATTCGCCTGATCCGTGAAAATCTGCCCGGCTGCCACATCATGCTGGGGGTGTCCAACGTGTCCTTTGGTCTGAATCCGGCGGCGCGGGTGACGCTAAACTCCGTGTTTTTGCACGAAGCGATGCAGGTGGGGTTGGATGGGGCGATCGTCAGCGCCGCCAAAATTCTGCCCCTCGCTAAGATCGATCCCGATCACCAAAAGATTTGCCGCGACCTGATCTACGACAACCGGGATTACGACGGCGATATTGTCACTTACGATCCCCTGACGAAGCTGACCACGCTGTTTGAAGGCAAAAGCCTGAAGAAGAAAGAGGCGATCGCCAAAGACCTGCCCATCGAAGAACAGCTCAAGCAGCACATCATCGACGGCGAACGCATCGGTCTGGAAGACGCCCTGGCCAATGCCCTGAAACAGTACGAACCCCTCCACATCATCAACACCTTTTTGCTCGACGGCATGAAGGTCGTCGGTGAACTGTTCGGCTCCGGGCAGATGCAGCTGCCATTCGTACTGCAATCCGCCCAGACTATGAAAGCCGCCGTCGCCTATCTGGAGCCCTTCATGGAGAAATCCGAGGATGACGACGACTCGGGCAAGGGCATCTTCATCATCGCCACGGTCAAGGGCGACGTGCACGACATCGGCAAAAACCTGGTGGACATCATTCTTTCCAACAACGGCTACAAGGTGGTCAACCTGGGCATTAAGCAGCCCGTGGAGAACATCATCCAGGCGTACCGCGAGCACCACGCCGACTGCATCGCCATGAGCGGTCTGCTGGTGAAATCCACCGCCTTCATGAAAGACAACCTGGCCACCTTCAACGAAGCGGGCATCAGTGTGCCCGTCATCCTCGGCGGCGCGGCCCTCACCCCCAAATTCGTCTACGAAGACTGCCAGAACACCTACAACGGCAAGGTCGTCTACGGCAAAGACGCCTTCGCCGACCTGCACTTCATGGACAAGCTCATGCCCGCGAAGTCAGCGGGGAACTGGGATGATCTCCAGGGCTTTTTGGATGAAGCGGCAGCAGAAATTCAAAATGCCAAATTAGAAATGCAAAATTCGGAGGAGGTAGAAACGGTTGCTGAAGACCCAGCCACCCAGCCACCCAGCCACCCAGCCACCCAGGACACCACCCGCTCCGACGCGGTCGAGATCAACATCCCCCGGCCCCAACCGCCGTTCTGGGGCACCAAAATTCTCAATCCCGAGGACATTCCCCTGGACGAAGTGCTTTCGTATTTGGATTTGCAGGCGCTATTCGTCGGGCAGTGGCAGTTCCGCAAGCCCAAAGAGCAGTCGCGGGAAGAGTACGATGCCTTTTTGCAGGAAACCGTGCATCCGATCCTGGACAAGTGGAAAGCTCGCATTCTGGCCGAAAAGCTGTTGCATCCGCAGATTGTCTATGGCTACTTCCCCTGTTTAGCAGAGGGAAATTCGCTGCACATCTACGATTCTGAGCTAGTGACCCATCCGGAGGTGGCGAAAACTATTTCGGCGTTGCCCGACCCGATCGCGACCTTCACCTTTCCCCGCCAAAAATCCCTGCGCCGCCTCTGTATCGCTGACTTCTTCTTGCCCAAGGATCAGGCGAAGCCGGGCGAATTTGACGTGTTTCCCATGCAGGCGGTAACGGTGGGCGAAATTGCGACAGAATTTGCCCAAAAGCTGTTTCAGGCCGATCAGTACACCGACTATCTCTACTACTACGGGCTGTCGGTGCAGACGGCGGAAGCGATGGCGGAATGGTGCCATGCCCGCATCCGGCAGGAACTAGGCTACGGCGATCGCGAACCCGATACCCTCCGCGAGATCCTCCAGCAGCGCTATCAGGGATCGCGCTACAGCTTTGGCTACCCCGCCTGTCCCCACATTCCCGATCAGTTTATTCAGCTCGACTTGCTCAAGACCGATCGCATCGGCATGCACATGGACGAGAGTGAACAGCTCTATCCCGAACAGTCAACCACCGCGATCATCACTTACCATCCCGTGGCCAAATACTTCAGCGCTTAACGTGTGACCGCGCATTGTGACTCATTTGCCGCGCAACTTTCCAAGAGTCGCGTAGAATCCAGTCATGCCGATGTGCTGGAGGAGTGATGCTGTGAAACTTTCAGATTGGATTAGCCTCATCTGTTTCGTACTGTCTTTGATTATTCTTTGGCAGTTTCGCGGCATTTTGCTGCTAGTGTTTGCCGCAATTGTCTTAGCCATTGCCCTCAACAGTTTGGTGCGGCGCTTCATGCAGCGGTACAATTTGCCGCGATCGCGGGCCGTGCTCATGTCCATGGGAATTGTGCTCATCTGCCTGGCGCTGTTTAGCGTCCTGGTCGTACCGTTGTTTGCCAACCAGTTTGAGCAGTTGCTGGCACTGGTGCCCCAGGGGTTCAATCGCCTGGATGGGTGGGTGACCGGGTTGTCAGAAACGCCCCCCGACTGGGTACCCGAATTTTTCACCGAATTTGAACTCCCCCGGCTGAACAATCTGATCCAGCAGTTTCTGTCATTTAGCGGTCAGTTCTTTGGGAACTTCGTTAGCTTTTTCTCGGGTTCGGTCGTGACCATCCTGCAGGTTTTGCTGCTGTTTGTGCTCACGATGATGTTCCTGAGTGATCCCACCGCCTATCGCAACCTGCTGCTGCGACTGTTTCCGTCACACTATCGGCGGCGGGCCGATGAGATTTTGTCGAAATGTGAATGGTCGCTGCTGTCCTGGCTGGGGGGCGTCTCGGTCAATTCGGTGTTTGTGGCAACCCTGAGTTTTGTGGGGTTGGTAGTGCTGCGAGTCCCCTATCCCTTCCCCAATGCCATGCTGGCGGGACTGTTTAACTTTATTCCCAATATTGGCCCGGCCCTAAGCGCAATTTTTCCCATCATTGTGGCGCTGTCGCAATCTTTTGGCAGCGCGATCGCCGTGCTCATTCTCTACGTGGTCATTCAAAACCTCGAAAGCTATTGGTTCAGCCCGATGATGATGCGCAAGCAAGTGTCGCTGCTGCCCGCCGCAACGTTGGTGGTGCAAATCTTCTTTGCCAACTTTTTAGGGCCGGTCGGGTTGATTTTGGCGCTGCCTCTGGCGGTAGTGTGCAAAACTTGGATCGAGGAAGCCTGGATTATTGACATCTTAGATATCAGTCGGGCGGACTCGCCGGAAAACGCCACCATCTCTCTGGCATCCGAAACGGAACCAGCCATTGAAGCCGCGAGCCAATCGGAATAGCGATCGCAGTGATAGACGAGATAGGAGGCGATCGCTACGATAAAGAATGGATTTTGTTCAACCAATTACCATCATGAGCCTCAAAGACCGCATTTCTGAAGACATCAAAACCGCGATGAAGGCCAAGGATAAACTACGACTGGAAACGGTGCGCAGCATCAAAAAGGTCATCCTCGAAGATGAAAGTACGGCACGGGGCAAGGGACAGGAGGGGCTGACTGAAGAGGCTGAGCTGGGCATTTTGACCCGATTGGCCAAGCAGCGCAAAGATGCGATCACGCAATACACCGATGCCAACCGTACCGACCTGGCTGATAAAGAAGCTGCCGAACTCGCCATCATTGAAGAGTACCTGCCCACGCAAGTCTCTGACGCCGAAATTGAGGCGATCATCGACGGCCTAATTACGAAAACCGGAGCCGCGTCAGCCAAAGACATGGGCAAAGTGATGGGGCCAGCCATGAAAGAACTGCAAGGCCGTGCTGATGGAGGTAAAGTACAGGCCCTGGTCAAAGCCAAGCTAGCAGGGTGATCCGGCCAACACGATGCTGCATTACTTGACACATGCTCAGCTGGCAATCGAGCTGATCTGCCCCAGAGGGTCGCCATAGCGGGGGATCGAGCCGTAGCGGCTGTTCTGTAGCATTCGCAAACCATCCATCAGCAACGCTTGACATCAAGTAGCGTTGCCCCCAGAACAACACCCTCGACCTTAGGGAAAACTCCGATAGATCGAGGGTGCTACTGAAGCTGATGGGTTTTAAACGCCGCAACCCAGGATGAAGGGTTAGTAAGCAAGAGTTTCTAAAGTTTCACGCAAATAGAGGCGAACTTGCTTATCGAGGGAGAAATTGACAAGATCTGTAGATTGTTGCTGCTTCCAGCCTTGAAAACCAGAGCTGTTGGCGATCGCCTCTCTGAGATTAGCCCAAATTTCGCTATCTTCAGAGGCGTTGCGCATCGATACCGAAGGAAAACTGGCCATACGCGCTTCCATAGTGAGAGAACAAACGGTGATTAAGTCTTGGCCCAGCGGATCTCTTTATAGTCTCGCCCAGCATTAACTCATCAACCTCAGCATAACGCACCTAATCTCGGCTTCATTGTGCGTAGAACCACACTTTCATGACAAATTAGGGCGGAAATTAAGATTTCCTAAACAGGTTTTTAATTTATGACATTGACTAACTTTTATCTAGCTCGGGTCTAGACCTGAATGTACTGAATGCCAACCATTCATAGACTGCTCCGATGCACAGTTGCTATTGCCTGGGGGAGTTACCAACTCAGACTCATCTAGTGCATCAGTCCGTTCCTCGGCTATGTCGGCATCAGTGTGGATAGCCTCTGCGTTCTGAAGTGGAGCCTCGAGCTGAGTCGGCTCTTCTAAACGCGCGATCGCATCAGCCGAGTGGGAGTATGGAAGCGCTGGGCTGTAAGCTATTGCTGCCGTTGTCGGTATATCGACCAACTGCGAGTCATCATCCATTCCATCCCTGGACTCTGCCGCCGCCGTGTGAGTAATGCTGTCTTCTTCAGCATCAGATGACGACCCTGTGTGGTGAGCATAACGGGATAACTTATGCGAGGAAACAGTCGAAAAACTCTCCCTTGATTCAGCACTGTCAGGCTCTTCAGGTGGGGCCTCAGCTACCTCATCCGTGCCCAACAGGAAAGATTGCATGTCACCACTGCCAGCATCAGCTTTGAGCGAGGGCGCTATAGACTCCGAGTCCGAGCTCTCCGCTGCTGGGCCGACCTCGGGCAAAATCCGGCTCAGCCGCAAGCCCAGCACCAAAAACTTCGACAAAATGTGACTGACTTCAAAAGGTGTAGTGTTTTCCAGTTGCCGAGGTGACGCCAGCAAGAGAGGCACAACTGTCGCAGGCACTAATGCGAATAAGTTGGCTAGCCCAAACGCGCCCGCACAAATCGCCCATCCTGTCGCCCGAGATTGACCCGCTAATCCCGGCAGGTCAATCGCCATCGGGGCCATCTGATACAGACGATACAGAACCCCCCAAAGCGCTATCGCAGTGAGTAAAAGCAGCCCTCGACTCCACCAACTTCGCTGGAGAGTCAATAAACGTCGCCGCTCTTCCGACAGTCGATCAGGGCGCAGGGCGAGCCCCGGCACACCAAAGACATAAACCGGACGCCGCAATTGCAGCCACAGAATTGGCAGCGTACCGATCAACGTCAATGTCGTGATCTCTAGCCACGGAGGAGCAATAGGCTCGCCGATCGCTAACCCTGCCAGACACACATCTAACCACAGCGGCACCGTAGCCAGACCCGCCAGATGTAGCCAAAGGTAGGGATCGCGACGATGAGAAGACATGAAGGTTATACCGGTGACAGTTTACGGCGTTGAGTGACAAGCTTAAAGGCTTCAATGCGATCGCCTTCTTGCCAACCGTTAAAGTTATCTACACCGATACCACATTCAAAGCCCGAGGCCACTTCTTTGACATCATCTTTCATCCGCTTGAGGGAATCAAGGGTGCCTTGATAGACCACCTCATTGCCGCGGAGAACCCGAATCCGGCAGTTGCGAGTCACTTTACCTTCTGTGACATAAGAGCCCGCTATCGTGCCCTTGCGCACTGAGAACACGGCCCGAACTTCGACTGCCCCCAAGGGCTCCTCGACCAGTTCCGGTTCCAACAAACCTTCCATTGCCCCTTGAATATCATCCAAGAGGTTATAGATGATGTCATAGTCACGGACATCTACGCCTTGGCGATCAGCCGCTTGACGCGCCCCCGAGGCCAAGGTTGTGTTAAAGCCAATCAGCACGGCACCGCTAGCCGCAGCCAGATCGACATCCGTTTCACTAATTTCGCCAGGAGCCCCTAGCAATACGCGAATCTGCACCTCATTTTGAGGCATTTGCTGCAGCGCGGCCAAAATTGCTTCGACTGAACCCTGAACATCCCCTTTCAGAATGATGTTCAGCTCTTTGAGTTCACCTTCTTGCGCCTGAGCTGACAAGCTGCTTAAAGTGACCCGGCGAGACGCCATAGCCTGTTGCAAACGAGAACGGCGCTGTTCATCGGAACGAGAATTCGCGACACTGCGAGCCTCGCGCTCATCCGCAAACACTTCAAACTCATCCCCAGCGGCCGGCACATCATTGAGACCAAGCACCTCCACCGCAAAGGATGGCGTGGCTTCTTTGACGCGATCGCCGCGATCGCCGATCATAGCCCGGACTTTACCAAAGACGGAACCCGCCACGACGCTATCCCCGACTCGTAGGGTGCCATTTTGCACCAGCAAGGAAGCCACCGGGCCACGGGCTTTGTCCAGGTTGGCCTCAATGATCGTGCCTTTGGCCAAACTATCCGGGTTGGCGTGCAAGTCTTCAACTTCCGACACCAAGAGAATCATTTCCAGCAGGGTGTCGAGGTTATCGCCATTAATGGCACTTACCGGCACCGTGATGGTGTCACCGCCCCATTCTTCTGGGACTAGACCATGTTCCATCAGCTCCTGCTTAACGCGATCCGGCTGAGCCGACTCTTTATCAATCTTGTTGATCGCCACCACGATAGGTACTTCTGCGGCCTTCGCGTGACTGATGGCTTCGATCGTCTGGGGCCGGACACCATCATCAGCGGCAACCACCAAAATCGCAATGTCAGTGACTCGCGTTCCCCGGGCTCGCATCGCGGTAAAGGCTTCGTGCCCCGGTGTATCGAGAAAGACAATCTGCTGTTTATTGCCATCATGCTCCACATCAACGTGGTAAGCACCGATGTGCTGGGTAATGCCACCCGCTTCCCCTTGAGCGACTTTAGTTTGTCGAATTGAGTCCAGCAGCGTAGTTTTACCATGGTCAACGTGGCCCATGATCGTCACGACTGGGGGTCGCTTCGACAGGTTCTCCAAATCTGCCGCCGAGAGCATCTCGGTGACTTTCTTCGCCTCCGATTCAAGTTCAGCAGTTTCCACTAGGATTTCAAACTCTTCTGCCACCATCTTGGCCGTTTCGACATCCAAGGTTTGGTTGATATTGGTCGCAATTCCTTTGAAGAAAAGTAGCTTAATGATTTCCGTTTCGGGCACGAGGATCTGATCCGCCAATTCATGGACGGACAAACCACCCCTCAACGTAATCATTTCAGGCCGCTCGGGCTCATTATTCTGATTACGGCGATCGCGCCGCTGACTGCGACTGCTATCGCGCTGCTGGGGCTTGTGAGATTTAGGCGTGCTGACAGGTTTAGGGCCACCACCCTTTGACTTGGGTTTTGGCGGCCGCGCGAGGGACATACTCAGGGCAGCGGTCGCACCGTTGCTACTGTTTTCCCCCGTCACCTCGTCAAGATCAGCCAGGATTTCCTCTTCCTGATCCTTGAGGAGATCATTGCCCCGTCGCTTGGTCTTCTTAGTTGTCTTCTGCTGTTCTTGCTCGTCGTCCTCGCGCTCTTTAGTCTTACGCTTGTGGCGCGGGGGCGAGGGACGGCGTAGGATAGGCTCTTCAGTGGCCGAATCAGGGGCTGACGTGTTGTCCTCATCCGCTGATTCGCTGGCCTCATTCAGGGCTTCAGAGCGCTTTGGCCGAGGTCGTTTAAGCTCGGGCTTAGGCTTCAGCAGTGTTGCTTCATCATCGTCATCAATTTCGCGAATTTCAATCCGCTTGGGTTGCCCATCATCATCACCGCGCGCATCCGAGCGATCGCGTTTCTTCAAAACGGGCCGAGTCGGCTTGGCCGGTTTGGTCGGTCTTTCGGGCGGCCCAACCAGTTCCAAATCAGGCTTCGCTGGCGAGGGTGCGGAGGGTGCCTCGGGTTTCACAGGGGGCTGCATGTCAGCCTTAGCGGCTGGCATTGCTGGGGGACCGGCTAGCTCCTCAGGCTCGGGCGAACTACCAGGTCGCTTAAGCTTGGGCTTAGACAAGGTAGTCGGCGTCGCCGGACGGCTAAGCTCGACTGGGGCTGAAGATTCTTCCGCCGCATTAGCTGCTGGTGGCGAGGCCTCAGGAGGCGTCGGAGCCACTGCCGACTTGGGACGATGACGACGAATCTCTAAAATTTGCTGCTTCTTCGGGCGGGGCGTTTCATTGCCTTTCGCAGCAGGCTTACGAGGCCGGGGTGGCGAGGGCTTAGTGGGCTTGCTCAACAGTTTCCCAGAGGTCTCCTTGACCTCATTGCGAATGCGTTGGGCATCCTCACCCGCGATGGTGCTGCTGTGGCTTTTGGCAGCAATCTCCAACCGTTCACAGATGGTCAGAATATCCTTGTTTTCCAAGCCAAGATCCTTTGATAATTCGTATATTCTGACTTTGCCGTTGTTCATTCAAATCTCCCTCGCCAATATCGTTATTTCATAAACAAACCTGCTTTGTTAGACAAACCTTACATTGACTCGCTGTGGCAGGTAGCCGCAGTTCCGAAATTCAAGCTATCAAAATCAGGTCTATAACTTCAAAAAGTTGAAGCTATCAACTCTTTCGTCATGCACTTACAACCGCTAGGGCGTTGCCCTATCAGCCTCTTACAATAGCGCACCTAACAGTAGGCCGCACATTTCAGCGAAATGTCTTAAGAGTATAGAGGGTTAGTCGCAAGTGGCAGTGCTACTAGAGGTTGCCCCTTGATGAGATGCCGATTGCAGTCGTCGTCCCAGCTGCTGGTAAATTGCTTGGGGGACTGGCGCTCTCAATGATCTGCTTAGGCGATTTTTCTTTTGCGCCAGACTTAAACAGGTGACATTGGGGCAAAGGTAAGCCGAGCGTCCCATCCCTTGATTGACCTGAACCGTGCCAGCACCATACTGACGGACTACCCGCCACAGTGCTGACTTAGGTGCGATCTTACGACAACTTACACAGCGTCGATGATTAGGTTTCATGACGTTAGTAAAGGAAAGCTCATTCCTCCTCTTGGGCGACTTCTGCCGTCAACTCATCATCTGCGGAAGCTGCGGGCTCTGAGGCTTCATCCTCGACCGAAGTGGCAGTGGCTTCCGCTGAGTTCTCTTCCGAGCCTTTTTCCATGGTAGCGGCTGGTGACTCTTCTGTTGCCGTTGTGTCCGGATCATCTGTCAATGTGGCCTCAGTTTGACCGTTGGCGGCCGCTAAGGCAGCGGCTTCCGCTGCTTCCCGCGCGTCTTCCTCTTCAGCGGCGGCCGCGATCGCTGCCAAACGGGCCGCTTTAGACGCCTGCCGCGCCTCTTCCTCTTCTCGGCGGGCCGCTGCCGCCGCTTCGCGAGCCGCTTCTTCCGCTTGCCTCGCCGCTAGTTGCTCAGTGAGTTTGCGGTCTTCTTCGGCATAGTCATATTTCGCCGTGTCTTTGATGTCGATTTTCCAGCCCGTCAACTTAGCGGCCAAGCGGACATTTTGCCCTTCTTTACCAATGGCTAAGCTGAGCTGATCCTCAGGCACCAGCACATGGGCTTGCCGATCTTCAGGATTCATCAGGCGCACTTCATCCACCCGTGCTGGGCTCAGGGCATTCGCAATGTAAGTAGCGGGGTCGAGCGAGTAGCGGATCACGTCAATTTTTTCGCCGCGTAGTTCACTCACCACTGCTTGAATCCGGGAGCCCCGCGCCCCGATACAGGCTCCCACCGGATCAACGTCTCGTTCGGCGGTATCAACGGCAATTTTGGTGCGTGGCCCCACCGATCGCGAGGGCGGACTCGCTTCCCGAGCGACAGCGACAATGCGGACGATTTCATCCTCAATTTCGGGCACTTCGTTGGAGAATAGCTCCACCACCAAGGCCGCATCGGCCCGAGACACCAAGAGCTGTGGCCCGCGATGCGACCCTTCCGAAACCTTTTTCAGCACGGCACGGAACTGGGAGTTAGGGCGATAATTATCATTGGGCAGTTGGTCGCGCTTGAGCAACTCGGCCTCCACTTCTGGCTGCCCGGTACCGCTGCTGACGGTCATGATGACGGACTGGCGCTCGAACCGCTGCACCTTGGCGGTGAGCACTGTGCCTTCTAAATCTTGGAACTCTTCCTGGATGAGTTTGCGCTGTTGGTCGCGGAGCTTTTGCGCGAGCACTTGCTTGGTTTGGATGGCGGCCATGCGGCCAAAGTCTTTCTGCTCGGGGGTCACATCCAGTACCACCACGTCACCCACTTGCGCTTCTGGGGCGACTTCAAGGACTTCTGCCAAGGCGATTTGGTGATCGGGGTTTTCGACCTCTTCCGCAATGGTTTTGCTGGCTAATACGCGAAATCCTTGTTCGTCTTCGTATTCGATATCGAGTTCAATATCAAAATTGTCAAAGTAGCCTTCCTCAAAGTTGGCACCATCAGTGGCCCGATGGGTCCGGCGAAAGCGCTCATACCCTTTGAGTAAAGCTTCTCGCAACGCATTTTCCACGGCATATTTGGGAAGATTACGCTGCGCACTAATTTCATCAATAGTTTCTTTTAATTTTGGCAGGCTAACTAAAGACATCGCTGGATTTTCCTCAACTCCCTCAAAAACAGTGGCGATCGCGGTAGCCACGTAATACTTAACTGTAGAGACCTCTGGGTCTGTCGGGCTCTAGCGATCTACTCTATGGCCTGATTGCTCAACTCCACCTGGGCGACGAGCGATCGCGGTAATTTAGTCGACTTTCCCTTGCGCGTTAAATAAACATAATCATCGTCGCGTTTGAGTAATTGACCGATCCAGGTTTGGCGCTTTTTATACACTTCTGTCAGCTTGACCTCAACCATAAAGCCTTTGAAGACCATGAAATCGCGATCGCTGGTGAGCGTTGTTGAAATCCCTGGACTGGATACTTCGAGAACGTAGGCATCAGGGATGAGATTAGTCTCATCAAGGACAGCCGCCAGCGACTGACTCATGTGCGCGCAATCCTCCAAACTGGTATCTTCGGCCTGGTGATTGCGCACATCAACCCGCAAAACCGGGGGCGCATGGTTCGTCTGAAAGACCGCATCCACGACCTCTAACCCCAGGTGCTCAGCGATGGGGGTCGCTAAGTCCAAGATTTGAGGCACCAGCGGATGAACCATACAAAACTCCAATAAAAAAAGTGGGTGCGAAGCCCACTTCCTAGAACGTTCAGTATCAGGAAGGAACGGATCAAACTTGAACCGCTCGGCTTACAATACTAACGCAAAATCGCCGCATGATTATCGCTGGACGGTACCTTAAAAGGCTACACCCCAATCATCGTCGGGTTTGAGTCAAGTCATACAGTTTGTAATTCTCGTCTCGTAAGCGATCGATATCCTCAGACGAAAGCTGTTGGACATAGTTGATTTTGATTTCTTCCAACAACGCGACTGTCCACTGTTCCAGTTCATCCACCGTATTATCTTGCTGCACCTCGTTCCGTAGCGTCTCACCAATCTTAGAGAGCAAATCGCGAGTCAAAGCCGCTCCTTGCTCATCTTCGATCGCGCCGGTCGCTGTCTGATACAGCGTTTGCGATAGCTGGCTAATCACCTGCTGTGAAATCTGCTCGGGCAAGTTACCGATGCCGGGCAAACCGCGAAAGCTCTGAAATCCAGGGGCTTGATTCAGCGCCTGCATGACACTGTGCTGCAACCAAGCATCCACTTCTGGTTTGATGTGGGGCAACACCTGATAAATCGTAATCGTGGTCAGCTTGGAAGTAATGGCTTCGACTTCATCCACGCCATTGATATCGATGTATTGATTTTTTGCGCCGATCGCTAACAGCCATTTGGCGACATCACCATCACGAATGAGGTTTTGCACTTGATCCACAATGCGCAAGACGACAATTTCCGTCAATTCCACCGCAAAGGTGGACACGAAGATGCGATTAATGCGATTGCGTAGGGGAATCAGGTTCACCAGTTGCGAATGATTGACTCGCACCGACACCGGAATCACTCGCAGCCAGCGCCAAAACGGCAGAAAGAACAGCAAGTCGTACCAGCGCAACAGGACGGCATCTAGCAAAGTGTAGTTCTTATAGCGGCGGCTGATGTAAAGCGACCGCAACAGCATTTCGGCGGCGAAAAAGGCGATAAACCAAATATCCAGTTTCCAGAAGAAATAGTCGGCAGGCTGACCATTTTCACCAATGCCACGGAAGTAGTTAGTTTCAAACAACGGCACGATGTCTTCGTTGAAGTAGGTGATTTCTTGAGTCCACCCTTGGGTGGTGAGATAGTCTTCACTCCAGAAGGTGTCGAATGCCGCTTTAGAAGACTCCAACTCGACGCGATCGCGCACACTATTTTTGATCCGCTCTAGGGTGCCTGATTTGCTAGCAATGCTGAACGGATCTTCATCGATAATGGCACTGCTCTGTTCCCGCAAATCCGCCAGCAGTGACTGAGCTTGCACCGATTGCAAGCCAGTTTGGGCGACTTGCTCTTCTAATTTATCAATCGTGTTGAGATAGTTAACAGTGGTGCGTTCCGGGGTGATGCCTTTGAAGACTTCGCCATACCACTGGGTAAATTCGGGAAAGAACCGCAGGTAGATGTCGCGAAAGCGGATGTAGCTGAGATCAAATAGAACCAGCATGAAATTGATCACCGCCAGGACGGCGACCAAACGCTCAAACCAGAGCGCTGTCGTTCTGATAATGGGACGACGTTTTTTAGTGCGGGTGAGTGCTGCCATAGCGATAACGGGATGCTTTAAGCGATTTGCCTAGATGATTGTTTGCCTGTTTGTGAGAATAGACTGCTTGATCCCTTTTCTCCAAGAATTCTCCCGTTTTTACTGAGCGATCGCGGCGACGGTGACCTCAAGCCACTCGGTTAGCCGGGACTGATGAGGCCATTAATCGTGTCAACATCTCGCTAAAAATTAGTAAGATACAGATTGTTACATACCTTTACAGAGGTCAGTGTTCATGACTGCCGCGATCGCCCCCAATATTCATGCTGTGTCGGCACTGCCGGGGCAGTTTTGGTCCTGGGAAGGCCATGATATCTACTACGTCGCAGCGGGTGAACCGCGCGGCGATCGCCCACCGCTGCTACTGGTACATGGGTTCGGCGCATCCACTGACCACTGGCGCAAAAATATTCATGAGTTACAGGCTGACTTTGAGGTTTGGGCGATCGATTTACTCGGCTTTGGGCGATCGGCCAAGCCTGATCGGCAATACAGCGGTCAGCTTTGGCGCAACCAACTGCATCACTTCATCCAAGAAATGATTGGCCGCCCCACCGTGATTGCGGGTAATTCCCTCGGCGGTTATGCCAGCTTATGCGTCGCTGCCGACCATCCCGAGTCCGTCGCTGGCGTGGTATTGCTCAACAGCGCTGGCCCGTTTCCAGACGGCGCAGCCGCAGCACCCCCTAATCCCTGGCAAACGGCTATTCGACAAACCATCCAGATGTTCATGCTCCAGCCATTTCCCAGTTGGCTCCTGTTTCAATACGTGCGGCAGCGGCGTAACGTTCGCAAAACCCTGCAGCAGGTTTATATTGACCAAACAGTCGTCACTGACCAACTAGTTGACGATATTCTGCGGCCAGCTAATGATCTGGGGGCTGCCCAAGTCTTTGCGTCGGTGTTCAAATCTCCCAAAGGCGATACTGTCGATGCTTTATTGGCACAGATGTCTGCCCCCCTCTTGATTTTGTGGGGAGAAGGCGACCCCTGGATGGATACCCGCCGCCGCAGCGAGCAGTTTCGTCAGCATTATCCCCAACTTCAGGAACATTTTTTGCAGGCGGGGCATTGCCCCCACGATGAAGTGCCCCAGCAGGTAAATCAGCTGATGCGGGACTGGGTCTTGAGTTTATAAGCGCCGATAGCACTCACCATTTGGGGAGCGCTGTGCTGGACCGCCAAGGTTTAGGGTAGGGCTGTGGCTGCCGGGTTATCTCACTGAATTATTCGTCCCACAGATTAGCCAGGGTGTAGGGGCCATCTTCTACCACCCAGATAGAGCCATCGACATAGCGACGGTGGCGATCCAGGGCTGCGATCGCTGCCATATCGTCGCCTGTCAATGTCATCTGGGCAGCCGCTAAATTTTGTTCGATCCGGGCCGGATTCACCGATTTAGGGATCACTGCCGTACCCCGCTGCATCGCCCACCGAATCAATACTTGCGCTGGCGTCGCTTGATGCTGGGCGGCAATTTCCACAATGGTTGGGGCTTCTAGTAACACGGGTTCATCATCAGCTTTGAGTGAAGCAGGGCGATCGGATGATCCCAAGGGGGAGTAGGCCGTGAGGAAAACATTTTGAGCTTGTGCGAACTCCAGCAGATCTGTCTGTTGTAAATAGGGATGCAGTTCGACTTGATTCATCACCGGGCGAATGGTGGCGGTGTCTAGCAGCGATCGCAGCTTCATAATGCTGAAATTAGAAACCCCGATCTGTCGAGTCATGCCCGCTTGCACCAGAGACTCCATCGCCTGCCAAGTCGTCGCGATCGGCAGCTCTTCCAGGCTCACCAGCTTTTCTTTCGTAAGCGGAAAGCCCTCCCCCGACTTGATCGCCACAGGCCAGTGCATCAGATACAAATCCAAATAATCTAACTGCAAATCAGCCAAAGTCTGCTTCAAACCAGCCTGAACATCCCCAGGCGCGTGTGAATCGTTCCAAAGTTTAGACGTAATCCACAATTCATCACGGGTGACAATACCAGACTGCAGAGACTCCGCCAGCGCCCGACCAATCTCGGCCTCATTGCCATAGATGAGCGCACAGTCAATATGTCGATACCCTAGACTAAGCGCGGCTTTCACCGCTTCATACACTTCTCCAGGAGCCGACTTCCAGGTTCCTAAGCCGATCATCGGCATCGTGTCACCGTTCGGATACCGTAGGGTCTGCATTGTGACCGCCTCATACACAAACAACGGTCTGACTCTAGCGAATTCTTTCCCCAAGGGACAGCACCAGCCTCGCTCTTGAAGACACCAGAGGCTCCATTGGCACAGCCCTTAGCCATGGGAGCGTGAATTTTGTGAATAAAGCATGATAATCAGCCCCAAGCTCTAATCCATGGCGGCACATCACCACTTGAACCCTTGGGAGAGCAATCACCACTATCCATAAGCCACAAAAAAGCAGGCATGCATCACACACACCCGCCTTAATCACTCACATTACCCAAAGCAAAAGTTTGAAGCTTACTGCAATCCGGCGTTGGTACCGGGCTTACCTGTTGCCATTTCGACCTTAACAATTTTGCCACCCATTTTTTGGATGCGCTGCTGCTCACGAAACCAGTTGTCGTAGGGAACCAGTTTGGTGAAAAAGGTGTTTTGCAACTCTCGCTGGGTGCGAATGCGAGTTTGACTCGGGACACAGGCCGTAATCTTAAACATTCGCATGGCTAATCAGCTCTCCTAAAACCTAATGTCAATCGACAGCAAAGAGAAGGGCGCATTAATAGGCGATCGCGCTTTCACTCAGAAAGTCTGCAAAAACCGATTAAGCCCTCAAAACCGGAAACATCTCCCGCAGAAGGCCTGTGTCTAAAGCCAATGCCATACTCAGAACTTCTTAGTAATAACACTCACCCCAGACAGAGTTTCTGCGGGAGCCCATCTACAAGATGGGAGACGAAGCTACTCAGATCTACGTCTAGCTCAAGCCAGAACA
Organism: Halomicronema sp. CCY15110; assembly: GCF_016888165.1. Lineage (GTDB taxonomy): Bacteria > Cyanobacteriota > Cyanobacteriia > Phormidesmidales > Phormidesmidaceae > Halomicronema. The sequence continues at coordinate 125,938 of NZ_JACSWC010000433.1, read as the reverse complement.
GATGTAGTCGAAGTAGACGCCCATTTCCTTACCAGCGTCAGCGCCAACCAAACCAGCGGTGACTTCCTTCATTGCTTGAATCGCGTTCACAGTTGCACCAATGGGCACACCCAGAGAGTTGTAGGTCTCTTTCAAGCCATTCAGTACACGCTCATCCAAGATAGAAGGATCACCCGCCAACATGGCGTAAGTGGAATAGCGCAGATAGTAGTCCAAGTCGCGAATGCAAGCAGCATAACGACGAGTGGTGTACATATTGCCGCCGGGACGGGTGATATCGGAGTAAAGCAGAGACTTAGCAACTGCTTCCTTGACAATATCAGCCGCATTGGCGCTAATCGCGGTAGCTGCACGAACCCGCAGCTCACCCGTTTGGAAGTAAGCCTTCAACTTGTCCAGGGAGCCACCATCTAGGTACTTGCCCTGCACATCGGAGGCGTTAATGACTGCAGTAATTGCGTCTTGCATGATTTGATTCCTTAAATGTTCTTACTTGCGTTAAAAACGTCTTAGTACTTTGCAGAATTACTGCATTGCACCCACGACATAGTCAAAGTAAGCAGAAGCTTCCGCTGCATCTTCACTAGACAACAAACCAGAAGCCACCGCCTTCATGCAGCGAATAGATTCTGCAACTGCAGGAATGGGAGTGCCGAGGGAGTTATACATTTCCCGCACACCGACCAAACCGATCTCTTCGATGGGGGTCACATCGCCCGCAACCACCCCGTAAGTGATGAGACGCAGGTAATAGTCCATGTCACGCAAGCAAGTTGCGGTCATTTCTTCGCCATATGCATTTCCACCAGGGGAAACCACATCAGGGCGCTTTTGGAACATTTGATCGCCAGCTTGCTTGACGATGCGCTCACGCGACTCAGTCAAAACCTGAGCGATCCGAAGACGCTTTTCACCAGAAGTCACAAAGGACTTAATACGGTCTAGTTCGCCGGGGCTGAGGTAACGGGCCTCTGCATCGGCGTTCACGATGGATTTCGTGACAATGCTCATTGGATGGATTCCTCCGAAAAATGTAACCAGATATCAAATTAATAGCTGGCAATCACTGAATCTAAACAGCCAGCAGCTACTCCTAAGAGGCAGTGAAAATCACCTCTGCCGACTTAAAACTTGAGCCCATTAACTGACAGCATGACAACAAATAACGCTTTACTTTGCCAAGAGTGGCAAGGTTTCGTAAAGTCCTCATTTGCTCTCTGGAACTGCTAAGTAATAGGCACCTTACCGAATTATTGTCCGGTATCAGACTCGCCTTCTTGGATGAGTGAAACATTTTGTAATAGTGCTACTCATCTTCTCAAAGCCTTGCCCATAGAAGCTTTTAAAGTACACAAACAGAGATGATCACCTGATCGCTAGGTGGTCATCTCTGCCAAAAAGTCAACACCTTAGGTGGGTCGTTGACGAACAATCAGCCCTAAGCCCTCTAGTACCTCAAACCTTAACAACATAAGGTTTCCTGCCCGAAAGTCTGGCAATGGATTAAGCCGGCCTAGAGCTAAGTGTGTCTTTGCCTAGACAGGTTCAAAGCTCGGCACGACCAGTTCCTTATTTTGCTTAGTTAACTGATTGTAAAGCCGTTCTGTGTTGGGGAAGTTGGCTGCGGGCAAAGTGGGGAAGCGTCGATAAGGGACAGTGTCTTCACCAAAACACTCAGCGTATTCTGGGTTGCTCAGCATCTCTTGGATAAAGCCCCTCAGACCTTGCGTGGCCAGAATCTGGTTGTACTTCCGAATTTCACCCTGATCAACAGGGGCTCGACCCAGGAAGTGCTTAGTTCCCAACTCAATCACTTTCGTATTGGGATAAGGAGCGTAAAACTCACGTAGATATAGCTGCGAACATCCCAACCCTTCGATGAACTCTTTCAGATTGATTTCATCGTTGCCGAGCTTACTCTCCAGCGCGGTGAACTCATTCTGCACCACGTAAGGAGCAATATCGCGCTCAAAAATTTGTCGGTAAGCCGCTTGAATAATTACCTTCAAGGCTGGCTTATCGGCCAAATTGGTGAGTTTGAAGATCTTGGTTTCTTGACGCTGACGGCTCACACCCTGGGCGACTCGCATTTGCAAATCGGGCTGAGAGCGATCGCTATCAGATTGACCAAGCTCAACAAAACGAGGGATCCCCTCCGGCATGTTTTGGGCCATGCCACGAGCCGCCATTGTGGTTGCCCGCATTGTCCGCATCGATAGCCCAGCAGGGGTCAGATAACGCTCATAGGGAATGGTGTCTTCCCCAAAAGCCTCATTGTATTCTGGGCTGTCAATAATGGCGTCTACCAGGGCATAAAAGCCCTTCTTCGCACAGATATCAAAGTACTTGTTAGTCTCTTGACGACCATAAGTAGGACGCCCTAACAAACGCCGATGGATGTACTCAACCGACTTCATCACATACAAAGAAGTCCAATACATCTTGCGGAAAACTTCCGACTTCGCCAAGCTGCGGATAAACTCACGAACCGTGATGTCGCCATTTTCCAACTTGATTTCTGCAGTCTTCAGCCTTTGTCCATCGTACAAGTCACGTCCAAAGACCTGCCGATATGCCGCATTAATTACAGCCTGCGTCGAGGTTTCTGAGAACCGGACACTCGCCTGAGTATTCCCAGTAGCTGGTATCTGGTCGAGCTTAAAGACCTTAGGCCCCAAAGAACCTGGGGCTTTTGGCCGGGCCGCAGGGTTACTCAATTGGTTATCAATCCCCGCTCCCCGACGAATCAAGATGCGGCGAGTGTCTTTATTAAAGAATGCCGGTGTCGCATCTGGATTACGAGTCTCTTTGGGGAAGATCGCCCCAAACTGGATTTCTAACGGATCGTTGCCAGAACCATAAACATGCTGATCCGGCAGCGGCTGGTCATAAGCCGCAAACAGCGTAATAAACTGAGGAACTTTCCGGAAAGGTGCACTGTAGTTGAACAAGTCAAACTGGGGTCCCCAGTTGCGGCATTCTTGTGCCTCTTGCCCTAACCCTCTCAGATAAGGCACCGTCTCTTCACCGAAGTAATCTGCGTACTCCCGTGAATCCACCAAGGCATCAACCAGCGCTGGCAAACCACCAGCGGACACGACGGAGAAATACTGCTGCACCTCTTCACGAGAACTCGGAGCCCGACCAAGAATATGACGGAACGCCAGTTCAAGGGCGCGACTATTGATATAGGGCTCAAAAAAGTTTTTGCGATACAGAGGCGACTTACACAGACGACGAATGAACTCCTTCATGGAGATTTCGCCATTCTTAACCTTAGACTCTAGGTCGCTGAGGTTCAGTGAATAGGCCCGAGTAATATCACGCTCAAAGACTTGACGATAAGCTGCTTTGACAACGTCCTGCTTTTCCAAGATCGACAGCCCAGGCTTCATCGCATATTTGGGTCGCCGCTCAGCCGCATTAAAGTAGATTTGTGGCAGTTCCAGACCTTGCTGATCACTCGAAGGCCGCTGTCGCAACTTATTAGAAGGAGTCGGAGCCTTGAATTCACTCAGAAGGACATCGAAGTATTGAGAAACAATCTCGGTTGCTTCTTGATCGCTGCGGAAGTAGCGTAAAGCCGCAAACCGCATTGTCTGAATTGCCACGATAGTGGCAGCCGTCGAGCAAGCATTCTCAATGATTTCTCGCAGACCCCGAACGTTGACTGAGATAATATTCGGATCACCAGCCACAATTGCGTAGCTGAGGTATCGCAGAAACCAGCTCATGTCTCGCAACGATTTCTGCATGTTGCTGGGGCCGTAACGAGAGACATTGATCGGCCGGAATCCAGGTGGAATTGGCCCAGTAGGCGTCCCAACGCTGAAAATTGACCGCAATCCCTCGAAAATACCACCACCATCGTCATCAACGTAGGTGGCAGTGCCCAACTTGGTCGCCGCTGCCGCATCCATGACTTCCCCGCCCATGGTCATCTGGGGAGCATCACTTTCAGCTGGGCGCTCCAAGTAAGACAGCGGTGAGCCGCCCGTAAAGATTCGGTTGGCCGCTTGAGAAACAATCAACTCAGAATATCGAGTGAGCGCTTCAGCGATCGCAATCCGCTTGCCTCCCGAGTTAAAGAAACCGACAAGTTCCTGCAGTTCTCCCTTGCTCATATAGCGGTCTTGCTGTTCCGCTTGGGAGATAGTCGCGACTGGCAGCGTTTGATACAGCTGGGGGCGCGCCACAACGCTCCCGCCACTAGCTTTTAGAGTCATTCTTTCTCAACGGCTCCCTACTCAACCTTCAAAAACAGATTGCGCCAGGCACTCAAAACCCACCGCAATTACGGTGATAGGAAGAAACCTAGCGGCGATCAAAAACAATGAATAAATCTGGGACATCAACCAACAAGTGATCGATCCAGACTTCAGATTAAAACGATTTGGGATAGAAACCAGTCAATGTTAAAAACTGTGTAACATCAGCAGCTTCTTCAGCTAAACGTCATCCTACAAGGCTCAGCGCCAAAAGATTAGAAAGGTGTAAAGCTCTGTAACGTTTGAGGGATGACTGTCAGGGCCATTGATTGTCACCACCAGGTTTGAGCCCGTCAGTGCGCCATCAACCCTAGAAGAAACTTGGGGGCTTAGGCGGCAGTGAAAAAGGTCTTTAGCATGCGGTGCATGTTCTTAATTGGCTTAGTCCTGACAGGTAATCCAGATTCCTTGTAGAGATTTATGGAGATGAGGCGCTGAACCCACGACGTAAAGGTAAAAAATGAATTTAAATTCTTGGATTACGGATTGTACTCACGGGCAAGATGTCCACCCCAAGCCATATTGCCAATTTGCAAGCAGGCTTTGGAGCTTAACTCTGACTGGTCAGACATGTCGACATCCTCGCGCCCCCTAGAATTGATATTGCCAATAGCCCCCATCCCTGAATCGGTGGTTCGCGTCACTATGCATGATCGGCAATAAACTGGCACTGCAGAGCATACTGCTCACTACCCTTCATGCTGGCCTGTCAATTGCAGGGTGCTATAGATCACGAACTCCTCTCAAAGTGACCGACCAATCATTAGAGGTCACACTCAAATCAGACCAGGGCTCCCCCCCGCACAACATACGCTGAGATTGCTGCCAGAAGCCGCAGCGATAGTTCGGTAGAGTTCGGTAGTACTGGGCGACTGGCAATCAATCTGAGTTTCAGCCAAATTCCATACAATTTTTAGGTAGATCTGGCATATCGCAAAAATTAAAGATTATTACCGTGATATGATCTGCTTTGGCCTTGAACACAGCTAGACTGCGGTGGTTCTGGGCCAAACATTCTGAATTAGCCGGATAAGCTACGTGCAGATTCCTTCCAATTCTGAAATATCTGATGCGGTAGAGACCGAAAAGCCTGAAGTCGCATCTTCCTCTGAAGCATCGATGGACAGCTTTTACAGGCTGCAGGCACAGTTGCTGAAGACAACAATTGCCTTCTCTGGGGTGGTTTTTGCGGCAACTTGCTTCACGTATTCTTTGCATATCGGCCTCAACTATTTGCTTGGTGCATGCACAGGCGTGGTTTACTTGAGGATGTTATCCAAGAACGTTGAGGCAATAGGTAGAAGCTCTACTCGGATATCCAGTAGCCGTTTGGCTTTAGTCGCGGCAATGGTTTTGGTTGCTAGCCAATGGAATCAGCTTGAGGTTATGCCTGTATTTTTAGGCTTTCTAACTTACAAGGCTGCCCTTGTTGGATACATCATATGGACTGTTGTCCCTGGAGAGAAATAGCTTTGCTTTCTTTACACAGTTCAAGCCTTGGTTAAGAGAGTCTAGCACCATTTTTCCGGCAACCTTTTGTGCAAATCTTAAGAATGGCTTAGAGATGATTGATTTAGTGCCGATGTCACTGCTGTTGGCTAAGTTGGAGGTGGGAGAGCATTTTTATTGGGAAATTGCTGGCCTCAAAATCCACGGCCAAGTCTTCATGACATCTTGGTTTGTCATTGCTTTGTTGCTCTTGTTTTCGGTGTTAGCGACTCGGAAAATAGAACGTATTCCATCAGGTCTGCAAAACTTTATGGAATATGGCCTGGAGTTCATTCGCGATTTGGCAAAAGGTCAAATTGGCGAAAAGGAATATCGTCCTTGGGTGCCTTTTGTCGGAACCCTATTCCTTTTCATTTTTGTGTCGAACTGGTCAGGTGCTCTGCTTCCGTGGAAACTCATCCACATTCCAGGAGGTGAGTTGGCTGCACCAACTAATGACATTAATACGACCGTGGCACTTGCTTTGCTGACTTCTTTGGCATACTTTTATGCAGGATTCAGAAAGCGGGGTTTGGGGTATTTTGCTCGCTACATTGAGCCAACTCCAATCCTTCTGCCCATTAATATTTTGGAAGATTTCACCAAGCCTTTATCGCTGAGCTTTCGTCTCTTTGGAAACATTCTGGCAGACGAGTTGGTGGTTGCTGTATTGGTGCTGCTCGTCCCATTATTCGTGCCCTTGCCGGTCATGATTCTGGGGCTATTTACGAGCGCCATCCAGGCACTGATTTTTGCAACTCTTGCTGCTGTTTACATTGGTGAAGCGATAGAAGGCCATGGTGAGGAAGAGCATGGATAGTTTACAGGCTATCCAGATGATCCTAAGTTGATGCGTGGATTTCTAAGCGCAATATCAACAAGGCGGTCCTTAGGGCCACATTTAAGAGCGAACCAGATGGTAAGTTCGATTCTGTAGTTGTTTAGTAGAACATCCACACTTTGAGGTAAGGAAATGGAACCTATTGTTGCTGTTGCATCTGTGATTGCTGCTGCATTGGCCGTTGGGCTAGCTGCTATTGGCCCGGGCATTGGTCAAGGTACTGCAGCTGGTCAAGCAGTAGAAGGTATTGCTCGTCAGCCCGAGGCTGAAGGTAAAATTCGCGGAACTTTATTGCTTTCTTTGGCATTCATGGAAGCGCTGACCATCTATGGTCTCGTTGTAGCTCTGGTTTTGCTCTTTGCGAATCCGTTTAGCTAGAGGCTATCGCTCTCAGCCGGGATTTTTCTCGGCTGAGAGGCCTTGGAATATTGGACTTTCTCTAGATAATGACGCTGTAAGGTTTGAGTGCGATGAGTTGGACGTTGCTACTGGCAGTTGAAGAAGGTGGTGGCCTTTTTGACATTAATGCCACCCTCCCTTTGATGGCGATTCAGTTCCTCATTTTGGCTGTGGTATTGAACAAGGTTTTTTACAGTCCCTTGGGAGATGCAATTGACGAAAGGGATGGTTATGTAAATTCCAGTATTGTTGGTGCCAAAGAGAAATTGGCTAAGGCTGAAAAGATCGCGCAGCAGTATGAGCAAGAGCTTGCTGAATCGCGTAGGCAGGCTCAGGCAATTATTGCTGAAGCACAAGCCGAAGCGGAGAAAGTCGCAAGTAGTCAAATTGCCGCGGCTCAGCAAGAAGCTCAGGCAAATAAGGAGCAGGTTCAGAAAGAAATTGATGCACAAAAAGCTTCGGCTTTTGAAGTTTTAGAGGGACAAGTTGCTTCTTTGACACAGCAAATGTTGGATAAGCTCTTGAGTGCCGCGTAAGCTGCTGGGCGTTTACAGCATTTGAATTTAACTCTTTGGATTGTGTTAGGGAATGAGGAATTATGATTAGTCTTTCACTGCTGGCAACTGAAGGAAGTGGTTTTGGCTTAAATTTTGACCTGCTAGAGACAAACCTCATTAACTTAGTGATTATTTGGGGTGTGCTGTTTTACTTTGGGCGTAAATTTCTGGGAAAAACTTTATCGACTCGTCGTTCTTCCATCGAAGAAGCGATTCTGGATGCTGAGCGTCGCCAGCAAGAAGCCCAGGAATCGTTAAAACAGCAAGAAGAAAATCTGGCGCAAGCCCAATCCAAAGCGAAAGAGATCGTAGCAGCGGCGAAGGAAAATGCGTCTAAGGTTAGCGAAGAGATTTTAGCGCAGGCAAAAGCTGACGTTGAGAAAATGAAGGCTGCTGCAGATCAGGATGTTACCTTCCAGCAGGAAAAGGTGATGCGGGAGCTAAGGCAACGAATCGCTGAGTTAGCTTTGCAGCGTGCAGAAGAAGAATTACCTTCACGACTGACACCAGATCTTCAGACTGCTTTGGTTGATAAAAGTATTGCACTGCTGGGGGACTAATTATTTATGAGTGCGACAACTGTTTCTCTAGAAGTTTCCGATCCTTATGCTCAGGCCTTGATGTCTCTTGCTCAAGATCAGAACCTTGAAGATCAGTTTGGTGAAGATGCACAGGCCGTCTTGGAGCTTTTATTGGCTTCGGAAGAGCTTGAGCAGTTCTTGAAGAATCCTCTCATGAGTGAGGATGCGAAGAAGGGAGTGTTGGAAGAAATTTCAAGCGATCTGAATCCACTCTTTAAGAACTTTCTAAAACTGTTGGTTGATAAGGGCCGTGTTGGATTTATCGTCCCAGTTTTACAGCGCTATCAAGAACTGCTAAGACAGCTGCGAGGCATTGTACTAGCTGAAGTAGCTTCAGCCATTGACTTGTCAGAATCACAGCAGGATCAGATTCGTCAGAAGGTCGTTGCGATGACTGGTGCTGAGCGGGTTGATTTAGCCGTTAGCATCGAACCTAATTTGCTAGGTGGCGTCATTATCAAAGTCGGTTCTCAAGTCGTTGATGCTAGTCTGCGCGGTCAGTTGAGGCGTCTGAGTATGCAGTTGACTTAAGAGACTTGATGGTGGTCTCATATTCAGCTTGAGTTTGTAAGATTGTTTTCGTTTTTTATCGTTCATTCAGTTCAGTAGAGCAATTCCAATGGTAGCTATCAGACCTGACGAAATCAGTAACATTATTAAGCAGCAAATTGAACAGTATGATCAATCTGTTCAAGTTTCCAATGTCGGCACCGTGCTGCAGGTGGGTGACGGTATCGCTCGGATATATGGCCTTGAAAAAGCTATGGCCGGTGAGTTGCTAGAGTTCCAAGATGGTACCGTTGGTATTGCCTTAAATCTAGAGGAAGACAACGTTGGTGCTGTGCTGATGGGGGCTGGCTATGGCATTCAGGAGGGCAGTCCGGTAACAGCGACTGGAAAAATCAATTCAATTCCTGTAGGTGATGCTCTAGTGGGTCGAGTCGTTGACGCTTTGGCTCGTCCGATCGATGGGAAAGGTGACATCGAGACTGGTGAGACTCGATTAACCGAGTCTATGGCACCCGGCATCATTGCTCGTAAGTCGGTATGTGAGCCGATGCAAACGGGAATTACTGCTATCGACGCCATGATTCCTATCGGGCGAGGACAGCGCGAGCTTATTATTGGCGATCGCCAGACTGGCAAAACCGCAGTAGCGATTGACACCATTCTGAATCAGAAAGGTGAAGATGTTATCTGTGTGTATGTTGCCATTGGGCAAAAGGCAGCTTCAGTTGCGCAGGTTGTGAATACCTTGGAAGAGCGCGGAGCAATGGATTACACCATTGTGGTTGCGGCTAATGCCAGTGACCCTGCCCCGCTACAGTATTTAGCTCCCTACACAGGCGCAACCTTAGCCGAATACTTCATGTATAAGGGTAAGCATACTCTGGTCATCTACGATGATCTGTCTAAGCAAGCTCAGGCTTATCGTCAGATGTCGCTGTTGCTACGTCGTCCACCGGGACGTGAAGCTTACCCTGGCGACGTGTTCTACTTACACTCGCGTTTGTTAGAGCGGGCGGCTAAACTCAGCGATGAACTCGGCGGCGGTAGCATGACGGCTCTGCCGATTATCGAGACTCAGGCTGGAGACGTCTCTGCGTATATTCCGACCAACGTTATTTCGATTACTGATGGCCAAATCTTCCTGTCATCTGATCTGTTTAACTCGGGTCTGCGTCCAGCGATTAATGCGGGTATTTCTGTGTCCCGAGTTGGCGGGGCTGCCCAGATCAAGGCAATGAAGAAAGTCGCCGGTAAGTTGAAGTTAGAACTGGCTCAATTTGACGAACTGCAGGCCTTTTCTCAGTTTGCATCAGATTTGGATAAAGCCACTCAAGATCAATTGGCGCGAGGAGTTCGCTTACGTGAGCTACTGAAGCAGCCTCAGAATTCACCTTTGCCTGTAGAAGAGCAAATTGCGATCATCTATGCCGGTATCAACGGATTATTAGACGATATTCCGGTGGATAAGATCACTGAGTTTTCTAAGCAGCTGAGAGATTATCTCAAGACTAGTAAGCCTCGGTACGCCGAGATTGTTAAGACTGAGAAGAAGCTCACCGATGAGCTGTTAGAAATTCTCAAAGGGGCCATTGAGGAAACTAAGCAAGCCTTTATGGCGACTGCTTAGAGTTGTAGATTGGCATCTGGTGGCTATACTTCTTAGTTGGTCATCGGATGCTTCGTTGGTTGGGAAGGTAGAGGAATGGCTAACCTAAAAGCAATTCGAGATCGCATTAAGTCAGTTAAAAATACTCGCAAGATTACGGAAGCGATGCGTCTGGTCGCTACTGCTAAAGTGCGGCGGGCACAGGAGCAGGTGATTGCGACTCGCCCGTTTGCTGATCGCTTGGCGCAGGTCTTGCATGGTTTGCAAATAAGGCTCAAGTTTGAAGACGTTGATTTGCCTTTGCTGCAGGAACGTCCGGTGGAAAAGGTCGCGTTGCTGGTGATTTCCGGCGATCGCGGCTTGTGCGGGGGCTACAACGGTAATGTGATTCGGCGTGCCGAAAACCGGGCGAAAGAGCTGACGGCCAGCAATATTGAGTACACCTATATTTTGGTGGGACGTAAAGCCGTTCAGTATTTTAGTCGTCGAGATCGGCCCATCGACTCTAAGTTCACTGAGTTAGAGCAAATTCCCACTGCGGACGAGGCAGCTCAAATTGCGGATCAGCTTTTGTCCCTATTTTTGTCGGGCACTGTTGATCGAGTTGAACTGGTGTATACGAAGTTCGTTTCTCTGGTCAGTTCTCGGCCGGTCGTTCAAACGCTACTGCCCCTTGATCCCCAGGGTTTAGAAGCAGACGACGACGAAATCTTCCGACTGATTACTCGCAGTGGTCGCATTGACGTCGCCCGTGAGAAGGTGGCTGTCGGCGATCGCACTTTTCCGAAGGATATGCTGTTTGAGCAAGATCCGGTGCAAATTCTGGATGCGTTGCTGCCGCTGTACTTTAGCAATCAGATTTTGCGAGCGTTGCAGGAAGCTGCGGCTAGTGAGCTAGCGGCTCGCATGACCGCCATGAATAATGCTAGTGACAATGCTAGTGATTTGGTGAAGTCCCTGACTTTGGATTACAACAAAGCGCGTCAGGCTGCTATTACTCAGGAAATCCTGGAAATCGTGGGTGGTGCAGAAGCACTGAACTAAGGACAAAATCTAAGCTGATTGTAAATTCATAGCTATGGTCTCGAAAGTGTAGGCCATGGCTATTGTCTTTTTTGGGCCATCTCTAAGTGCGCTGGATAGAAAGGTGTGGCGATCGCGGGTATCTCGACTCGGCCATTAGCCCTCAGGCATCGCATCAGCTGGTCGATCATGGGGGAGATACCATTCCACTAACATGCCGTAGAGTCCCCAAATGGCGAGGGGACGTAGGTAGTGGCAAGCGCGAAACGTCCCAAAAGCAGTGATGGCTTCAGGGGTGCGGAACTGGAGTCCGTGGGCGTAAATTTGCCGAACGACCGCTTCGGTGATGGCAAAGGCTCGCTCTGGCTGATTCATTTGAGCAAAGAAAGTCGCCAGACCAAAGTTGATCCCCGTCCAGACTTCGAGTTGGTGGGTGCCATCCGGATCTTCTGGCACACCGGAGGGCAAGACTCCGTTAGCAGCCCCGATCGCCTGCTCTGGCTGGGCTGATCGAAAGGTGCCTGCCTGTGCTCCGGCAAACTTCTGCGTTTGGGGGATGGCGGCCTGAGCTGCATAGGCGTTGAACTTTACGAAACAAGCGTCGTAGATTGCATCGAGGGCCGATCGCACATATTCTGCTTCCACCAAATCGGGTAAACCCAGTAGGCGCGCACAAAATTGACCACAGAGTTGATCGGCCATAACGACATCAGAGCCGCTACCTGTATCCAGCCGGTAGTACTGACCATTCCACAGCTTTTGATGAAAGTGATTACGACTTTGTTCGAGCCAGCGCTGATACTGGGTCGCCAAAATCGGCGTATTACCGGGAGCCATGCCTGCTTCCGTGAGGGTTGTGGCGATCGCGATCGCGCTTTCCAATGCCGCCATCCAGAGACCGCCGCAGTAAGCACTCACGCCCTTAAGCTGCCAGTCATCAAAGGTTTGGTCAGGGGCACCGCCGTTTTCGGGCAGGCCATCGCCGTCGGTGTCAAAGCGTTTGAGATACTTCAGCGTTTCCGTCACCGCCGGCCAGCAGTCGGCCAAAAATTGCGTGTCCTGTTCACCCGTGAGCTTGTAAGCCCGGTAAACCTGAATCACGAAGTCGCTGGATAAATCCTTCCACTGATTGCAGTCTTGATAGCTGGTGTAATTGGTTTGCACAAAGGGGTGCTCGTTGGGGGCTCCCAAATCATGAGGAGTGGCCCCCTTGAGCTTGCGCGGGGCGTAGTGATTCGCCTCGCCGACAGTGTAGTAGTAGCCAATAATGCGCGTTCGCTCATCCGCAGTGGGAATCGCTCGGGCAAACGCACGAATCACGGCTTTTTCTAACTCGGGCCAGAGCAATAAGGTGGCAAAGCCGCCATAGAGTCGCACATCGAGACTCTCGTACCAGCGGTAGTCTACACATTCGAGCACTGCGAATTGGCCGACCGGATCTTTTTCCGTGGCCGCCGTCCACAGCGTGCCGCCGCTGGTCAGGTCATACAGTTCATTAAAGAGCGCCATTTTGAACCAATCGGAAAAATCCGAACGGTCTAAAATCGGCTGCTGCCAGTCAATAATCTGTTGCTGCCAATGACGAAATTCCTTCAGCGCAGTGCGGGCGATCGCCCATCCATGGCAGCCTTCGCGCCCAAAAAAGTCGGTGTAGCGGCGAAATTCTGATACCCCGGCGGCATATTCGGTGACCGGTAAGTCCCACGCTAACGTGAGGGGAATCTGTCGCGTTTCCCCCGGTTGCAGGGTAAATCTCAGAGCGATCGCACAGCCGATCTGTTCGTCTGCTGCAGCGGGCTGATCCGCCATGTCATTCGACAACGAACCGTCAGTTGCAAAGCTTTGCCAGAGGTCACTGCCGTCGCCAATCGGATTCCAGCGGATGTGGAAAAAGAGTTCGGTGTCGGTCTGTACGGGAGTCGCGATCGCCCAACTGCCGTCCCCCTCCTGGGGCGATCGCCCCAGTTGCGACCAGGTGCCATTCATGACGCAGCCGACCGCATCGCCCGTCTGCACAAACAGGTTGTGGTTGCCAGCACTTTGCCCCAGCGCGGGCACGTAATCGTAGTAGGGGCTGCCGTCATCGCGTTGCAGCACCTCTGGCGACTTTTCCGTATTGGTGAACCAGCCCACCATATTTTGCCAGCTCAGCATGATGCTGAGGGTGATTGGCTGGTCGGTTGGATTGTGCGCCGTCCACAAAAAGACCGCGACGGGATAGCTGGTTTCCTGATAATTGTGAGCCCAAATGGGCGATAGCTGTTCGCAGGTCAGCTCAGCATTAAAAACGTTTTGATAAACAAACCAACTGCGGGGGTAAAGGGCATGGTAAGTGCCAGTGTGGGCTTGGTCAGGGTCGGCATTAGCGGTGGCGGCGGGTTGAGAAGACCGCTGACCGATGGTTTTGGGATACCACTGCCAGGTGCTGAGCGAGCTGTCTGACGGCGCTTCAGTACACAGGGCGTAGGCTTGGGTGCGATCGCCGCTCTGCTCAAACACGCTGAACTGACAACCGGGGAAAGTTTGAAAGATATGTTCCCCGCCATCCAAATGCCAGAGGTTAAAGTCACCTCGGGGCGATCGCCCAATACACCCCGCTCCAAAACCCCCCAGGGGCGCACCATGCCAAGGGCCATCATCTAAATTGCTGGCATAGCGCACGAGGTAATGATGTTCCCAGTCTTGACCAATGGGATGTTGCCAAGCACAAGCAGGAATTGACCCAGGAGAATCTGCCATATTGCCGAAGTAACGGGAAAGAAATATCGTTGCCTGTTCAATAGTAGAGGTTAGGCTTCCCCTCTCTACAGTCAGTTCGGTAATTGCTGCTGGCCCCAAGACCGTGGACGGACCGAATCATGCCCACCACGCCTTGGCATACCTCAAACGGCGGTGAGCTGAAGCGAACGAGGGTGGGTCAGCCGCCACCCGTCGGGGCCAAGGCTGGGAGCCATGCTGCGACCTCAACGACTAGCGCTGTCAGCATGGTTATGTCACCCATCGCCAGCCCCTGATTTCACCTGATTGAAATTGCCGGTGTTCGCAACTTTTGCTACCTGACGATTTCCGGTGGATCGCCACCATGATCGGGAAATCTAGGGTAGTTATTGTCTGAAGTCGCCAAGCCATGAGCAATGAAGACCGAGTCCAGCATGGCATTCCCCATCGATGGCTCAACATCCAACCAGGGATCACACTGCCGTTTGGGAACATGACTCCATTCGGGGCGATCGCCCAAGCCCGGTCAGCAAGCACTTCCGAACTACCGCGATGGCTGATCATCGCCATTGTTCTGGTCTGCATTCTGCCGTTCTCCCTTAACCAGCTGGGGGTAGATTTCAGCTCAGCCACAGTGGCCCTCGATTTAGCCACAACAGCGCAACTTGCCCCAGAGGCCGCCACTGACGCCCTACACCGGGCCATGGAGGGCAGCTATACCCACACCATTCTGGAGTGGAGTGCTTTCTGCGCCGCTATTTTCACGGTCATCTTGGCCTTTGCCCACTTCAACATCAAGCATGATGTGACCACCCCCGTGATTGGGGTGGCCCTACTCTGCGCGGGATTGATGGATGCGTTTCACACCCTGGCTGCTGACCGCCTGATCGACGCAGTGGCCAGCAACCAGAACTTGATTGCCTTCACCTGGGCGCTTTGTCGCCTCTCGAATGCGGCCTTAACTATCATCGGTGTGAGTCTGTTTTTCGTAGGCTCAACCCATCGGAAATGGCAAGGCAACACGATCTTTGTCACGGTGGTCAGCGCAACTTTTGGGCTCTTGGCTTACGGCATTATCCACATTTGTGCCACTAGTGCCAGTTTGCCGACGACGATGTTTCCCGATGCCTTGATTACCAGACCTTGGGATGTGCTGCCGCTAGTTTTATTCGTGATTGCCGGCATCTGGATTTATCCCCAGTTTTATCGTCAGAATCCCAATCTTTTCTCCCATGCCTTGGTGATCAGCACCATCCCCAACATTGCCACTCAAGCCCACATGGCATTTGGTTCGACCGCCTTATTTGATAACCACTTCAACATTGCTCACTTTCTCAAAATCATGGCCTATTTAGTCCCTTTAACGGGCTTAATTTTGGACTATATCAGGACTCATCAAACCTTAGAAAAACGCAATCACGAGCTCGATCTCGAAATCAACGATCGCAAACAGGCAGAACAAAATCTACAGTCGGCAATTCACGAACTTAAAACGACCCAGCTACAGCTCGTGCAAACTGAGAAGATGTCGGGTTTAGGACAATTGGTTGCAGGGGTCGCCCACGAAATCAATAATCCGGTCAACTTTATCTATGGCAATATTCAGCCCGCCAAAGATTACGTTCACGATCTGTTTAGCCTTTTAGAACTCTATCGTGAGCATTATCCTGAACCGCCTGCCAAAATCACCGATGAGATTAACGCCATCGATCTGGATTTCATGGAACAGGATTTGCCCAAGCTATTAGGATCAATCGATGTCGGGGCCGATCGCATTCGCCAGATTGTCATGTCGCTGCGGACTTTTTCTCGACTAGATGAGTCGGAAGTCAAAGATGTCAATATTCACGAGGGAATTGATAGTACCTTAGTAATCCTCACTAACCGTCTTAAGGAAAACGGTCATCGATCGGCCATTAAAGTCGCTAAGTTGTATGGCGAGCTGCCCTTAATCGAATGTTATGCCGGTCAGCTCAATCAAGTCTTCATGAATATTCTGGCAAATGCGATTGATGCCATCGAAGAAAAGTATGAGTCGAATTCAGCCAGCGATACAAACTACCAAGGACAAATTTCTATCGAAACCAGCTTGACCGGTTCGGACAGCATTCTGATTACCATCACGGACAACGGCGTTGGGATGTCAGCCCAGACTCAGCAGAAA
The DNA here is from genome assembly GCF_016888165.1 of Halomicronema sp. CCY15110. Classification (GTDB taxonomy): domain Bacteria; phylum Cyanobacteriota; class Cyanobacteriia; order Phormidesmidales; family Phormidesmidaceae; genus Halomicronema. The sequence goes on along the minus strand of NZ_JACSWC010000433.1, from coordinate 109,783 downwards.
GTCTTCGACCCTTTCTTCACGACAAAAATTGTTGGCAAAGGTACCGGTATGGGCATGCCCATTAGCTATCAGATTATTACTGAAAAACATCGGGGAGAACTGATTTGCGAGTCGAGCCCTGATGAGGGCACAACGTTCAAAATCACCATTCCGAAAGCTGTCCAGCATCGCTCGATTTAAAGACACTGGATTGCTCCATTTAGGGCTCAGCCACTGGTCAACAAAAGGTAGGACTGGGGGTGATTACAGTTGACGCTGAGGGTAATGATTTGGGCGTCGATAAGGGATGAGTCGGGATGGGCGATCGCCCCGCCGAGGTTGACGGTATAGGCCGGAAAACTCGCGGCGCTGATACTGACCCGTAACGCCTGCCCGGGAGCACAGCTAAAACAGGTGGGCTGTAATTTCACCCGGTGAGTTTGCCAAACGTTGGGGGGACCAGTGAAACGACCATATCCCTGGGTCAAGTTATACACAGTGCCATCGGGTCGCACTTCTGACAGGGTGAGGCTGAGGTCAAAGCTGGGGCGATCGCACTGGCAATATAGGCTGATTTCCCCATGCCCCGCTACGGCCAAGGTTTGGGGCAATGGATCAGAGGTGTAAGTGAGCACATCGCTGCGACCATCGATCGCGGCGCGATTAAACGACCCTGCCGGTAACGCCGCATGGCCCCCTTGGGAGGGCACTGGTCGCCACGGATCGTGGACCCAAGTGTCGATGCTGGGCGTCGCCGTGGCCGAGGCGGGGGACGCATCGACTAAAGGCACTGTTACCTGGAGGAGTTTGCCATCGCCACTGTGCATGGCGGCGAGCCCGCTACTGGAGAAGTGCCAGCACTGGAGATCGCCCTCGGGCCAGTGGTCAAAAGCTCGCCAGCGATTGTGACCCATCTCAAAAAAATTAACCGGGGGTTGGTTGAGTAGTTGCGCCGGTTCGTCCCGGAGCCAGTGGGCAAACCACTGGATTTGGAGGCGATCGATAGGGCTATTGGCCGCAGTACCAAAATTGCGTCCCCCGACCTGTTGGCTCCAGGGCAAATGGCCCCAAGGCCCAATCCACAGCGGTTGGGGAAACTGACTGCGGGCCGCCATTTCCTGATACAGTCGCACGTCGCCCCGCAGATACGGATCAAACCAGCCGCCAATGTGTAACATCGGCAGGTCAACGGCCTGGAGTTGAGGCGTGATGCTTTGCCAGTAGGGCGCATCCGGCGGGTGCTGTCGCCAGTCGTGAAAAAATGAGTCGGGGGCATAGCGCTGGAGCACCTCGGGGCAAGCGGGGTTCGCGTCATGCACAGGCAACTGTCGCGACGCTTGGTACAGCGCCTGAAACGCGACTTGATCGCCCTGGCGGCGAGCCGTTTCCGCCGCGAGTTGGATGGCCCACCCCACCCCCGCTTGGAGCAGCAAAGCGCCATTTTCGTAGGCCCAATCTTCACCGGGGTGATAGCCCACCATGGCGGGGGCGATCGCTCTCAACGCTTTGGGGTGGGCCTGGGCCGCGAATAACTGGGTCATGCCCTGGTAGGAAAAGCCATACATGCCCACCCGACCATTGCTGCCCGGCAAATGAGCCGCCCATTCCACCGTGTCAAACCCGTCGTTGACCTCGTGGGCAAAGAGCTGAAACTCACCTTCGGAGGTGCCGCGCCCCCGCACATCTTGGATGACGACGATGAACCCGTGGGCGGCGTACCAACTAGGGTGCGCATAGACGACCGTCGAGGCGATCGCGCGGCCATAGGGCTGCCGCATCAGCAATACCGGGAATTTGCCCGCCGCGTCAGGACGATAAACGTCGGCATCTAAGCGGACGCAATCGCGCGTGAGTATAGAGACGCTTTCTTTCGGTAAGACGGAATATCGGGGTCGCACAAATTTTTCGGAGTCAACTTAGCAAAGGACTTTTACCCATCGTTGCTGGTGATGCGGAAACACTTTGTAGCCAATGTGCGATCGCCTCACAGTGAACGTTGATCACTATCAGGTCAGGGGAAATCTGCCATTTAACGACATGCTTCCACGCGGGAGGCTGATTCAACTTACGACACTGTCCCAGAAATATCGGGTCGTTTTAGCTCAACCTCCAGAAACGATGGTGAGGTGGTGAGGCCTGGGTTAATCTAAGCGGGCGATCGCCGATCACGGAGCTCACACTAATCGGAGCCCCCCCACGTCCAGCGGGGGTTGCCTTCCCGGAGTCCCCCAAACAGCAGCGTTGAGGTGTAGCCGTTGGCATCGGGGATGCCGGTCATGTCAAGGGTCGCGGTCACTTCACCGTCGGCCAGCTGCACTTGCAAGTAGGCGTGACCGGCGTAAGGTTCGTCATCAATGCGGTTGATGATGGCCGAGCCTTCGCAGTTGCGAAACTCTGGCTTGAGGGTGGCGACCCAGGTGATGCTGAAGGGGTCAGTCGTAGCGACGCGGACGGCGGTCGCGATATCCCGCAGTTTGATCATGCCATCCCAGGCATAACTGCCTTCCACGTAAGGACGCCGGGTTTCGTGGGCAATCAGTTGAGGGGGACAGCTATCCAAGGGGGCGTCGAGGGTGGGCAAAACGTCGAGTTCAAGGGTGGTGGCCAGAGCCGCCGCACCAAAACTGGTTAACACGCTAAAGGGGATGGCCCAGAGGAGCGATCGCCGGAATTGCATAGATCTCATCTCCTATCGAGGGTAGGGGGATAGATTTATTCAACCAGGTTATTGTGACGAGAATGACGGCTGCACATTAAGCACTGTCAACTTTTACGTTCACCGGTCAGGGATACCAGGTGGGATTTCTAGAATGAGACAATGATTTTAAACGTGGAGTCGTGACGATGAAGCCACCAGTTCTCACGCAGGAAGCGAAACGACTCGAAGCTCTCCGGCAGTACCAAATTTTAGATACCCCGGCGGAACAGGCCTACGATGACATCACAGCGCTGGCTGCATTTATTTGTGATGTGCCGATCGCCCTGATCAGCCTGGTAGAAGAACATCGCCAGTGGTTTAAGTCGAAAGTCGGGTTAGCCGTTAGCGAAACGAGTCGGGACGTATCGTTTTGTGCCCATGCGATCGCCCAACCCGAGACCTTGGTGATTCCCGATGCCTTATTGGACGAGCGGTTTGTCGACAATCAATTGGTGACTTGTGCTCCCAACATTCGATTTTACGCGGGCGTGCCATTAGTGACCCCATCTGGCGTCGCGATCGGCACTCTGTGTGTGATTGATCATCAGCCGCGTCAGCTCTCGCCCCAGCAGCTCAAAACGCTCGAAGCTTTGGCCCGCCAGGTCGTCATGCAGTTAGAACTCAAGCGCACCTCAGCACAACTGGCCGATTCCCTACAAAAGCTCAAGCTTATGGAGGGGCTGATTCCCATTTGCTCTTATTGCAAAGGCATTCGCAATGATGAGGGCTTTTGGCTCACAGTCGAGCGATTTATGGCAGCCCACGGCGATGTGAACTTTACCCACGGTGTTTGCGACGACTGTATGCGCCAGCAATTTCCCGAAGTGGCTGACGTGCTGCTGCCCCGAGATTCCGTTCAGAAGCGACCTGAAAGCTAGTACTCAACGGACACCAATTCACCCTTATCCCCCATTCCCCTCTTCCAGCTACTACGTATACACAAGTTATCCGTCATGACTTGCCAGCGATTCAGCCCCCTAAATCCCCCAAGTTTGGGGGACTTTGAATTCGGGTCTCCCCCCAGAATTGGGGGAATAAAGGGGGGCCAATGCCGCATTTTGAGGGAGCCATCGAGATGTGTGTACGCAGCAGCCTTCGCCCTCTGGGAGAAAGGGAGCCGGGTCGAAAGTCCCTCGCCCCTCGGGAGGGGGATTTAGGGTGAGGGGTTAAAGGTATGCGCAGTTACGCCGAGCAGTACTAGCGCAGGATGTCGGTTTCGAAGATGTCGGCTAGGGCTTCTAACGGCTCCAAAATGTCGTAAAGCTGGTTGTAGGTTTCGAGCAGGCGATCGCCCCGCACCATCAACTCTGGCGTGGGATAAGCCTGCATGACTTCTAGCAGCGTAATTTCGTTATCGTCAGCGGCGGAAGCAATGATGGCAGAACGCAAGGCCTGGCGACTGCCCGCCCCGGACGCGGGGTGAATAATTTCCCCCACCTGATCCAGCGCCCATTCCCCTGGCAGCGAGTTCAGCGCAAAATCAAGCACCGTGAGATTAACCGGCACGGGATCCGTTAAGGTGGTTTGCACTGATGCCGGTTCCTGGTTAGCCAGTTTCAGTAGTTGCTCTAATTGTCCAGAAGGCTCGCCCGTGGCCGCCAAGTCTTCCAACTCAGTGATGGGCACTTGCATCGAAATCGGGCCGTAAGTCAGCACAATTTTTTCCGCAGCGATCGCCCCTGACGCCTGGCCCAATAGTGCAGCGACACCGCCCGCGAGGCCCGTTAATAATACTTTTCCCGTCAATTTCATTCCTCACCTCTGGGCGATCGTCCGCCACTGATTATGGCGATAGCTAAGCCTACAACAATAACAAGGCCGACCCCAATGGCCGGGGCTATCCAACGCGTAGACGATACAGGAGGCATCGGAGTTTCCGCAGTTTGAGAAACTTCTGATTCTGAGGCGGCGATCGCGGTCTCCGAGGGCGGCGGTTCATCACTGATAGCCACATCAGGAGCCGTGGCCGGGGTCTCGTCATGGGCCGACGGCGCGGCGGCCGCACCGGGGGCAAGGCTGGCCACAGTCACCTCAAAACTCAGCTCAAAGGGGGTGAATGCTCCGGCCTGTTGAGGACTGCCCGCCAGCCGCAGTTCATAGGCTCCCACCTGGGGAAAGGTGACCGTCGCACCGGGAATATTTTGGAACCCCTCGGCGGACATGGCCGTCAGCGTGGGTGTCTCGACGGCGGTCGCTTGGCTGTCGTAAAGGGTGAGGGTACAGTCACAGGCGGCTAACGGAATGACCTGGCCGCCGGCTTGGGTCAGGGCAAACCACAGATCGGTCGCTTCTCCAGCCCGGGCGATATCGTTGGGCTCGATGTGCAGGGTGGCACCCACATCATCGGCAATTTGGACGTCGTGGGCGATCGCAGGGGCCATGGCCGCGCCACCCAGCAGCGTCGCGAGCAGCAGTGAACGGTGAAGAGGAAAGAGTACAGCCATTAGCGGGTTAGTGACATTGAGATGTGGAGGACGGAGTGGCTGGCCGCGATTTGGCCGCTGGCGCATACCACTGCTTAAGGTTGAAGAGTCGCCAGCAATAGGGCGATCGCAACGCCATCACCAACAGCAAGCTCCCCGTTAGTAAGCCGGAATGCACCAGCGGTCGCCCTTGTAGTTGCAGACTGCCGAGATAACTCGATCCAGCGACGATCGCGTGCAGCCCGCCCAGGAACAAAGCTGGAATACTCAGCAGATGCAGCGATCGCCAAGCCTGGCCCAAGCGCCGCTGGGCCGGATCGGTACTGGTTAGCGTCAGCGGCACCATCAGCAGGAGGGCGATCGCGCCAGCGAGCATCCCCCACTGGTGCGGCGGCAGCATAAAGCGCACCGCTGCGGGTTGCCAGTTCCAGCTATGTTCGAGCATGTGGACAGTGTGCGCCAAGGCCATCACAAACGCCCCGACGCCCAATAAGCGGCGAAATCGCAGGGGCTGGGACCAAACTTTGCTGATGGGCCGAGCAATTAGAGCCAGGGCCAGCAACAGGAGCGACCAATGGCCCGCATAATCCACCATGAGGTCGCCCGTTCTGAGCAGGGTCAAAATGCCAATCAGCAGGGTAATCCAACCGCCGAGTTGAAAGAGCTGACTGCGGCGATCGCGGCTCAACCAGGCGCTATAGGTGCCCAGGCCCACCATCATTGGCAGCGTGCCCAAACCAAATGCCCCCATGGTTGCCGCTCCCGCCAGTAGCGAACTAGTTTCCGCCGCTTTGATCTGCGCCGTATACAGAAAGCCACAGGGAATCAGCCCCCAAGCGAGGCCCAGCAACAGCGGCGTCCACCAGCGGCGAGACTGGGCAGTATGCCCCATGACGTGCTGGAGGCGATCGTGCAGCGCCCCCTGCAACGGATGTAGGAATGGCAGTTGGGGCAACAAGCCTGGAGCCACCTGCCGCAAACCGATGAAAATCAACAGCGTGCCCGTGAACAGCGCCATGCCCCGCCGGAGCCCACTGCCCACTCCGGCCATGTGACCACTGGCGACCAAGACAGAGCCCAACCCACCAATAGCGGCTCCCACCAATACATAACTGGCGAGCCGTCCCAAATTCAGGCACAGGTGGAAACCGAACTGTTGGGCTTTCGTGGGGAGTGCCGTCGTCGCTGCGGACTGAGTCCGAGCGGCAAGGGCAAACGCGACCGTAATGGGGCCGCACATGCCCACACAGTGGCCAAAGCTTCCCAAAAACCCTAAAGCAGCGATGAGTGACAGTTCCAACACGCGGGTCTTAGCCCTCCAGGGTCAAAAACTGCTCCAGGGCATCCGCCATCTTCGGGGGCCAACGGCGAATGTTGCGCACCCAATCCACATCTTTATAGCGGCTATCCAAGCCCTCAACGGCAACCCACTGGCTTTCCGCTTCCCCCCTTTTGTTGCTAGCCCACAATCCGGCGGTCAATGCTGCCCGCGCATCGGGAAAATTGGGATACTTGCGCACCACGCCTCGCAATACCTTTAGGGCTTCATCACTGCGATCAACTTGATAGAACGCGAGTCCCTGGTTTACCCGCGCCAGCGCAAAATTGGGATCAAGGTCGGCGGCTGTTTTGTAATCTGCGATCGCGGCCTCCCAGTCTCCCAGCCCCGCTTCGGCATTGCCGCGATTATTCAGCGCCCCCGCTTCTTGGGGATCAATTTCCAGGACGTAGTTGTAGTCAGCGATCGCGGCCTCCCACTCTTGCTGCATTTCGTAGGCCGCCCCCCGGTTCAGGTAAGAGTCAGGTTCATCGGGGGCGAGGGCAATGGCTTGGGTGTAGTCGGCAATGGCCTCATCCAGTTGAAACTGGCTGGCCCGCACAATGCCCCGATTACTCCAAATTGCGGGTTCCTCTGGCAAATACTCCAATAGCTGCGTCCACAGCTCATCCGCTGCGGCATAATCGCCCTCGCGACTGGTGATAAAGGCTTTTTCGCGCAGGGTGGCGATTGCCTGAATGTCGGCCTGGCTAAAGTCGGCAGGGGCGGGGGCCGCGATCGCGGGCAACATCCCTCCCCATCCTAGGCACAGGCAAAGACACAAACTGGCAAACAGACGACTAAGAGTTTTTGAAAGCACTGGCTTGATAAATGATGGGAGGCACTTTTATAGACTATCGAGTCAGGCGACGAAAAGGAAATAAAGATTACCGCTAGGGGAGATTTTAGGCCAGGCGCACCCAGGTAGTAGCAGGCCAAGATTGTGAACATATTGAGCTGGGGCCGCCCAAGAAGCATGAAATTCATTTGTCGCAGTTGGAACAGCTTCAAGAATGTAATTACAATGTGATCACACCCTCGGGTTCGACCAGGATTTAGCTATGGGCACTATCGTCAGAACGCGGCTTGTCAAAATTGGCAACTCTCAAGGCGTGCGGATTCCTAAGATGCTCTTGGAGCAAAGTGGGATTCAGGAAGACATTGAAATTGAGGTTCAAGGGGATTGTCTCACCATTCGCACCGCCCAAAGTGCTCGACTCGGATGGGATGAGGCATTTGTGGAAATGGCCGAACATCAAGATGATGAACTGTTCGATGAAGTTAATCAGACAGATTGGGAGCAATCCGAGTGGGAATGGTAGTCCGGCGTTTTGATGTCTTTTTGGTCAATTTAGATCCCACAGTTGGCAGTGAAATTCAGAAAACTCGCCCTTGTGTCGTGATTTCACCAGATGAGATGAATCGCCACATTGCCACCGTGATTATTGCGCCCATGACCACCCAAGGAAAGCCATACCCCACTCGGGTTATCTGTAAGTTTCAGGGCAAAAGTGGCCAAATTGTCTTAGATCAAATGCGTACGGTTGATAAGGCGCGATTAGTCACAAAGCTGGGTCAAATCAGTCGAGATGAGCAAAAACTGCTCATGGCTACCCTGGCCGAGATGTTTGCTGAATAGATCACTTGCAAATGCTTGTACAACCAAGATTTCCGCCCCGAGCTGGGATGGCCAAAGTGCGGCTATCTTCCTTCTTCACAATTCCGTGACTTATAGCGTGGGTGCAGTATCATCAGTGGGTGCAAACGCTAGATGCAGGCGATCGCGTGGCGGACTATCAACCCTCTCTGCTCTCCACTCAAGACCTCAAAGCCGCTGAGGTGTCTTGGGCGTATAACCGTCCCGCCCAGCAAACGGTCCTGAGCGCCGCCGAACTCACCGCTTGGAAACAGCGCATTCACGAGTTTCAACAGACGGTGACAGGGGGAGCAGGCGCGACCCAAGGCAGCTTATTTGGCGAGAGTGCCCCCTCCCCTGGGGACGAAATCGATCCCTTTACCCTGCCCCAACGCAATGCGGAGTTTTGGCGCGAGCAGTTCACCGATACGGGCAATGCCGCGCTGTATTTTGTGGTGGATCATGAGGCGGATCTGCTGCTCTATGTGGGCGAGACCGTCAAAGCCAATCAGCGTTGGAAGGGCACCCACGACTGCAAACGCTACATTCTGAACTATGTGTCGGCGCACCGCGCCGCCGATTTGCCCGTGCAGGTCAACATTGGCTTTTGGCCCTACGCCCCCGACGATCGCCAGGCCCGTCAGTCCCTGGAAGCGGCGCTGATCCGCAAATGGCGATCGCCCTTCAACAAAGAAAACTGGCGCAAATGGGCCACCCCTTTCATCGGCCAGAGCGACATTTGACAGAAAGGGGACGGTTCCCTCGGCTACTTCAGAACAAAGAAAACTATGCACGATGCCAAAGGGAACCGTCCCCTGGGCGAATACCGACATTGCAATCTGCACTACAGTCTGGGCTACCCGGCGTTGTGAGGGGACGGTTCCCGGCGGGATGATCGGCAAGCCGTTTGCTAAAACCCAGGGAACCGTCCCCTTTGCACCCCCTGGGCGAATACCGACATTGCAACCGGCACTACAGTCTGGGCTACCCTGACAGGATAGGTTCAAAATTTAGTGATCAAGGGGCTCTACGATGACCTCGGCTCAGTCGCCTCGCCATAAGCACATTGTGCTTACCTCCCACCCGGCTCAATTTGGCAGTCAGCCACACCCCGTTAAGTGGGGCCATCCTGACCCGCAAGAACGCGGCCCCATCATTGCCACTTTGGGCAACCTGGCCCATCGCAACGCCATCGGCACCCATTCTGGCGGCTATGCCGTGTATCGGGCGTTGGCGATCGCCAGTGGCAGTCTCAAACGTGATCACCAGGCCGACCTCACCGACACGTCCCCGACGGTGTCCATTGGCCCTTACCCCAGTTGGGGCGACCCCGACAAAATTGTCGCCCTCGATCCTTTTGGCACGCTGGACAATAACCTGTTTGCCGATTTGCGGGCAGAAGGCTACGACATTCGCCCCTCCATCGCCATCACCAAGGCCCACATCAACATTCCCGAACTGCAAGACGCCGTCGCTCAGGGGCGTCTCAAGGTGGACGGCAAAATTTTGAAAGCCAACGGCGAACTGGTGGTGACCAAGGCGGCGATCGAGCCCGTCTGGCATCTGCCCGGCATCGCCAAGCGCTTTGGCGTGGCGGAAAGCGACTTGCGTCGCACCTTGTTTGAGCAAACTGGCGGCATGTTCCCCGAGTTGGTGACCCGGCCCGATTTAGAAGTGTTTTTGCCACCCATTGGCGGACATACGGTCTACATCATGGGCGAAATCGAAGCGATCACCGACCCCGCCAAACCCCTGGCCGTCCGCATCCATGATGAATGCAACGGCTCCGATGTGTTCGGCTCCGACATTTGCACCTGTCGTCCGTACCTGGTTCACGGCATTGAGGTGGCGATTCAAACGGCGCAAGTCGGCGGGGCAGGGGTGATTATCTACGCCCGCAAAGAAGGCCGCGCCCTGGGAGAAGTGACGAAGTTTCTGGTGTATAACGCCCGCAAACGACAGGCCGGGGGCGATCGCGCCGACACCTATTTCGCCCGGACGGAATGCGTGGCCGGGGTGCCCGACATGCGCTTTCAAGAAATCATGCCGGACGTGATGCACTGGCTGGGCATCACCCGCATTGACCAGTTCGTGTCGATGAGCAATCTGAAATATGACGCCGTGACCCAGTCCGGCATTGAGATTGGTGAGCGCATCACCATTCCCGAAGAGCTGATTCCCGAAGATGCCCAGGTGGAAATGAAGGCGAAAAAAGCGGCCGGTTACTACACCGAGGGCGAGGTGCCCGACGAAACGGTGCTGGAAACCACCATCGGTCGGCAATACGAGGAGGCATGATGACACCGTCAGAGTCCGCCGCGATCGCCTACCTCCGCACCCCCCAAGCCATCCGCGATCGCTGCCAGCAGTTATTCACCCTCTGCGAGACGGGAAAGCTAGAACATTTCGCCTGCGACCTCAGCCAGTTGGACGCTGTCGCGGCGTACGTGGTGGAAACTACCCAGCAGTTCTATCCTGACTTTGAGGTACCCTTTCACTCCCGCTGGCGACACTTTGACGCCGGGGGCACGCCTCGGCTAGCCCAGTTGGATGAAATGCTCACGGGAATGTCAAGGCCAGAAGCGGCGCGATCGCGCCTCGACCTCGCCATTGTCAGCGTGCTGCTGGATGCCGGGGCGGGGAGCCAGTGGCGCTACCACGATCGCGTTGCTGACCAGGTGCTAGGGCGATCGGAAGGATTGGCGATCGCCAGCCTCCACGCCTTTCAACAGGGCGTCTTTTCGTCCGACCCGGATCAGCCCTACCAAGTGGATGCCGCCGGACTGCAAGCCCTCACCGAGACCGACTTAGCCAACGCCTTCCAGGTCAGCGACGACAATCCTTTAGTGGGGTTGTCAGGAAGGCTGCAACTCTTGCACCAACTCGGCCACACCCTCGCCGCTCAGCCCCAGCGATTTGGCACCAACTTTGCACGTCCAGGTAACCTGCTGGACTATTGGCAGACCACGTACGGAGCCACGCTGGATGCCGGGCATCTGTTGACCGAAGTGTTGGTCAGTTTCGGCGATATTTGGCCGGGGCGCGTGGCGATCGCGGCTACCAACCTCGGCGATGTGTGGCCCCATGCCGCCCTACCCGACACCGCTCCCGGCAAGAATCTGGTGCCCTTCCACAAGCTGTCCCAGTGGCTCACCTACTCCCTGGTGGAGCCCTTGCAGTCCGCTGGCCTCACCGTTACCAACCTGAACGCCCTCACCGGACTGGCGGAATACCGCAATGGCGGTCTCTGCGTGGATCTGGGGCTGCTCTTGCCCAAACACGCTGCCGTCACTCGCGAGGCGCATTCGCCCAGTTCCCCCGTAGTGTTGGAATGGCGTGCCCTCACCGTCGTGATGCTGGATCGAATTGGCGATCGGGTGCGCCAACAGTTGGGCAAATCTCCCGACGAACTGCCCCTCATTAAAGTCCTCGAAGGGGGCACCTGGGCCGCTGGTCGCCGCACCGCCAAACACCGGCGGCCCGACGGTTCACCACCCATCACTATCCACAGCGACGGCACCGTGTTTTAATTCAAAATTTGAAATTTGAAATTTGAAATTGATTCACATCCTGTGCGGGCGAGACCTTTCGTGAACGACACATTGATTGCCCCCAATCTGTCGCACCCACCCTGCCACCCTCATCCCCTGCCACCCAACCACCCTGCCACCCACTTACTCCATCTACCCCACCGACCCTCATGACCGTCACCCTCATCGACCATCCCCTCGTCCAGCACAAGCTGACCCTGATGCGGAAAAAAGACACCAGCACCGCCAAATTTCGCAGCCTGTTAGGCGAAATCAGTATGCTGCTGGCCTACGAAGTCACCCGCGACATGCCCTTAAAAAAGGTCGAGATTGATACACCTTTATCCAAAATGAATGCGCCGATGCTGGCGGGCAAAAAAGTGGTGTTGATTTCCATCATGCGCGCGGGGCAAGGCATTCTCGACGGCATGTTGCAGCTCATGCCGTCGGCGCGCGTGGGTCACATCGGCCTCTACCGCGACCCGCGTACCCACATCGCGGTGGAGTATTACTTCAAAGTGCCGGGAGATGTCTCAGAGCGGGACATGCTGGTAGTTGACCCCATGCTGGCTACGGGCAACTCTGCCGTCGCCGCCGTCCATCGCCTCAAAGAAACCCAACCCCATTCCATCAAATTTGTCTGCCTCCTCGCCGCCCCCGAAGGCATCGAGTATTTTCACTCCGAACACCCCGACGTGCCCATCTTCACCGCCGCCATTGATGACAAGCTCGACGAGCACGGCTATATCTTGCCAGGAGTCGGGGATGCGGGCGATCGCATGTTCGGCACCAAATAAACATTGCTCCTCACTGGCTGATGAACATTCAATTTGATCCAGATTTGGATACGCTGTATCCGCGATTGGCAGAAGGCGACGTAGTTGACTCAGAAACCATTGAGTCGGATCTGGTGTACGACTACGATAGAAAAGATCAGATTATTGGCATTGAGCTCCTACGGGTCAGACCTAATTTGCCTGATTTAGCCACCAAAGCACTACCCTTTCAAACTTTCAGTCAACAGATTGAGTTCCTCAGCTTTTTAGAAACGATCGCTGACTCTGACCTGAAATCAAAGCTGACCTTTGCCCGACAAATTTTGCAGAATCAGCAGCCCTTTTTGCTCAACGCTTGAGCTTTCCAGGAGAAGCGCTATTCGCTTTCTGCAAAGAGAACCGTCACATCTTGATAGCCACTGATAATACGGAAGACCTCGATCACATCGTCAAGTAAACGATAGAAAATCAGATATTGCTTATAGGGCAAGCTTCGTAGGCCGGGATAAAGCTCATCGCGTTTACGGCCAATTTGAGGGAATTGGGCAACCCGGTTCAGCGTTGCATCAATACCGATTAGGAAGCTTTCTGCACTGGCAAGGCTGCTATGGGTAGCAAGGAAGTCGGCAATGGCTTCAATAATGGCTTCAATGTCTTGACTGGCGCGGGGCGTAATCCGGCAGATCCGGTTCATTGCTCAGCGTGGCGGTTCTGAAGCCGCTGACGAATGGCCTCAATTTCTGTCGAGGCATCCATGAGTTCGCCCCGTTCTGCTTCAATAGCACCGAGCAAGACTTCCTGACGCAATTCTTCAAAGCGGCCCTGGTAAAGATGCTCACGCTCAGCTAAGGCTTGCAAGCCAGCAAGGAGAATTTCATCGAGAGAGGTATATTTGCCATTGGCGATTTGGCGCTCGGCAAACTGCTGGAGTTCGGGGGGCAGGGATAAAGCCATCGCTGTGCTGAAAAATTTACTGAGTTGGCTATCAGTTTAGCGTGCGATCGCGGCGTGAGTGATTGCTTGATCGCCCTGCTGCCAGGGCGGCAGAACGATCTGCACAGCGTCTATATTTTGCCGGGGTTAGAGGATGCGGGCGATCGCATATTCGGCACCAAATAAATCCCTAATTTGAACCTGATTTTTGTGGTTTCCACCCGAGCTAATCCTTAGTAGTTGGACTCCAGTTATGAATCACTGCTGAGTAATTTGGGCACTCTCAACTAGCGGAGTAATGGCTGGATATTACCCCCATCAAAGTGCAGGTCGGCTTCAAAACTTGCACCGTGAACATTGCTCCATGTTCTTGCCTGCGCTGGCTCATTACACCATGACTCTGCCTACTTACGATGAACTAATGTTGCCGCTACTAAAGTTAGCGGCACAAGACGATCAAGAGCATCCGATTCGAGAATTACGTGAGCAGTTGGCTCAGAAACTCAATCTAACTCCTGAGCAACGCACAATCAAACTTCCGAGTGGCAGACAAGCCGTATTTGATAATCGTGTTGGTTGGGCATCCACGTATCTCCGCAAAGCAAAATTACTGGAAAGAACTCGACGTGGTTATGTCCGAATTACTAAACGGGGACGTAAGATTCTAGCCGAAAACCCCAACTCTATTGATGACTTATATCTCCAGCGCTTTAACGAATTTAAAGCCTTTAGGGATAGAGCTACATCCGAGAAGACTGAAACAACAATATCAGAAATACCCAAAAGCCCTCAGTCAACCACTCCAGACGAAGTGATCGGCAATGCATATTCCATCTTTGAAGCCAACCTAAGAGATAATCTATTGGATAAAATCATGCTCATGGATCCAAGCAAGTTTGAATGGTTGGTTCTGAGCTTACTCCACGCCATGGGATATGGCGGTAGCATCAAGGATATAGAAGGAGTACCTGTTGGACCAGATGGCGGTATCGACGGCCTAATTAAAGAAGACAAACTAGGTCTTGATGCAATTTACATTCAAGCAAAACGCTGGGAAAACGATAAATCTGTTGGGCGAGAAAAAATCCAAGCCTTTCAGGGTGCTTTGGCTGGAGTCGGTGCCCGTAAAGGTGTTTTCATGACAACTTCTAGCTTTACGAAACAAGCTAAGACTTATGTGGAACGACTTCGTGATAGTAAAATTGTTCTTGTTGATGGTCAAGAACTGGCCCAGCTCATGATTGAACATGATGTTGGTGTCAGTATTGAAAAAACATTTGATCTAAAAAAGATTGACGAGGATTTCTTTAGCGATGCCGATATTTAGTTCTGAGCTCTTTGCTATCGAAGTTTTAATCTAAAACTACTTGATAATCTGAAGGAGGCTTCGCAGATTTTATTAGTCTTTATGGATGCAGGCTTATGATTGCGGTTTTAATCACTAGCGAAGTAGCCATTGCTTCTGAAGCGTTGGAGTAATCCACAACGTTGGATGCGCAATCGGGCTCTCACTGACGATGCTCAGCATCCGCACGCTCTAACTAAGGCAGTGCCAGATGTAATTTCAGGGTTGCATCTACTTGCTGCATTAGTCGAGAATTTAGGCGGCCTGCGATCGCATCATCCAATCGCTGAACTGAAATCGTACGAATTTGTTGTGCCTGCACCTTCGACGGTTTTGATAGTCCGCTCTCTTCCGGTTGGAGCAACACCTCAAAGGGATAGACCCGCCTCACATTGGAAGTAATCGGCAAAATCGTCACCGTACTGGCAGCGCGATTATTCGCATCATTGCTGACGATTAACACTGGACGGCGTTTGGCCGTTTCCGACCCCACGGTGGGATTCAAATTAGCGTAATAGATATCACCACGCTTCATCGCTCAGCCCGTCTGAAATGGTTACGTCCCAGATCGGATCAACTTCCTGCGCCGCTTCCCGATAGGCGGCTTCTAACTCTTGCGATCGCAACAATTCCAATGCCTGCTCAATCACCTGTGAGCGAGACTTACATTGGTGGGCCACTTTATAGTTTTCGACAAACTCCAGCAGGAAAGCTGGCAAAGAAACCGATACTTTTGCAGCCTGCATCGTCATACCTCAAGTAGCAAAAGGCTTCCTACTCAGGGTAGCACGGCTATTTAGCCTGGTTGCATGGCCCAATCCCTGTCAGATCAGCCCCCAGAGCGCATCTGGCTCAACCCCGTTCCGGCAAGCCGAACTGCCGACAAGGTGCCGCTACTGGGCTACGAATAGGGTCGTGCTGCCGCCGCGTCAATGAAGGGTAAGGTTTCTGCCTCGTGGGCGGCATCGCGGCACCAGGCTTGCACGGACTCCAGTGCTTGCGTGCGGGTGACAAACTGCTGAGCCGTGGGCTGGAGCTGAATGCCGTAGGTGACGAACCGCAATGCTACCGGCACGTACATCACATCCGCAATGGAAAACTCACCGCACAGCCAGGGGCCACCATAGCGCTCAAAGCCGTCTTGCCAAAGCCGCTCGACTCGCGAGATTTCCCGTTGGGCAGCACTGGAAAAGTCGTCGAGCGATCGCTGCTGACACACCCGCAGATTTTGCGGCAGCTCTTCCCGAATGGCCATAAAACCGGAGTGCATTTCCGTCGCGATGGAACGGGCATGGGCTCGCGCCGCGCGATCGCTGGGCCAGCCCACGGTATCGGAAAAGTTTTCCCGCACATATTCCATAATGGCCAACGAGTCCCAAACCGCGATCGCGCCATCGAGTAACACGGGCACTTTACCCGCTGGGGTATACCGCTTGATCTCGGTCTGCCACTGCTCGGTAAACAACGCGAGTTTGATTTCCTCAAATTCCACGCCGCTCTGGCGCATAAATAGCCAAGCCCGCAACGACCAGGACGAATAATTTTTATTGCCGATAATCAGCTTTAGAGACACCGCAGTGGCCTGCTCAATAAGTGGTTACCTCGGCAAGCGTCGCCGAGATTTTTTGCCAGCGTAGCGCCTCTCACGGTTCCTATCAAGCGGCAAGCACTGGGGCAGCGAGCCCAGTATGCTGAAAAGATGGTGACACGACACATAAGACGTTGGCAGCGAGCGGCGCAACGGCAGTTAGCAACTTGGCAGAGTGCGCTCGATATTTATCAATATTGTGGCCGGGCGGTTGAATTGGTGTGGCAGACCCACAGCCGCTTAACGCTGGGGCTCGCGGTTTGTACGTTGGTCTCTGGGTTGCTGCCGGGGGCGATCGCCTACTTTGGCAAACTGATTGTCGATGGGGTGATTCAAGCGGCGGAGTCAGGGACGATCGCCGATCGCAATCAAGCGCTCCAGTATTTGGCGATCGAGGCGGTACTGGTGATGGCGCTGGCGGGGGCACGTCAGGGGCTCAATCTGTGTACCTCGCTGCTGCGGGCGTTGCTGGCGCAAAAGGTCAACCTGCTCATTCTTGAAAAGGCCCAGCGACTGCCCCTGTCCTACTTTGAAGATTCAGAATTCTACGACAAGATGAATCGCGCCCGTCGGGAGGCGTCGAGTCGGCCCCTAAGCATGGTGAATCGGACCTTTGGCCTGATGCAAAATGTCTTATCGCTCCTCACTTACAGCGGTTTGCTGCTGCAATTTTCGGGGTGGGCGGTGGTGATTTTGCTCGGGGCGACGGTGCCAGCCTTTGTGGCCGAAACCCGGTTTGCGGGCCAAGCCTTTCGGCTGTTTCGCTGGCGATCGCCCGAAACCCGCCGCCAAAATTATTTGGAAGTGCTGCTCGGTCGCGAAGATTATGCCAAGGAGGTCAAGCTGTTTCAGCTGGGGCCGATGCTGCTCCAGCGGTATCAGGCGATCTTTGAGCAGTTGTATGGCGAAGACCGCGATCTCACCGTGCGGCGCAGTGGGTGGACTTACGGACTGGGCTTGCTCAGCACCGCCGCCTTCTACAGTACCTACTGCTGGATTGTGTTGGCCGCGATCTCCCGCCGCATTTCCCTCGGTGAGTTGACGATGTATCTCACCGTATTCCGTCAGGGACAGAATGCCTTTACCGCCATTTTGACCGCGATCGGCGGCATGTACGAAGACGGCTTGTATTTGTCGAACCTGTATGAATTTTTGGAGCAGCCCATTCCCCAGACCGAGGGAACGGCGCGTTCTGGCCCTGACCCCAGCGACGGCCTGCGGTTCGAGCACGTTTCGTTCACCTATCCGGGATCCAGCAAACTGGCCTTGTCCGATGTAACCTTTCGTCTGCAACCGCGCCAAAAGTTGGCGATCGTCGGAGAAAACGGTTCCGGCAAAACGACGCTGATCAAGCTGCTGACTCGGCTGTATGTGCCGACTCAGGGCCGCATTTTGCTCGATGGTCGCGATTTGCAGGAATGGGATGTGGCGGTATTGCGCCAGCGCATCGGCGTCATTTTTCAAGACTTTGTGCGCTATCAGTTCAAAGTGGGGGAAAACATTGGCGTGGGTGATGTGCAGCACCTAGAGCAAGAGCCCCAGTGGGCGATCGCGGCCCAAAAAGGGACGGCCAAGCCCTTTATCGAAGCGCTACCCGACGGGTTTCAAACGCAGTTGGGCCGCTGGTTTAAGGGCGGTCAGGAACTGTCGGGCGGCCAATGGCAAAAAGTAGCCCTGTCGCGGGCCTTCATGCGCTCGGATGCCGATTTGTTGGTACTCGATGAGCCCACCTCGGCCATGGATGCGGAAGCAGAAGCCCAAATTTTTGATCAGTTTCGCCTTGCAACGGAAAATCAGATGGCAATTTTGATCTCCCATCGCTTTTCGACGGTGCGGCGGGCCGATGAAATTTTAGTGCTATCGGCGGGCCAAGTGATTGAATATGGCACCCACGAAGCCTTGCTGGCATATAACGGTCGCTATGCTCGCCTGTTTCAAATGCAAGCGGCTGGATATCAGTGATGCCTCCAGTCAGCCTGGGGCAAATGTAGAGCCAAATGTCCCCTGACTAACATGCGGTCACGTCAGTTGAGCACCATGCCTGGCGACCTCATAGCGCTCGGCGTCGATACCATCGGGTAATCGGGCCTTCGCTGAGCTCAACAACCTGGAGAGAGATGTTGGTTTTCAGCTCGCCCCGGATGCCCCGGCCATCTGAAAAAATCGGCCTTTGGCCTTACATATTCCCTAAGACCGCACTGCCCGTGCCCTGAAACATGAGCCAGGATAAAAAGAAGTTAGTGATAAAGATCGCCAGCAGGGCAGTGACGACCGCCGTGGTGGTGGATTGGCCGACCCCTTTGGCTCCGCCGGTGGTGGTGAGTCCCCAACTCGCGCCAATAATCGCAATCAGGATGCCGAAGACAAACGCCTTGATTAGGGCTGACATCAAATCCCAAGTAGAGAGAAAGTTTTGGGCCGAATCGAGAAATACCTCTTGGGTAATGCCGTACAGGTTCGTCGCAATCAGCAGGCCGCCACTCATCCCCGTGATGAAAGACAGTAGCGTCAACACTGGCAGCATCAGCGCACAGGCCACCACCCGAGGAATCACCAAATAGTCGATCGGATCGGTCTTTAAGATTTGGAGGGCGTCGATTTGCTCGGTGACCTTCATCGTGCCGATTTCGGCGGCAAACGCTGAGCCCACGCGGCCCGCCAGCACGACCGCTGTGAGTACCGGGGCCAATTCTCGTGCCAGGGTCAACGCTAATACCCCGCCCACCGCTGTGCCAGCCCCAAAGTTGATAAACTCGCGAGTTACTTGAATAGTGAACACCATGCCGACGAAACTAGCCGTCAGCAGGGCAATCATCAGCGACTCGGGGCCAACGGCCACCATTTGCTCAATCGTGTTGCGACGATGAAGCGGGCGGGAGATCAAATGCATGACCACCTGCCCCATGAGCATCACCGCCGCAAAGGAGCGGCGGCCCCACTTGGAAAGACTGGAAAGTTCGATGGCCTGCGCCAAGAAATCACCTCTAATCAGCGATCGCCCTTACTCAGCCAGGGGAGATTGTTCCCAATGACCCGCAGCAAGAACCATCGCCATTATATAGAAATGCCCTCATTGCAACAGTCCTCTGTCCTAGCCTTCCATGCTGGCAACGGCGGCGATCGCACCGCGCCCCGATAATTCCCCACAAAAAACAGGGCAAACCCACTGGATTCACCCTGCAAAGTCAGAAGCTAGAAAACACAATCACTCAAGCGCTAGCGCTTTTTCATATCCTTCGCCATGTCTCGAAACATGTCCATACTGGTGTCGGTTTTGGCAGTGCGGCGCTGAAAATCCGAAGAAGCGGTGGACTTAGCAGCGTCAAAACTAGAAGCGCTGGTGCTGCTGCTAGACGATTGGGCGGGCAGGCCCTGCTCATCTAACTCACGCATCCCCATTGCCGAAATTTGCCGTACCGATTCCAATTCCTCTTGCCCCTTTTTGCGGGCAAAGGTGCGCTTTACTACTTTCGATGAGCGCATGTAGTCAATGTCGCCAAAAGTCTTGGCGTCATCTTCACTCAAGAAGAAGGCACCGGTTTGCTTGGGCTGAGGCGCAGAGGGTTTCGAGTTTTTACGGCTGAACAAGCCACGAATAAAGCCAGTCATGAACTTTTCCTGAGTAAGCGAGGAACGTCTATGTAATTTATCGTAACGTTAAACATTAACTTATGACTGGATTTATGAGAATTCTGAGAAAAATCTACTAGTCAGGCCGCGCGATTAGTCCTGTTAGCCAGGATGGACGGGGCATTGCTGCCGCTTTCTGTATATGAGAAGACTTTTATGAGAAGACTTTAAAGTGACGTGGTTGGCGATCACGCCTCCCCCCTCATTCTGAATGTTTCGTGCTCTGAATGTTTCGTGTTCTGATATCTGAATGTCTTGTGCCAGACTACCCCAACCCCTGAGCCGCTGATGGAGGCATCTCGTGGTGAGCACGTCCCCTGGCGTGACAGTGGAACGTTGGGCAAATTGAGCTGTAAATTCGGCAAATTTGCGGGAACTTCGAGATGAAAACGTTCTCATAAAACCTTCACGTCAGCTTTAATGAGGATCCGCATTCTGTAGATACTTAACCCAGGCTTAACCCGTCATTGGTGGTGGCCTGGCCTTCGGGGATACTGGGATCAGCTCCCTAGGTTTTCCGGTTGCCATCGGTTGGTCACGTTAGGAAACCTCTCTCCTCCCGTCTGTCCAACTGAGTGTCGAACTGAAAATCGCCCCCGAGATGCATCTATCGTTTGCGCCGTGAAGGAGCTTTCCTTGGTTTCTATTTCCTCGACCTCACCCCCCCTCGCTTCGTCCGCTCTGCATGCCGCCAATTATTCACCGCCTTTGCCGCTAGCAGCGGTGCCGTCCGAAACCGATGCGGGTGTGTGTGGTCATCCCCAGGGCAAGCGATCGCGCATCGTCCTCTATTCCCACGACACGATGGGATTGGGACATAAACGCCGCAACCTACTCATCGCCCAAGCCCTCGGCAGCTCAGACATGCCAGCCGACATTCTGATGATTAGCGGCATGCGCGATGCCAGTGATGTCCCGACTCCCGCCGGGGTGGACTGTCTGACGTTACCCGCCCTCTGCAAACGTGAAGACGGTCAGTATCAGTCCCGGCGTTTGGGACTGGAAGTAGAAGAGATCATTGGCTTGCGATCGCAGCTCATTCGCACCGCTGTCAAAAGCTTCCAGCCCGATGTGCTGATTGTGGACAACGTGCCGCGCGGCGCGATGCGCGAGCTGGACCCGACGCTGGAATATATGCGATCGCAGCCCCACAGCCGCTGTGTGCTGGGCCTGCGGGATGTGTTGGATACCCCCGAAGCCGTCCGGCGAGACTGGCGACGAGCCGACAATTGCGCCGTCTTACGCCACTACTACGACGCCATCTGGATTTACGGCGACCCCAACCTGTACGACCTGCGGCAGGAATACGGCCTGCCAACAGACATCGCCGCGAAGATGCAGCCCCTGGGCTATCTCGACCAACGCTCTCGGCTGCACTACATCCGCCCCAGCGTGCGCGCCAATCTAGATGCCCTCAACCTGCCCCAAGACAATCTGGTGGTGTGCTCAGTGGGGGGCGGTCAGGATGGGGCAGCCCTGGCTCAAGCGTTTGCCCAGGCCACCTTTCCAGAGGGCATGACCGGCGTATTGGTGACTGGCCCCTTCATGCCCCCCGAGGTGCAGCAAACTCTTTTCGATCAGGTATCCCAAAATCCTCAACTACGGATTGTGGACTATCTCGAAGAACCCACCCTGCTGCTGGCACAGGCCAGTCGGGCGATCGCCATGGGCGGCTACAACACCACCTGCGAAATCCTGTCCTTCCAAAAACCCGCCCTGCTGGTACCTCGCATCGCCCCCCGCCAAGAGCAGTGGATTCGCGCCGAACGGCTGCACCAGCAGGGCCTGGTGGATGTGCTGCATCCCGATAATCTCAGTCCAGAAGCGTTGACCAAATGGCTCCATCAACCCGTTGCCCCTAACCAGGTTCGTCCCTCGATCAATCTCAACGGCCTGGACAATCTGCTGAAAGCGATGCAGCAAATGGTGATCTCTCAACCCACTTCCACCCCAAAGGCATCTTAAAACCAGGATGCGGTGAAAGGGGGGCATTGCAGCATTTTGGCAAAGCAGCGCCCCTGGCGCTAAGCACCCGATAGCTAATCAAAATTCAAAACTCCTCATCACCCATCCCCCTCACACCCTCATACCCCCTACCCCCTTACCCTCATACCCCCTTACCCTCATACCCTCAATGCCCTCTCCCAAACTCGCCTACGTGGTCAAACGCTACCCCCGCTACTCTGAGACCTTCATCGTCAACGAAATTTTGGCCCACGAAGCCGCAGGCATCGACCTGCACATCTTCGCCCTGCGGCCCCCAGCGGATACCCACTTTCAGGACAAGATTGCGCGGGTGCGGGCTCCGGTCACCTACTTAAAGAAGCCCGCCCAGGGCCGCATGAATCCCTCAGTTACCACCCTGACCCCCAATTCCGGCACCTACTTCTGGGCGGAATTGCAAGAAGCGGCCAAGGTCATGCCGGGTCTCTGGGCCAAGTTGGGCGATGCCGCCGGAGAGCGAGCCAGTGTGGTGTATCAGGCGGCCTGGCTGGCCCAGGACATGCGACAGCAGGGCATTACCCATCTGCACGCCCACTTTGGCAGCATTGCGACCAGCGTTGCCCGGTTGGCAGCCCACTTTGCCGAGGTGCCCTACAGCTTTACGGCCCATGCGAAAGACATTTTTCACGATGATGTGGAGCCTGAGGATCTGCGGCGCAAGCTACGGGATGCGGCCACGGTGGTCACCGTCAGCGATTACAACGTGACGCATTTGCAGCAGCAGTTTGGAGCCGATGCGGGGAAAGTCCGCCGCATCTACAACGGCATCGATTTGAGTGAACTGCACTACCAACCGCCTACCCAGCGATCGCCGCGTATCCTATCCGTCTGTCGCTTGGTGGAAAAGAAGGGGCTGCTGTACCTGATTGACGCCTGCGCCCTGCTGAAGCAGTGGGGCTGTGAGTTTACCTGCCAGATTGTGGGCACGGGGCCGTTGGAGGGGGAGCTGCGATCGCGCCTCACTGATCTGCACCTGAACGATTGGGTCGAAATCGTTGGCCCTCGGCCCCAGGGAGAAGTATTTGCCCTGATGCAGCAAGCCGCTGTATTTGCCGCTCCCTATGTGATCGGCAACGACGGCAATCGGGATGGCCTACCCACCGCATTACTGGAGGCGATGGCCTTGGGCACGCCCTGCGTCGCTACGGATGTCACAGGCATTCCCGAACTCATTCACGATCGCGACACTGGGTTGCTGGTGGCGCAGCGAGATGTCGAGGGGTTGGCAACCGCGTTGCGATCGCTGCTGACCCAACCGGAAATGAGGAGTGCGATCGCGACCCAGGCCCGACACCTGATCGAAACCGAGTTCGACATTACCCGCAATGCAGCGGCGCTGAGAGCTTGCTTTCAATCCCCCACAGCAGCACCTGAACTACAGGAGGTCTAAAGCTATGCGTATTGCCTACATCTGCGCTGATCCGGGGATTCCCGTGTTTGGCCAGAAGGGATGCTCGATCCATGTGCAGGAGGTGATTCGGGCCTTTCGGCAACAGGGAGCCACAGTGGAGCTGTTTGCCGTGCGCTGGGGTGACGAACCTCCGGCAGATCTGGCCGATTTGAACACCCATCGTCTTCCTCCCGTCCCCAAAGGAGAGCCGGGGATACGGGAGCAGGTAGCGATCGCCATTAATCCTGACTTGCGGACTGACTTGGAACTCAACGGCCCCTTCGACCTGATTTACGAACGCTACTCCCTTTGGAGCTACAGCGCTATGGAGTTTGCCCAAGCCAGCGGTATTCCCGGCATTTTGGAGGTCAATGCTCCTTTGATTGAAGAACAGGCCGAGCACCGGGGCCTGGTACATCGAGAGCAGGCAGAACAGGTAGCCGATCGCGTGTTTCGGGCCGCCAGCAGCATCGTGGCCGTCTCGGAAGAAGTCAAAACCTATCTCAGCCGCTGGGACATTGCCGATAAAGTGCAGGTCATCCCCAATGGGGTAAACCATCACCGCATTGCAGCCTCTGTAGAATCTGCAATGCCTAAAAGTCCAGATACCTTTACCGTCGGCTTTGTCGGTTCTCTCAAACCCTGGCATGGCCTGTCCCATCTGGTGAACGCCTTCGCCCAACTGCATCAACGCATCCCCCAGTCGCGGCTGTTAATTGTGGGGGACGGTCCCCAGCGTGATTCCTTGCGAGCCGATTTGGCACAACGGGATTTGTCAAACGTGACTCACCTGACCGGAGCGGTTTCTCCCACCGAGATTCCCGCCCTGCTGGCGGCGATGGATGTGGCAGTCGCACCTTATCCCGCCAATCTAGATTTCTACTTCTCACCGCTGAAAGTGGTGGAATATATGGCGGCGGGGTTGCCAGTGGTGGTCAGCGACCTTGGGCAGTTGTCCCATCTGGTCACCCACGGTCAAACCGGGTGGTTGTGCCCGCCAGGGGATGAGGGGGCGTTAGCTGAAGCGCTGGAGCATCTATATCATTCTCCTGAGTTGCGCCAGCGGTTGGGGCAGGCAGGGCGGCAATACATTCTGGCCCACCACACCTGGGAAAAGGTGGTCGAGCGGATTTTGGCGATGGCGTTTGGACACTCCTCTGAACTTTGTCGGTTGGCGTTGAGCGGTAGCGAAACCCAACATTTCCGAGAACGTTGGGTTTCCTGATGTCAACCCAACCTACGGTAAGGCAGCTTTTTGCGTTTACAGACTCAATACCATTTGACGAAATCAACCGATGAACCGAACGGCTCCGATTCAACAAGCAATCCCTGGACTGGGGCGTATTGTGCGTCATTTCTGGCCGGATATTCGTCCCCAGTGGCCGCTGCTGGTGGTTTCTGGCATGGCTCTGCTAGCTGAGGTGGGGCTGCGGGTGCTGGAACCCTGGCCTCTGAAGGTGATTTTTGACTATGTGCTGATTCCGGCCCAGAGCGATCGCTTACCCTGGCCCCAGCTCACGACAGTGGACCCAGTATTACTGCTGACAGCAGCGGTGGCGAGTATCGTCGCCATTACCGGACTGCGGGCGATCGCCGCCTACTGGAGCACCGTTAGCCTGGCGATCGTGGGCAGTCGGGTGATGATGCGGGTGCGCGATCGCATCTACCGCCATTTGCAACGGCTCTCCCTGGGCTACCACTACCAGGCGCGCAGCGGAGACTTGATCATCCGGGTCAGCAGCGATGCTAGCCGCCTGCAGGAAATTTTGCTCACCGCCGCCCTGCCCCTGGTGACCAGCATTCTCACCCTGACGGGCATGGTGATCGTCATGGCCTGGCTGGATTGGAAACTGACCCTGCTCTCCCTGGTGACGTTTCCTCTGTTCTGGCTGGCGGCTACCCGGTTTAGCCAGCAGATTCGTCACGCCTCCTATCAGCAGCGGCAGCAGGAGGGGGCGGTGGCGGCGACGGCGGCGGAATCCCTGGCGGCGATCAAGCTGGTGCAGGCGTTGTCTCTGGAAAGTGCCTTTGCCGATGTCTTTTCCCAGCAAAACCGCCGCAGCCTGGAAGACAGCGTTGCCACCAAGCGCCTCGCCGCCCACCTGGAGCGCACCGTGGATGTGCTAATTGCCCTGGGAAGTGCGCTGGTGCTGTGGTACGGTGCCCGCCTGGTGATCCAGGATGCCTTGACGCCAGGGGATGTGCTGGTGTTTATGACCTACCTGAAGAATGCTTTCAAACCCGTGCAGAACTTCGCCAAGTACACCGGACGGTTGGCTAAAGCCGCGGCTTCCGGGGAGCGCATTTTAAATGTGCTGGAGCAAACCCCAGAGGTGGATGACCGGCCCCAGGCCCAACCCGCCCCCATCTTCAAAGGAGCGGTGCGGCTGGACAACCTCCACTTCGCCTACGAACCGGGCCATGACGTGCTGCAGGGGATTGATCTCTCCGTGCGACCGGGGCAGCAGGTAGCGGTGGTCGGCCCTTCCGGCAGCGGCAAGTCTACCCTGATGAGTTTGCTGCTGCGGCTCTATGATCCCACCAGCGGCAGGGTGCTGATCGACGGCCAGGATATTCGCGACTACACCCTGGATAGCCTGCGTCCCCAAATCAGCGTGGTGTTGCAGGAGAGTCTGCTGTTTGCCGCCACCATTCGGGAAAATATCGCCTACGGCATTGCCGGAGTCAGCGATCGCGAAATCGAAGCGGCGGCAAGGTTAGCTAATGCCCACGAGTTCATCACCCGATTGCCCCAGGGTTACGACACGGTGGTGGGAGAACGGGGGGCGACCCTGTCCGGTGGGCAGCGACAGCGGATCGCGATCGCCCGCGCCGCCATTCGCCGTACCCCCATCCTGATTCTCGATGAACCCACCACGGGCCTCGACCAGGCCAACGAACAGGCAGTGGTGGATGCGCTGCGCAGGCTCTCCCAAAATCGCACCACGTTTCTCATTACCCATGACTTGCACCTGGCCCCCCAGGCCGATCGCATCCTGTATCTGGAGCAGGGGCAGGTTTTAGAACAAGGCACTCACTGCGAGCTGATGCAACGCAATGGAGCTTACGCCGCTTTGTTTCGCATGCAATCGGCCATTCGCGAGGAAGTGACCCCGATGAGTTAATGGCTCACCACCCAGAACTCCGGCTTTTTGAAAAAGCCGGAGTTCTTTAGCTGCCACCCGAGATGAGATTTCCCCCGTGACCCTCAGCACCTCTGCCTTAGACCCCAAAATCCCCTTCCTAGCTGACGCCCTTGATCTGCACCAGGCCCAGACTCAGCTCCAGCCCATCTTCCCCAACCTGCGTGAGGTCACTGCTGCTACTCTGATCCGCCACAAGCCCGGACGCCGCGCCCTGATCAAGTATCAGCTCGACACCTCAGCCGGCCCCCTCACCCTGCTGGGCAAAATTCGCGCCAAAGGCACCGACTGGAACAGCTACAAAATCCAGCAAGCCCTCTGGAATGGGGGCTGGGCCGCCGATCGCCCCGATGGTTTCTCCGTGCCTGAGCCCCTCGGCGTCATCCCCAAGTGGCACATGGGGCTCCAGCGCCAGGTTCCCGGCATCCCCGCCACCGACGTACTGCTCACCGATGCAGGCATCCCCCTCGCCCGCCGCATCGCCGCCCTGGCCCACAAACTCCATCACACCCCCATCCCCACTCCCAAAACCCACACCCTCACCGACGAACTCCGCATCCTGCACGATCGCCTCCCCCTCGTTGCCGACCAACATCCCCACTGGCGATCGCGCCTCACCACCCTCCTGCAAACCTGCGACACCCTCGCCCACTCACCTACCCACCGACTTCACCTACCCACTTACCCTATTCACCGCGACTTCTACCCCGACCAAATCCTGGTCGATCGCGATCGCCTCTGGCTGATCGATCTAGATCTCTGCTGCCAAGGTGACCCGGCGATCGACATCGGCAACTTTATCGCCCACATCACCGAGCAGAGCCTGCGGCAAACGGGTGATCCCACTGCCATGGGTGACCAGGAAGCCGCCTTCAGAGAAGCCTTTATGCGAGCCTGGCTCTCCGCCGGTGCCGATAAACATACGGTTGAGATCAACCAACTTCATAGAGCCATTGAGCTTTACACCGTGCTGAGCCTCGTGCGTCACATTCACATCAGTAACCGCATCCCTGCTCGCCGTCATTTGACGGCAGCAATTCTGACCCTTTGCGAAACGCGATCGCAGCAATTGAGGCAGGAAATAAGTCACTAAAAAATCCCCAGACGATCAAAGTCTCTGGGGATTGCACCAATGCTTAAACAGCTAGGTTGGCTTAGAGCTGCAAGTCAGGCGGCAGCAGCACCTGATCGATAACGTGAATCACGCCATTACTCGCCGACACATCAGCCTGCACCACAGTGGCTTCATTCACCATGACAGTGCCAGTAGCATCATCCACATTTATCGATATCGGCGACCCCGCAACGGTGTCGACATCGCCCGACATTACCTCAGCTGCGGGCACTGCCTGGGGCAGCACGTGGTAGGCCAAAATCTGGGTGAGCGTTTCCTGATTTTCAGGCAGCAAGAGCTGATCCAAAGTACCTTCCGGTAGAGCAGCAAAGGCTTCATTGGTAGGCGCAAAGACGGTGTAAGGCCCTTCCGCCGAGAGCGTCTCAACCAGTCCTGCTGCCTGAACGGCCTGAACCAGAGTGCTAAAGGACTCGTTACCAGCGGCCACATCGACGATAGTGCCTGCGGATTCCATGCCGGCAGATTCTTCAGTAGTGGTAGGTTCTTCGGTAGCCATCCCTTCGTCTGCCGGTTCGACGGCAGTGTCAGAAGGTGCTTGGCAGGCTCCTAAGGTGGCGATCGCGCCTAATCCAATCAGGCCGACGACCAGACGCTTTGGAAACATTGAGTTTGCCATATGGTTAACCTTGAGTAACAGTGATTTTTCCTTTATAAAAGTTAACGTTGGTCATCATAAACAGGATCGCCCTTTAGACAGAGATTCGCTGAAACAGCGGCCCATGACTTCAGAAACCGGCGTCATTGATACCAAATCCTATTTGATGACCCCTGATTCGAATCTGGTGCGTTCGAGCTGAGCTTGTCGAAGCTCTATGCTGTTTCAGGGTTATGTGGGTCGGATTTGGTATGACAGGTTTTTAGTCCATCCCAGAAGTAACCAGCTCACGAGAGATAACCAAGAGACACAACCTTGCCCACATACGTTCCCCAAGCTGCAATAAGGCGATGGTGGCAAATCTTTGGAGCAGCTCGCACCCGCATTCTCATCTGGTCTTTAGTGCTGATGTCACTGTCAAGCATGTCGTCAGTGCTTGTAATCCGGCAGATCCTATTTGCCAAACTCGAAGACCGCATTCAACAATCCATGCAGCTCGAAGTTGAAGAATTTCGCCAACTCAGAGACGGCAACAATCCGGAGACCGGGCAACCTTTTGGCAACGATATTGCCGCAGTTTTTGATGTGTTCCTGTCCCGCAATATTCCGGAAGATGACGAGTATTTAATCACGATTGTGGATGGTCAATTTTACCGGGCGAGTTCCCTGGCACTGCCGACAGCCCTCCAACCCGATCGCCCCTTGATGCAACAGTGGGCCAGCCTAAACCAATCGCACCAGGGCATGGCAACCACGCCCTCGGGCAGCATTTTGTATCAGGCCGCACCCGTTCAACATGATCCGGAGTTGCCGCCCGAGCGAGCAACCGGGGCTGAAATAAATGTTTTTGTTGTCGCTTATCTGACCGCTGGCGAACGAGAAGAGGTCAATGAAGCGGTGAAGACGGTGACCCAGGTATCGCTGAGCGTGCTGGCGATCGCCTCCCTCCTAGCCTGGCTCGCTGCTGGCAAAGTGCTCGCGCCCCTGCACCTCCTTAGCCAAACCGCCCGCTCAATCAGTGACGCTAATCTCACCGAGCGTATTCCCATTCGGGGCAGTGGCGACATTGCCGAACTGGCCATCACCTTTAACGACATGATGGATCGGTTGGAAGCCACTTTTAAAAGCCAGCGGCAGTTGCTTAACGATGTCGGCCACGAACTACGTACCCCGATCACCATCATTCGCGGTCACCTGGAGCTGATGGGCTCCACTCCTGAAGAACAACAGGAAACCCTCGATATTGTGCTGGATGAGCTGGATCGCATCAGTCGGTTTATCAACGAGCTCATGCTGCTGGCCAAGGCCGAACGCCCCGACTTTTTGGCCCCCCAGGTAATCGACCTGACCCTCTTTACCGAGGAACTGTTTACCAAAATCACGACCCTGGGCGATCGCCACTGGCGGTTAGAGGCGCTGGGTACAGGGCAATTTGTCGGCGATCGCCAACGCCTGACTGAGGCGATCGTCAATCTGGCACAAAACGCGATTCACCATACCGACCCCAGCGATACGATTGCCCTGGGCTCCGCACTACGCCAGGGGCGGATTTACCTGTGGGTCACAGATACTGGCGAAGGCATTGCCGCCGCCGACCAACAGCGTATTTTTGAGCGTTTTGTGCGGGGACACAGCCGTCACCCCCATCCCGAAGGCACCGGCCTCGGTCTCGCGATCGTACAGGCCATTGCGATTGCTCACGACGGGAACGTCACGCTCACCAGCCAACCCAGTCAGGGCGCAACATTTACCCTGGTGCTGCCCTACCAGCCCCCTCCAGATTTGCCAGCATGAGTCGCCTCTTAATCGTCGAAGATGAACCCCGCATTGTCTCGTTCTTAGCTAAGGGATTGCAGGCTCATGGCTTCACCACAACCCATGCACCGAATGCCGCCCAAGCCGCGAACTTGGCCCTGGGGGGCGACTTCGACCTCATGATTTTGGATCTGGGTTTACCCGACCAAGACGGCATGGTGTTGCTCAATGAACTGCGGGGCCAAGGCTTTGCCCAGCCCATCATTGTCCTCTCTGCTCGGGATGATATCCATGACAAAGTCGATGGCTTTGCTGCCGGAGCCGATGATTACGTCACCAAACCCTTCCGGTTTGAAGAATTATTAGCCCGGATCAAGGCTCGCCTGCGCAACGCTCAGCCCCAAGCCACAATAAACGACCATATTTTGACCGTTGGGGCAATCGGGTTAGATCAACTCACCCGCCGCGTCCACGTATCCGGCCACTCGGTGGAACTTTCTGCCCGCGAATTTACCCTCACGGAAACCTTTATGCGTCACCCCGGCCAGGTGCTCAGCCGCGAGCAGTTGCTCGACTTGGTATGGGGCTATGACTATGATCCGGGTTCCAACATTGTGGATGTGTACGTGGGCTATCTGCGCAAAAAGCTCGGCGATGACTGTATCGAAACCGTGCGCGGCATGGGCTACCGAATGCGCGCATAGCTGTTGCGCTCTGAGATGTCGAGCTGGGCGCTCCCGAATATTGCTCGACTCAGGGTCGGTCAGATATCAAGGTGAAAATCGCTGTCGCTGGTCTTGATAGGGCGATCGCGAGCCTCGTGCGTACTCTCTCCAATCAACGTCTCCCCCAGCTCGTGATCCCAGCTCTCCCAGGACGAGCAAAGAGGAGCCGAAAAATCTTGTCTGGTTTGCCCCCGCTGATCACTAGAACCCCCACCGATCTGGGCACTCTATAAACAGCCATCACCAGATGGCTTTCTGACCGAAAGGTCATGCCTCCTCTGTCGCGACAGTCAGGGGAGGCTTTTTACTGCGGGATCAATCATTGCAGAGTCGAAGGTCATCCCCTAG
This sequence comes from Halomicronema sp. CCY15110, assembly GCF_016888165.1. Classification (GTDB taxonomy): domain Bacteria; phylum Cyanobacteriota; class Cyanobacteriia; order Phormidesmidales; family Phormidesmidaceae; genus Halomicronema. Next base: position 78,832 of record NZ_JACSWC010000433.1, on the reverse strand, counting down.
AAAGATCAGCTTAGTGATGGAGTGCGACAGACTCACCCGAACGGTTCGGACAATCGTTGCTTAGCAGCCACCGGAGCGATCGCCGCTAGCATTTTCATGCAGCTAGAGCAACCATCAGAGCGCACTCCCAATAGGCCAAAAATAATATTTAGACTCTAGCTAAGGATTGATGAAAATCAAGATCTTTAGCTCACCAAAGTAAAAAAATCGAGGTTTAAATAAGAGATTTGGCATAAGAATTAATTTAAAACGACAACAGCACCCAGAACGGTCTCGTTGAGGGATCTCCCGACATTGATTGAGCCTTTACAGAGCCGTCTCGATAACTGTTTCGGTGACTTCGCGCCCCGCAATATCTGAGACTAAACTCCCATGCTACAAGCTAGAGGAGATATCAAAAACCTGATTGGATGCTGTTGCCTGTGATGACGTTTCAGACGTTAAATCGATAGCGAACCTCCTATTTAACGTGGACTGAACGGTCATTTGAAATCGAAGCTAAACGCTTCTTTTTATTAGAATAACCCCGACGGGATCAATTCTTTCAGACTGCAAACAAAGTTTATTTCTTCGGTGGCAAGAACTGAATCGAAGCGCATTTTATCAGTGGAGATACGTATGCTTTGCTAGTTTTATTGATGCCGTCAGCTGTGCACTCCTCAGGGTTACGGCATGTCAGTCAGTTCGGCCGCGTCTTCGCGATCGCCCTCCACCGCACCGGGCTGCGGCCCTGATCGCGACGTGCCCTTGCCCTCAACGGGAGCCGCCCCCTGACGCGGCAGGCTAAACGGTGACACCGCCTGGGGCATCAGCGAGAGTTGCAGGCCCTCGGGCCAAGCATCATCGATGGAAAGCTGGCCAAAGAACTCCGCCTTGAGTCGTCGCTGCTTGGCGCGAAACCGACTGTCGAACTGGAGATGACAGACGGTGCAGAGTGCCTTGAGATTACTGGGGTCTTGGTTGCTGGGTTGCTGATCCAAGTGCGCCACCGTGAGCAGATACCGTCGCGGGGCCACTTCAAACTTGTCGGGCCGGGGCGTCTGCGTTTGTCGCCATCGTTCCACCCGGTGTTGCAACTGAGCCAACGGTTCGCTGGGCTGACGACAGGGGCGCTGACACTGCTGACAACACCACTTCGCCTCGTGCTTAATTTGCAGTGCCAGGCTATGCCAATTTTTGGGATAGCGATCGCGAATGATGGGCATCGCTTCTATCTACACTACTCGTTGCCCGCAGGATAATCGATTTGAGCCACCCTAGAGCATTTGATCGGGCAGTTAGGGATCGGCAACTAAATAAAGTCCCCGTTCAATCCGGTTTCGACTTCGCTCACCCTACCAGCATCGAGAGTTGAGCGGAGTCGAAACTCGGTTCATGGGGAGCTTTTTTGCGCGCAAGTCCCTTAGCATCGTGCGGTGGAGCCAATGCTGACGCCCTGGGGAGAATACTTGGCGGCAGGTCGGCGAGATTTGCCCCCACCGCGAAACGGACACTTTAGAATCAAGATGACTTGACCGCCCAAAAGGATCAAAGCTTTGGGCAGTTGTGTCGGCGCTAGATGCCAAGCTGACGATTAAGCCACGGATACGCTATGAACCGCTACGGGTTGACATTGACACTGGGAATTTTGCTGGCTGCGCCCCTCCTACCGGGGTGTGCGGCTGAGTTGGCAGACGAGATGGCGACCAGTGCGCCGAACTCGTCTGCCGCCAACACCGACGAGGCCACGACAGCCGCGATCGCTGCCGATGAGTCGCCCGCCGCGATCGCCCAAGCCCCCACCATCCAGCAAACCGTGCTGGTCGATGGCCTCGCACATCCCTGGGGGCTGGACTGGTTGCCCGATGGCACCATGATTGTTACCGAGCGACCGGGACGCGTGAGCCTGATTCGCCCGGGATCGGTAGAGCCAACCCCGGTGGCGGGCGTCCCCGGCGTTTTGACCACGGGGCAAGGGGGGCTGTTGGATGTCGCGGTGCATCCGCAGTTTGCCGACAATCAGTGGGTCTACTTCACCTATGCCGAGGGCGATCGCTCGGCCAACCAAACGCGCGTGGCCCGAGCCCGACTGGTGGACGAGGCGCTCTCGGATTGGCAAGTCCTGTTTGAGGTGAATCGCTCGAAGCAGGGGGGGCAGCACTTTGGCTCGCGGATCACCTGGTTGCCCGACAACACCATGCTGATTTCCATTGGCGACGGGGGCAATCCCCCTTTGCAGCTAGAGGGCAACCTGATTCGTGAGCAGGCTCAGAATTTGGCCAGTCATTTAGGCAAAATTATCCGGCTCAATGACGATGGTTCGATCCCGGCGGATAATCCCTTTGTGGATACCCCCGGCGCGAACCCGGCCATCTGGAGCTATGGTCATCGCAATATCCAGGGGCTGATGTACGACCCGGTGAGCGATCTCCTCTGGTCGACCGAGCATGGGGCGCGCGGCGGCGATGAGCTGAATCTTGTGGAAGCTGGGGGCAACTATGGTTGGCCTGAGGTCACCCACAGCCGCGAGTATTCCGGCGGCGAAATCACCACGGAGCGATCGCGTCCGGGCATGGCCGATCCATTGATTGTGTGGACACCCGCGATCGCCCCCTCCGGTCTGCTGGTCTACCAAGGCGAGGCCTTTGCCCCCTGGCAAGGCGACCTGTTTGCGGGCGGCCTCGTTTCCCAGGACGTGCGCCACATTGAGTTGGATGACTCTGGTGCTGTGATTAACGAAACCCCCATCAACATTGGGCAACGGGTGCGCGATGTGCGCCAAGGGCCAGACGGCTTGATCTACGTCCTTACCGATGAGTCCAACGGTCGTCTGATTCGCTTGGAGCCGGGCTAAGGAAGCAGGATTGTATAAAATTCAAGTTTTGTCGGGCGGGTATTTTACCTGTTCTCAGACAGCCGAGACGGCTGTCCACACTCAATTGAATCCCCATTCCTAAGTTCGCATTTTTAAGGGGCACCCTCACCAGCGACCGACACCTGGACAGCAACCACCCAGCTACCCAGCTACCCAACCCCTCAGCCACTCCCCCTCCCGTGATGCAACTTGCCCGCCAATTTCTATGGGCCGGTTAGCGATCGCCCGCCGCCAGATATTCCCGATAACCCACCGCCTCCAGGCGTTCTTGTTTCGCCATGACCTGGGCCGATAGAGCTTGACGATAATCTTTCACTTGTTGCCGCAGGGCGGGACGAGTCGTGGCGAGTATTTGCACCGCCAGCAGCCCGGCATTTTTGGCATTGCCAATGGCGACCGTCGCCACCGGAATGCCCCCCGGCATTTGCACGATGGAATATAACGAGTCCACCCCGCTGAGGGTGCTGGTTTTCACCGGAACCCCAATCACGGGCAGCGGGGTCAACGCCGCGACCATGCCGGGCAAATGCGCCGCGCCCCCCGCCCCGGCAATAATCACTTGCAGACCGCGCTCATCCGCCTGCTGGGCATAGTCCACCATCCGCTGGGGGGTGCGATGGGCTGAGACAATCGCCACCTCGTGGGGCACGGCAAAGTCTTCGCACACCGCGATCGCCGCTTGCATGGTCGGCAAATCGGAGTCGCTGCCCATAATGATGCCAACGAGAGGAGTCGTCATGGTGTTAAGCCCTGGTGCGCTGCCCCGAAATCTTACCCCGAACAGTCGTCCCCAAAATTTGCGATCGCCACCGACTTTTTGGGCCGAGTGTGGACAATACCCGCTGCATCGGAGAGAACTTCTCTGAGATACTGGGCAAGTACCTCGTTAACTGATTTATTCATGCACACGCTCGAACTCAATTTGAAGCAGTCGCCGCTGCCCCTCATGATCCAAAAAGAAACGCTGGAAGCGGCCCAAGCCGACTATAAAAAAGTGACTGAGGCACTCACCAGTGGCAACCCCGTCGTCCTGGAACTCACCTGCGACCAAGTCACGAACAAACACATCAGCATTTTGGCGAGCGAGATTGCCGCCGTCCAGCTATACGAAAAATCGGGCACCACATCGGCTTCCGGTCGTCCCCCCGGCTTTTTCTCACTGGTGCCAGACGAGGCGAAATAACGCGATCGCCCCTGTCCAGCCCTGGCCACAATCCCGTAACTATGACTGATCACACTGGTACCGCCGATCTCCCACCCGCCATTCAGGTTGACGATGTTTCGTTTGCCTGGACGCCGACCGCCCGCGTCTTGGAGCGGTGTTCTCTCGCTGTGCCGCCGGGCGAATTTTGCATGTTGCTGGGGGATAACGGCAGTGGCAAATCGACCTTGCTCAAGCTATTGACGGGGTTGCTGGATCCCCAGCAGGGGCAGGTCAGCATTCATGGCACCTTTGGGTATGTCTTTCAAAACCCCGATCATCAGCTGGTGATGCCGACGGTCGGGGCGGACGTCGCGTTTGGCCTGGTAGCCGAAAACCTACCGTTGCCGACGGTGCGCAGTCGAGTTTCGGAAGCCCTGGCGGCGGTGAACCTGGCGCATTTAGCCCGGCGGCCTATCTATGCCCTGAGTGGGGGGCAAAAGCAGCGGGTCGCGATCGCGGGGGCGATCGCCCGCCATTGTGAAGTGTTACTGCTCGACGAACCGACAGCTTTGCTCGATCCCGACAGTCAGATTGAGCTGGTCAAGCTGGTGCAAACCCTGGTAAAAGAACGACATTTGACCGCCCTTTGGGTGACCCACCGTTTAGTGGAATTGGATTACTGCGATCGCGCCGTCCTCCTGCGCGGCGGACATGTCGTGCGGGAAGGCGAGCCCGCCAGCTTGCGCCAGATCTTAGCCGCCAGCGACTAAGGTGACTGCTAACCAGAGAGCTGCGGGCTTGGTCGCAGGCGCAACAGATAATTTCCGAAAAATAAGTTAGCTTGAGATTACGAAAGTATTAATAATTTCATTTTTATGCCTTAGAGCCATGAAATCTTCAGTTCCTCAGCCACTGCTATTAGTAGATGGTTACAACATCATCGGCGCTTGGCCTCAATTGTCACGTCTGCGCGATCGCGAGACCCTGGCTGCCGCGCGCGACCAGTTGGTTGAAGAACTCACAAATTACAGCGCGTACCAAGGGTTCCGAACCCGGATTGTCTTCGATGCTTACGAGCAACGACAGCCGAGTTGGCAGGAGCCAATCACTAATGATGTCTTAATTCACTACACCGACTACGGCCAAACCGCCGATAGCTGTATCGAAAAATGGTGTGCGGAACTGCGCAAGGATGTGCAGTATTTCAACCTGCGCTTGATTGTGGCGACCTCTGACCAAGCCCATCGCCACACCGTCACGGGCTACGGGGCCGAGTGGATGTCGGCCCAGCGCCTCGCCCAAGATTTGCGCGCCGCCGTGCAGCAGGGACGCAACAACCATCGCAGCCGGGCGGGCAAGACTCCCAAGCGGTTTAGCACCACCCTCAAGCCAGCAGTGCACGATCGCTTACGGGCGCTCCGCAACCAGTTAGAGCAACGCCCCAACGTCGGGTCTTGACGGGCTGTTTTTGAGAAAAATCGCGCAAATTTCTCGGAAGCAGTTGCCAAAGGTGACGAAATCTCGCTAATATAGCATTCGCGATCCTCAGTAGCTCAGTGGTAGAGCGGTCGACTGTTAATCGATTGGTCGCTGGTTCGAATCCAGCCTGGGGAGTTTAATTAAATCAAGCCTTTGGCAAATTGCCAGGGCTCTTGCCAGCCCTGACCACCGACTTCAAGGGCGGCCAGATGAGTCTCTGCCTCAAGCAAGAGCGTTTGGCGAAGGGGTGATCGCGGAGATCGCTCCCACACTGACACGGTTAATTGGCCCTGTGTCGTGTCCCAGCACTCAAAGCGTAAGCCTGCTCGGGTGGGCACTCTCACCTGCGCGGGAGGGCACTTGGACTGCCCTCGCAACACTATCCGGTAGCGGTGATCGGCGATCGTCATTTGCCAACTGCCCCAGGGTGCTACTTGCCAAGTGACAGCGGCCTGAAGCGAGGTCAGCGCAATGAACTTACCAGCCCAGTGCAGTCCCACTAAACCCACGGTTTCCTCTCGACCTAAAACCTGACGCTTGCCCCCGACTGCCGTGATTGTCAGATCAGGGATCGCCGCGAACGCATTTGCTTGAATCCAAAACCAACGCTGCGGAAAAGCCCCGCCCCAATTTTTTTCCAGGTAGGTGGGGGCTTGCTCAAATTCATAACGATGCCCTTGCCATTCCACCCAGCCCGTGGCGCGCCCGTGGGCCATCAGCACCTGCCAACCGGGCTCAAAAATCGGCAAATAGGATAGCCACCCCGCCGTTGCCCGTGGCGGTTGATCCGGCGCTCCCCAGCCATACACGGGCTCGATTTCGTATTGCCAACGGGCGATCGCCCCCGTCACGTCATCCACCAGACATCCCTGATGTTGGGTCGCCGTCAGTTGGTAGCCTTGCTTGACCTGCTGCCAAAACGCGGCTGGCGGCAGATAGCCCCCCCGCTGCCCGGCCCCCGCTATCCGTTGCCCATGCCCCACGCCCAAGCGATGAGGCCAAGCCCAAAACCCACGCACATCGGGCAGCCAAGCCACGTGATACTGCTCGCTAGGGCCTAAAATTTGCGCTGCCCCACCACTCAGCGCCGACTGCCCGGCGGGGTCGTCGATGGAGTACATGAACGCAAACGATTCCCCGCACTCCGGTAAAGTCAGCCGGACATACCACCCTTCAAAGAACCGTCTGGCTGATCCATCCCAGTGATAACCGCTATGGGGCGTCCAAAAGAAATCAGGCATCGACCCAGCTAGGGACATAGTGCCAACCTTTCTTGAGGTCGGTCTTGGCTTGATCTAGCTCAGGATAATATTGCCGCACCAATTGCCAGAACGCCTTGGAGTGATTCATATGCACGGTATGACACAGCTCGTGAATCAGCACATAGTCCACTAGCGGCGGCGGCAAAAACAGCAGTTTGTAATTGAGACTAATCGACTGCTTGGACGAGCAACTGCCCCAGCGAGTGCTCTGCCCGCGCACGGCCATGCGGCTATAGGCCAGGTCACACCGCTGGCTCAACTGCTGCAACCGGGGTGCCAACTCGACTCGGGCTTTGCGCTGCAGCCAATTACGCAACAATTCGCGGCAGGCGATCGCATCTTCGACGGGGCCACGCAGGGTCAACTCTTGGGGATTGCTCTGGGTCAGCGCCACCGTCGAGTCACGGGTTGCCTTGTACACCACGTTCCAGACTTCATTATTTAGCGATCGCAGCTCCAATGCCGTCGGTTTTTCCACGCTATGGGCAGCGGGCAACGTCGCCCGCTGCGTCTCAATGCGCTTCAGGGTTTTCGTAATCCACCCGCGCCGCCGCTCTAAAATGCTGGGAATTTCGGTTTCATTAAACCCGGGCGGCACCACCACCTCTAATGTGCCCTGAAAGGAAATCTTGAGAGAAACATGACGCGCCCGCTGACTTTCGCGCACCTGATATTCCGGCAAAGGGGATTGATGGTCACTCAAAGCAAATAAAGTAAGTTGCTGAACAGTTTCTGTCATGGGGGTAGCGATCGCGATCGCAGGAAACTAAATTTTATCGTTTTCTGGAAGGATGGAGTCGCCTACATTTTAGTTCAAATGCACCACTCATCCATAGCCGTTGTCAGTCTGATTTTTGCTCGGGGGGCGAACCCATTTTCCCGCATAGGGTTGTCAGTCAGCATCGTCCCGAGATTCACCTCAATCGGTTTTGCCCTTTACTCCTGTTAAACGTTACTTTACAGAAATGTCGGTAGGCGACGTCATCGCCGCTGCCCCTGAGCCCATGCCTCTCACTCAAAGTTGGCGGTGGCTTCCATCAAGGACGGTGGCCAGGAATCAGCCATGACCGTTTCACCGTCAGCCCCCTGCCTTTTGATCGACCCACTTTTTGTCATCGCGTTATCAGTTTGTTCACCACTCATGTTTACAGAACTCTTCCCCTTTTCTTTTTCGGTTGATCCATCGGCAGTCTCAGGGGCCACGCTGTGGGCGCTATCTTTGTATTTGGCCTTTTCGCCTGTGAGCGACTGGGTGACGCTACAACTCACCCGCTGGTTCAACTTTGCTGAGCGATCGCTCTACCTCTCAGAAGAAGAGTTTGAAAAAACGCGCACTGGGCGGGAATCACAAAATGCTTTCTGGGCCTCAATGTTCAGCGTCTTGCCCTTCGTTGCCTTGGGCACAGTCATCCACTATGGCGTGATTTGGGGCTTGGGCGGCAGTTGGTCAGTTAGCTTGGGGTTACTCTGCGCCGTGGGCAGTGGCGTTTATGAGTTGGGGCGTCGCGACAGCCAAGCTTCTGACTCTGACTGAATGCGTTGTCAGCAATCCTTGAAAAAATAAATTTATATCTCAATATTCAGCCAGTAAAACAGGTCGGATCGCACCACACAACCGACTTTGATTACCAGGCTTTGTTCGCTATGTCAGACTTATTCAGCGATTTTCCTAGTGCAGTCTAAACATGCTCAGGCTAATAAGAAGAACGCCAAGATTTAGTCGATCTTTTGTTAGAGGTTGATGACCTGTGCGTTTATCAGGGGGGCTCTCTGGCGCATAGACAATATCGCAAAGCTCTTACTCTATAGGGCTTTGGGGTGATTTTCAGTCGTGCCGGGGGTGATGTGCCCCAGCGTCTGTCGCTGCTGTTTTGATTGGCGTCGCGAGAGGGATCGCGCCACAATCAATGTGAGAAAAATAATGCGAGGAAAAGCGTAAAAATTTCTATCTTTCTATTTATTTTGGGTTGGGATTTGTGGAACGCTAAGAGTGAGGCTTTAAAGCTTCATTTGAGATTAAAACAGTTGTTAACCATACTTTTGAATTATGCAGGCTTTTAAAACACCTTCCCGCGATTTTGATACTTGGGCTTCAGCCGTCCGGCAGCAGATGTTGGACTCTCTGGCTAAGCGCCGTAACACCCTGGAAACTGACGATGGCCGAGCGATCGCGGCCCAGCAGCTCCGCGACTCTGACAACGAGTGATCAGCAGTGCTGTCAAAACTTGCAACTGACCGCTGCAAGCAGAAATAACTATCTATTGCCGAAAATTCTCTTGAGAGCGGCACTCCATCGCCTGACTGCGACTGTGGAGTGTCGCTCTCTAAATTTTGATCTAGGGGATCTTCCAGTGGGAGGCTTGATCCAGCAGTGGTTAGCGGTTGAGTTCTCGACCGGCGGCCTGCCAAGCTGCCGGAATATTACGAGCCACCTGAGCTACTTTGTGCGTGGCCTGTTGTAGTACTTGCCGCGATCGCTGCCAACCCTGACGCGCGGCGCCTGCGGAATCGTCATTATCTGTAATGACCTGAATGCGGCGAGGAGCAGAACAGGGTGAGTGTGCGTCTATTCCAGCAGCGTTGCCCCACTCGTTGCCCCAGTCAAAGTCGGGTAAGGGCTGCGAACAGCCCCAAAAATCTTCAAACCATTCAGCGTTAGGCCAAGATTCATCAGCGTTGAAATAGCGGACGTGACGCTGGCCATTCCAGTTGACTTCTTCCCAGCCTTGCACCGCCGGCTCACGGTTCTGGGGCTGAATGACTTGGATGTGATAACGGCGAGTTAGATAACGCATTTTGCGATCCTCCGTGACGTCTTCTTAGTACACGTCTCGTTCTTCTAATGTAAACATTCTGGCTAACGTTATGGGTTCGGTTTAGGGATCACGACGGGTCGTGATTGCAGTATTCCATCGGGACACCTGCCCATCGGGACACCTGCCATCGGCATCAATCCCCCGGCGGAGCCCTCAGGGACAGCATCCTTGATAGGCTGGGTCAGAAGCCAACCCAACATCAATCATGACCTCTGCCACCGATTTGCCCTTGCATCAGCAAACCTATTCCCTCGAACACGATCGCTTCGTGCAGCTGCTCAGTCAGACCGAGAATCTGCTGATCATCCAAGATTTAGATGGCGTTTGTATGGGATTGGTCAAAGATCCCCTTGATCGACACATTGCGACGGAGTATGTGACGGCGACGCAGGCGTTTGACGGCCATTTCTTTGTGCTGACCAATGGCGAACACATGGGCGAGCGGGGCGTCAACGGCATCATTGAGCGGGCTTTTGGTGATGCTGCAAGGGTGCAACAGGCGGGTCGATATTTGCCCGGATTGGCCGCTGGGGGCGTGCAATGGCAGACCCGACAGGGAGACCTCTCACATCCCGGTGTTAGTGAGGCCGAGTTAGCCTTCTTGCAGCAAGTGCCCGATCGCATTCGCCGCTGTTTGCGGGAATTTGTGCAGACCCATGCCCTGCCGTTGGACGCAGGCACCGTTGAGCGCTGCATTCAGTCTTCGGCGCTGGAGAATGTGGCATCGCCGACGGCTAACCTCAATACCTTTCACAGCGCTTTGGCGGGTGACCACACGACCTATCTTGCCTTGCAAAAAGCGATGCAAGCACTCATGGACACCCTGCTAGCAGAAGCGGCGGCCCAGGGGTTGGAGGATGCATTCTTTGTTCACTATGCGCCTAACCATGGGCGCGATGAGCAGGGGCAAGAGGTGATTTGGCTGAGCCAGGGAGAGGAGTCGGGGACGACTGATTTTCAGTTCATGCTGCGGGGCGCGATCAAGGAGGCGGGTGTCTTGGCATTGCTCAATCGCTATTACGCCCAGCGTACTGGGCAGTATCCTTTGGGCCAGGATTTCAGCGTGCGGGTCGCCCCCCATGATCACCAGGCGTTGATTGAACTGGTGCAAGACAAGTTTGATCCGGCGTTGATGCCGCTGATGGTCGGGGTCGGAGATACGGTCACCAGCAAAGTCATGGAGGAGGCAGGCCAACCTGTCGCCAAGCGGGGCGGCAGCGATCGCAACTTTTTACACCTGGTACAAGATATTGGGCGATCGCTAGGTGTTGGCAATGTGGTGACCTACGTAGATAGCAGTGGTGGCGAACTGAAGAATCGCCGCCCGCTCACGGTCGAGCCGCATCATGGGCAGCCCGTCGTGACTGCCGGGCCGGGGGATCCCGCTGACCAGGTCGATCCCCTCACGCTGAACGTCGTCTTTCCGGGCGGCTATCAGGAATACTGTGCCGCCTTTCAAACGGCAGCGGCCAACCGACCCTGAACCGAATCGTCGGTGACAGGTCGACAATCGCAGCCGGACAGCCAGTTACGCGACTTGGCAGGTGAGGGAGCTGCTTAAAAATAACGTCCCCGATCGTAGGGGTTTGGCAATGCCTAACCCCGACAGAAAGCGTCGTAATGTTGGGAATGTCATTTAAGCGCCATGCCCTTACGGCTCCCAATGAGCATCGTCAGCGCACAATCTTGAAGTATCCGAGTTCTCGGACTGAGCCATGTGGCCTCTCGTTAGTCTGCCTCACCCCAACCTTCTGGGCCGGCTACGCCAACCGTCTCCCTCTCCCCAAACTGCGATCGCTGGCACCATCAGCAGTGAGCAACATTGGCGGTGGTATTGGGGTCTCTCAGACCCCCAGCCCCAAAATTCGTGGAATTTCAGGGACAGTCCGTCTGTTCGCAAGTTTGCCAAATATTTCCCAGCCGGGCTAACAATGGACAATACCGCTGCCGGGTGGGAATAAGGTGGGAACTGGGTGAACCCAATACACGCATGTCAAAACCAAGCTGCTAAAATTTTCCACAACCGTTGACTATCCCCGTCATCCCCCTTCTGAGGAGTCCCATTCCCCATGGTCGCTTTGCCCTCGCCATCTGGTGCTGATCTGACTGTTGCTGCTGGCGGTCGCCAAGATGTGCGATCGCTCGGCCTCAATCCCAATCACTGGTACGTGGTGGCCCGCTCAGCTGAAGTCACCAATAAACCCGTGGGCGTGACGCTGTGGGGCGAGGCGATCGTGCTGTATCGCGACGCCAAGGGCCACATTCAAGCCCTGGAAGATCGCTGCCCCCATCGTCAGGTCAAATTGAGTGAAGGGGAAGTCGCCCAGGGTGAACTGGAATGTATCTACCACGGCTGGCGGTTTGATGCCGCTGGGGGCTGCACCCATGTGCCGTACCTCGCCGAAAATCAAAAGCTGCCGAGCTGCCAGCTAAAAACCTATCCCGTGCAAGATTTAGATGGGTTTGTGTGGCTGTTTCCCGGCGATCGCGATCGGCTCACCAGCAAGCACATCCAACCCATGGGCCTGCCCGAGTGGGATCACATCAACTACATCGCCAGCGTCACCCTCATTGATGTGGAGTCGCACTACTCCTTCCTGATCGAAAACCTGATGGACATGTACCACGGGCGCTTGCACGACGACCTGCAAGCTTGGGCCAACCCCGTCCTGGCCCACCTGGAAGCCACTGACCAACGGGTGGATGTGCTCTACAACGCCCAAAGCTATTACCGCATCGACAAAATTTGGTCGGTCTCCCAGCTCTTCATTCCGGCCCTGCGTCAGCTCCATCCCGAAGAGTTGCGCGTCAGCTATGTCTATCCCCACTGGGTCTCTACCCTGGGGCAAGATTTCAAAATTTGCTGCCTCTTTTGCCCGGTTAGCCCCACCCACACCCGCGCCTACCTGATTCATTTCACGTCGCTGCAACGATTCCATCGACTCCATAAATTGCCCATGGCCTTTCGTCGCTTTGTTAAAAACCGCCTCTTCAACGCGGCGCAAGGATTGCTCGCGGGTCTAGTGGACCAAGATGTGCTGATGCTCGAACAAGAGCAGGCCGCGTATCTCAAGAATCCTGACTACAAAGGCCCAGAACTGAATCGCGCCCTGACCAGTGTGCAAAAACTGATTTACCAGCAGGCCCACCCAAACTAGGCAACGCACTTGGCCATTGGGCAGGTACGCGGCGATCGCCCTATCCCCACCTCTCGATTCAATCCACCCCCTTTTTGCATCAGGTCACCCAACCCCTCCGCGACACTGGCTACTATCGCCACTGGGCACCAGCGGATTTAGATGCGATCGGGTTTCATGAGCGTTGAGCGGTCTGTGCAGGGAAGGCCCTCGCCTTAGTCATCTTCCTCGGCGACCCAGACGTAACGAGCCGGTTCAAACTCCAGATGCCGCTTGAAGTCATGCAGCGTCGCTAACAATTCGTCTGAGGAAGAGCTGTGATGGCCTTCGCGCCAAGATTTGCGATCAATCGTGCCAAAGACAAAATAGTCATTGCCCACCAGATGAGGGTAGAGCTGCCGACAAGCAGACTCCAACAGCTGGTCGAGTTCGTCTTGGTGGACGATCAGCAGATCACAAGCTGGGCAGTAGCGACAGGTCTTATTTAAGCTGATCGCTTGAGCGGGCTTGATGACAATCAACAGCGGCTTCTTTCGCAGTTTCGTTTTGGCATCACATTTAGGACAGCAGGTGAAGCGAGCATCCTGATGAGGATTAAGAAAAAAATCATGCTGTGGCGGTAGGTGCCCAATTTGCTCCGGTGCTTTGCCCTTTTTCTTGCCCATGGGAATTGTTGCTACTCTATGGTGATCAGAGTAGTCGGTTCACCTCAAAATATCCATGGCGGCATCTTTACCTCCCCTCACTGAAGCCCAGGTAAAAACGTTAGCGACCGAACAAAGTTGGCAAAAGGGGCGACGATATTTTCGCAATGGCGCGATCGCCCAGCCGACGCTTCAAGGTCAGCAAATTTCGGCCGACTGCCTGGGCACCCATAGTTATCGCACTCAAGCCACCTTGGGAACCGAGGGGGTGGAGGCGTCAAGCTGCACCTGTCCTTACGATTGGGGCGGCATTTGTAAGCATCAGGTGGCGTTGCTGCTGAGCTACGTTCACACTCCCGAGAGTTTTCAAACCATTCAGCCCTTGCCGGAATTATTAAGCGATCGCAGTCGCGACGACCTGCTCGCCATGATTGAGGCGATGGTGCAGCGTCATCCCGATTTGATGACCATTGTGGATGCGCCGCAGTCACCAGACCGGGGCACAGCCCCAGACCTGGCAAAATATCGTCGTCAGGCGGAACGCATTTTTCAGGGTGAGGAAATGCACGCCATGGCGGCAGGGCTAGAGGCACTGACCGACCACGGCGAGCGGTTAGGGCAAAGTGGCGACTGGCAGCACGCAGGGGAGGTGTATCAACTGCTGTTGGCGATCGCCAACGAGCGCTACGACTTCAGCGTATTTGAAATTGACTACAACGGTGAAGTAGCCTGCGTCATTCAAGATATGTCGGCGGGGTTGCAAGACTCTTTAGTTAACGCCAAGGGGCTCGATCGCAACCGTCGGCAACGCTGGCTGGCAACGGTATTTGACGCCGTATTAAAGGATCTGGAGTTCGGCGGCATTGATTATGGCTATCCCGCTAGCGAAACCCTAACCCATCACACCACCGCCACCGACTGGGAATGGCTAGAACCCCGCATTCACGAAGAACTTGCGAAACTGCCCCCAAGTCGCTCTGGCAACTGGACCCAGAGCTATCTGGTCAAACTCTTGACCGCCAGAGCCGAGTGGCAAGGCGATCAGCAGCAGGCCACAGCCACGATTTTGGAGTTGGGCACGCCCGAACAACAAGCCTATTTGCATCTCAACCAGGGCGATTTTGAGGCCGCCGTGGCGATCGCGCAGGCAAACTTCGCTGAGCTACCCGGCCTAGTCATTCAGTTTGCTGATGCGTTGGTGACGGCGGGGGCACCCGATAGAGCCTTGAAATTAGTACAAGACTTTGCCCAAACCGAGGCTCGAAGCTACGACTACCAGGACTGGTTAGCCAAGTTTTACCAAAACCACGGCTCGCCGGAGCAATTTATTGCAGCCCAGGCCGAGCTATTGCAAACTCGCTTTACGCTGGCGGGCTACCAAGACCTGCAGGCCAAAGCTGCCCCGCTGGGGCAATGGGATGCTCTGCGGCAGTCATTGTTAACCCACTTAGAAACCCAAAACCGCTCCGCACATCTCATCGACATTGCCCTGTGGGAAGAAGATTGGGAGATGGCCTTATATAATCTGCAACAGCTTACCGGCTGGCATCGTTCGCCCCATATAGAACGGGTGGCGCAAGCCGTCGGCCCGGCGCGACCAGGCACCGCGATCGCCCTTTACCAAGAATTGATCTCAGCGGCGATTGAGCGCCGGGGCCGGGACAATTACCAGCGAGCCGCTAAGTATCTCTTGGCGGCGCGGCCCCTCTTTGCCGCCGTTGATCGTCAAGACGGCTTTGGCGAGTATGTGGAACACCTGCGATCGCACCATAAGCGTCTCTCCGCTCTGCAACAAGAGCTTGACCGAGTCGGACTATAGAGACTCGGAGCTGACGGAATCTGCGCCTGACAGCGAATTGACTCAGAGTTGGGGCTGACCGTTGCTTGGGTGGCAGGAGCGATCGGGGCAGTTCTACATTCGGTACCCATGTCCACCTCCGGCAGGGGCGAGGCATTCTCGTAGTAGTCGCCTGGATTATGTGAAACGTTAATTCGAGAATGCCTCGCCCCTACGATCGTCGAATGGCATCCCGAAAATTCATCACCGCATCAAATTGGTTGTCTGGTTGTACATAAGTTGCGAGCAGGGCCAAATCTAAATCGGGCAACAGTTCGGTGGTTTCCACTGGCTCGTAACCCTCGGAGCTGAGGCGATAAATCGAGAACTCACCAGCTTGCCACTGCCAGACTTCAGCAACGCCTAAGCCTCGGTAGATCTCCAGTTTGTTTAACAATCCACTGGTAATGACGACCTCGATCGCGAGATCAGGAAACTCTTTTTTCGCGCCCAAACAGTAGCACTCATCCGGCTCCAAGCCCCGCTGTTTGGCCGCCTGGCGAAACGTCGTGGAACCGCCCGCATGGAAGCGAGTTCGCGTTTCTTGCAGATAGGCTTCGACCAACATCCCGATCATCTTTTTCAGATCTTCGTGTTCTGGAGAGTTGGTCATAATTTCGAGTGTCCCCTCCAGGTAGCTCAGGCGCAGGGTTGGAAAGTTGTTCCCCAGCGTTTCTAGCAGTGCCGTGTACTGTGTCCACTCAACACCATGCAGCAGCACCCGTTGTTCGGTGCCCGCTTCCGGCGATTGATTGACTACGGAGGAATACATTAGGCTCAGGAACTCCGCTAAACTGAATCTTCGTTGTCAAAGACCACGCCTTCGTAGACGAGGGCGATCGGCAACTCAAAACTGAGACTCTCTAACGGGAGCATATCGGAGCTTTGGTAAGCGGTATAAAGCCATAATCGCCCCTCCCCTCGACGATAAATCTCAACATTGACTTGGGTGGAACTGATCAGCACATATTCTTCTAAGCTCGGCATGGTGCGATATTCCTGGAACTTCTCGCCGCGATCGCGGGCTTCTGTCCCCGCCGACAACACTTCCACAACCAGCTTGGGAAACTGAATCGCTTTGACGGCAGTTTGGCCGCGATCGTCACAGCTCACCACCAGATCGGGATAGCGATACTTCGAGGGCGTCACCTGGACTTTGACATCGGCGATATTGACGCGGCATCCTTGAGCGCGAACATGAGGCCGCAGTGCTGTGAGCAGGTTAATTGCAATGTCGTTGTGGGGCACCGTGCCCCCAGTCATCGCGTAGACGCTGCCATTCACCAATTCATACCGCAGTTCCTGGCGTGGCTCCCACCCCAAGTAAGCTTCAACGGCCATGGACTCTAGCTTCAACAATCTTCTATGAAAAATCTTCAGGCAATATTGCATTTGAAAGGTCTGCGTCTGTCAAGTCTGCATCATCGAGCTTTGCATATAACAGATTGGCTTCTCTTAAGTTGGCACCTCTCAGAATTGAGCCTCTAAAGTCAGCATCAGTCAAGTCACTTTGACTCAAATTCGCCATTGTCAGGTCAGCTTTCGTAAAGTAGCTGCCAGTTAAGTCCGCGCCGTTCAAAAAAGCATTTCTCAGACATGCATTAGTGAAGCCGCAGCACTTTATAACAGCTTGACTAAGAATTGCACCTTCTAAGTTTGTCTGATTCATTTCAGTTCCAAAGAAATAAGATTTCCGGAGAACTGCACCTTGAAAGTTAGCTCTATTAAGCTTGCAATATATCAATTTGGCATCACTTAAATCTGCCCAAATAAAATCTGTGTCGCATAGCCATGAATCTCTGATCGTTTTTCCTTTGAGATTAGTGAAAGACAAATTTATACCTGTCAAACTAATGGTATTGGATAAATCGATTTGACTGAAATCAAATTCTCGTAATGGAAGTTTTGTTCTTTTAAGAAGCTCTACATCAAGTAGAAATCTAAAAACTGCATTCTGCCGGGCAGGGTCATTGCTAAATTGTCGCAAAATGGAAAGCGTTCTAGCTTTGATGACATCAATGCTTGTATACAAAGTAACCCTGTCAGCTTCGGTAAGCATTTCCTCGCCTTGAGGATCATTGGCAATAAAAGCTAAGTGAAAGATATTCGCTTCCAAAAGCAACTTCGAGATTCGGTCAATATAAACCTGAAGAGCTTCTTCTCTTGCTTCAGCATCCTCTTTCCTTTGCCGAATAGCTGTATCTTCTTTCGCTTTTTGTTGCTGCCACCACTGTAGGTATGTACCTAAGCCAAGCAATGACAAGGGAACCCCTAGAAGTTCTAACCATTCCCAGGCAGACTTATTCCAGAATACACATTGATCAATGTCTGTAGAAAACAGACATTGTCGTACGCCTTCTGAAAAAGGAATGCTGATGGCTGTAGCTATGACTAAACCTAAACCAACTCCTATCAGGAGTTTTTGCCATCGCTTAAAATTACCCCATGACTTGTGGATATCCCTAAACATAATCTTTAGCTTGTTGGGGTTTTTCTTCATAGACAGCAATTAGTAATTCGCTCACCACAGTACACGCTAATTACGCTTGTTCTCCCTTCGCTAAATTATAATTCGCCCCGGCTTCCCGGAAATTGACCAATAATGATCACACTGACGGTATTGGATTCTGGGGTTCGGAGATATGGCACGGTGGCAATTTTGGGTCGATCGCGGTGGCACCTTTACCGATATCGTGGCGCGGCGACCGGATAGGCAACTCGTCGTCCACAAGCTGCTGTCAGAGAACCCCGATCGCTACCCCGACGCCCCCCTCCAGGGCATCCGCGACCTGATGGGCCTGGCGACGGACGATCCCATTCCCGCTGAAGACATTGCCGCGCTGAAAATGGGCACCACCGTCGCCACCAATGCCCTGTTGGAACGCAAAGGCGATCGCACCCTCCTCGTCATCACCGACGGCTTTCAAGATGCCCTCCGCATTGGCTACCAAAACCGCCCCGACATCTTCGCCCGCCACATCGAACTGCCCGAAATGCTCTACGAGCGCGTCATCGGCGTCCCCGAACGCATCGATGCCCACGGCGAAATTCTGCAACCCCTCACCCCCCAAGCCGAACCAGTCCTCACCCAGCAACTTCAACAAGCCTACGACGACGGCATCCGCGCCTGCGCGATCGTCCTCATGCACGGCTACCGCTACCCCACCCACGAACAGCGTGTGGCTGAACTCGCCCGCCAAGTCGGCTTCCCCCAAATCTCCGTCTCCCACACCGTCAGCCCCCTGATGAAACTCATCAGCCGAGGCGACACCACCGTCGTCGATGCTTACCTCTCCCCCATCCTGCGCCGCTACGTCGATCGCATCGCCAGTGCGTTAACTCAAAACTCAAAACTCAAAACTCAAAACTCTCCTTCACCCAGCCACCCAACTACCCCACCACCCCACCACTCCTCCACTCCACCAACCTCACCCACCCCACCCACCCCATCACTCCCCCACTCCCCCACCCGCCTCATGTTCATGCAGTCCAACGGCGGCCTCACCGACGCGGCGCTGTTCCAGGGCAAGGACAGCATTCTCTCCGGGCCGGCGGGGGGCATTGTTGGCGCAGTGCAAACCAGCCTGCGAGCGGGATTTCACAACATCATCGGCTTCGATATGGGCGGCACGTCCACCGATGTCTCCCACTTCAACGGCGAGTACGAGCGCACCTTTGAAACCGAAGTCGCCGGGGTGCGGCTGCGATCGCCAATGATGGCAATTCACACCGTCGCGGCAGGGGGCGGTTCGGTGCTGCACTTTGACGGCAGTCGCTATCGGGTGGGGCCAGATTCCGCTGGGGCGTATCCGGGGCCAGCCTGCTACCGCAACGGCGGACCGCTGGCAGTGACCGACTGCAACGTGATGCTGGGTAAGCTGCAACCGGACTTTTTTCCCCAGGTGTTTGGGCCGAATGGGGATTTACCCCTGGATGCCGAGGGGGTGAAAGCGCAGTTCACGGCACTGGCCGATCGCATTCACCAGGCCACCGGGGACAAGCGATCGGCCGCCGCCGTCGCCGCCGGATTTCTCGCGATCGCCGTCGAAAAAATGGCCAACGCTATCAAGAAAATCTCGGTGCAGCGGGGCTACGACGTGGCGGAGTACACCCTCTGCTGCTTCGGCGGCGCGGGGGGGCAACACGCTTGCCAAATCGCCGCCGCCCTGGGCATGAGCGAAATTTTCATCCATCCTTACGCCGGGGTGCTGTCGGCCTACGGCATGGGACTAGCGGACATTCGCGCCCTGCGAGAGCGATCGCTGGAACTCCCCCTCCAGCCCGCCACCCTCACCGAACTCGAAACCGTCCTCACCGAACTCGCCCGGTCGGGATTGGAAGAACTGGCGCAGCAAGGCATCCCCGTCGATGGTGACGCCGCCCCCCTCGCTGCCCAGGATGGTGTGGAAGTATTGCCCCGCGTTCATCTGAAATATGTGGGCACCGATGCGCCGCTGATCGTCCCCTACGGCACCCAGCCCAAAATGGCGACCGCCTTTGCCGACCTGCACCGCCAGCGCTACGGCTTCGCCCAGCCCGACAAAGCCCTGATTGTGGACAGCGTTTCCGTCGAGGTCGTGGGCCAAACCGACGTACCCGCCGAACCCCGCCTCACCCGTCAGCGAGCAACCCCGCTCCTACCCAAAGCGACCGTGCCGGTTTACCTGGGCGATCGCTGGCACGACACCCCCATCTACCACCGCGACGACCTCTGCCCCGGCGACACCCTGCCCGGCCCCGCCCTCATCATCGAAGCCACCGGCACCAACGCGATCGCCCCCCACTGGCACGCCACCCTCACCGACCTGGGCGCACTGGTTTTGCGGCATCGTCCTCCTGTGAATCCCGACGTAGGGGCGAGGCATTCGGGCCAAAATATATCGGAAAAACCATCTCGTGATCTCCCGAATGCCTCGCCCCTACAAGACCCATCCACCCAGCCACCCAGCCACCCAACCACCCAACCACCCTCACACTCCCCCACCCCCGACCCCGTCCGTCTCGAAATCTTCAACAACCTCTTCCGCGCGATCGCCGAAGAAATGGGCGTCACCCTGCAAAACACCAGCACCTCCGTCAACATCAAAGAACGGCTAGATTTCTCCTGCGCCATCTTTGACGCCGACGGCCAGCTCGTCGCCAACGCCCCCCACATTCCCGTTCATCTGGGTTCCATGGGAGAAAGCGTCCAGAGCCTCATCCGCGCCCAAGGCCATACCCTCCGCCCCGGCGATGTCTACGCCCTCAATAACCCCTACAACGGCGGCACCCATTTGCCCGACGTCACCGTCATCACCCCCGTCTTTCTCAAGGCAGAAGGCAGAAGGCAGAAGGCAGAAGACCCCTCACCCATCCCACCGACCCCATCCACTTCACCCACCCCACCCTCCTCATCTACCCCATCACCCCATCCCCCAGCCACCCAGCCACTCCCCCACCCTCCCACTCCCCACTTCTACGTCGCCTCGCGCGGCCACCACGCCGACATCGGCGGCATCACCCCCGGCTCCATGCCCCCCCAAAGCCGCACCCTGGCAGAAGAAGGCGTGCTCATCGACAACTTTCTGCTCGTCGATCGCGGCGAATTTCGAGAGTCTGAAGTGCGATCGCTGCTCACCCATGCGCCCTATCCAGCCCGCAATGTGGATCAAAACATCGCGGATTTACAGGCCCAAATCGCCGCCAACGTGAAAGGAGTCGAGGAACTGCGCCGCATGACCGAACACCAGGGACTCGACACCGTGCAAGCCTACATGGGCCATGTGCAGAACAACGCCGAAGACTGTGTACGGCGGGTGATCGATCGCCTCTCCCCCGGTTCATTCACCTATCCGCTGGATGATGGCAGCCAGATTCAAGTCAAGATCACCATCGATGCGGCAAACCGTAGCGCCACCATTGATTTCACGGGCACTTCAGAACAGCGATCGAGCAACTTCAACGCGCCAGCAGCGGTGGGCAAAGCGGCGGTACTGTACGTCTTTCGCACACTGGTAGACGACGACATTCCGCTGAATGCAGGCTGTCTGAAACCGCTCCACATCATTATTCCTGACGGCTCTTTGCTGAACCCGCAGCCCCCAGCGGCGGTGGTAGCGGGCAATGTGGAGGTGTCGCAGGCGATCGTCGATGCGCTGTATGGCGCACTGGGCGTCATGGCCGGTTCCCAGGGCACGATGAATAATCTGACCTTTGGCAATGCCCGCTACCAGTATTACGAAACCATCTGCGGCGGTTCGGGGGCTGGCCCCGACTTCGATGGCACCGACGCCGTGCATACCCACATGACCAACTCTCGCCTGACCGATCCCGAAGTGCTGGAGTGGCGCTATCCCGTGCTGGTCGATCGCTTCGAGATTCGCCAGGGCAGCGGCGGCACTGGTCAGCACCGAGGCGGTCACGGTATTCGCCGCAGTCTGCAATTCCGGGAACCGATGACTGCATCCATTCTTTCCAGTCACCGCACCGTCGCCCCCTTCGGTCTGGCCGGTGGTGAACCGGGCACAGTCGGGTGCAATCGCCTGGTCAAAGCTGACGGCTCCGAAATACTGCTCGCCGGACAAGATCAGGTCGAGGTTGTCAGTGGAGACTGCCTCATCATCGAAACCCCTGGTGGCGGCGGCTACGGGTTAGCTTGACAGTTAAGGTTGGATAGGCCAAAGTTCTGGTTATTAAAAGGCTTGATCACCATGCCGACTTTGCTCAGGGTTGGCCCCTACCGATTCTTTTGTTATGCGGGCGATCGCGATGAACCTCCTCATGTTCACGTTGAACGCGACAATGGATTAGCAAAGTTTTGGCTGAATCCGATTCGCTTACAATCCAACAAAGGCTTTGCTGCGATCGAAATCAACCGCATTCAAAAACTCATTGCAGACCATCAACAGCAACTATTGGAGGCTTGGGATGACTTCTTCAACGGTTGAGGTGCTAAACATTCCTCAAATTTTAGAAGTTACGGTTTCAGAGGAATTTCTCACCGTCACGCTTTCCGATGGGCGCATCATCTCAGTGCCTGTAGCGTGGTACCCCCGATTAATGCAGGGCACGATCGCTGAACGCAATCATTGGCGACTCATCGCGGGTCAAGAAGGAATCCACTGGCCCGATTTGGATGAAGACATCAGCCTCAAAAACATTCTGTTAGGTCAACCCTCCGGAGAAAGCCAACAGTCTTTGCAAACATGGCTCAACCGTCGGCAACAGTAGCATCAAGCTGAATATCGGGCTAATTTATTAGACGAATGGTTTGTTGTGAGATAAGCAGACAGGCTTTACAGCAATGGCAAATGAGGAACAGGTCGCATTGCTGAAACAAGGCAGTCGAGTTTGGAACGATTGGAGGGACAAAAGTCCTACCCAAGTTATTCTAAGTGCAGCAAATTTTGCCTATGCAAATCTTAGCAATGCAAATCTTAGCTTTTCTTACTTAAACTTAGTTAAACTCAATTTTGCTAATCTCAACCAAGCTAATCTAATTTTTTCCGATATTGGTGGTGCCAATCTCAATGGTGCCAGTCTTATTGGTGCCAATTTGAGTAACACTAATCTCTGCTTAGCAGATCTAAGAAATACAGACCTTACTCAAGCCGATCTCAGTTATGCAAATCTTAGTGGTGCTCGACTCAGTGGTACTGACTTAAGCAATGCTAATCTCAGCTACGCGAATTTAAGTGACGCCAAACTTAGTAACGCTAATCTCAGTAATGCAAATATGGCTGGAGCTCAAATTCTAAGGACTGACTTTAAACACACTATCCTTACTGAAACTTGTATTGGAGATTGGCAACTTGGCAGTTCTACGATTTTTGAAGGAGTTGAGTGTGACTACATTTATCGAACCTATGATACTCAGGGAAAGGAATTGACTGGACGACTACCGGTTGATCCTAGTAGCAGCTTTGCTCCTGGTGAATTTGAGAAATGGATAGAGGTGAGGAAAGGAGCGCTCGATACCATTGACATCACTTTCACCGATGGCATCAACTGGCAGGAATTCTTTCATTCACTGCAAAGAGTTCGACAACGACATCCAGAAGCCCATATCGCAATGAGATCGGTCGAGGAGCGTAACGGTGTTTTTGTCGTTCGCTTTGGAGTTGCAAGTGAATATACAGGCGATGCTCGACAACAATTAAATGCTGATGTTGAGTCCCAGTTGAAGTTGCAGCTTGCAGAAGCGCGGGGTCAAATCAAAGAACTGAGAGATTCAAAAGATTCGCTTGAAAACTTACTGAAGGAAGCAATCATGTCTCCTAAATACAGAATTGAACAATTAGGAAATCTAGCCGATGTCAATCACGGCAACATGACGGCGACGATTCACAACCACTATGGTCAAGACGCCGACACGATTCTCCAAAAACTGGAAGCTTTGCGTGAGTATGCGAAGTCATTTCCAGAGGAGGAAAAGGAAGCCGTCCAAGTACACGTGGAAGGTTTGGGACAGGATCTTCAGCAGTTCCAGAAACCCAGTACTGCACGGTCAAAAACTCGATTGGCAGGTTTATTAGGGGTTGCGATCGCCCTCGGCACCCACATTGCCACTGCCACCGACTTTGCTAACAACGTCCTCGAACTGGCGGACAAGCTCGCTGTTCCGACTGACGCCTTGCAGCCTCAGCTTCAGCAGCTCAAGGAGATCCATCCGGAGTTTGAGTGGCAGCCGTTTGAGTAATTAATTCTGTGCGGATGGTTCAGAAACAAGTCGGCGTTCTTGATGGTTGTGATATCACATTTGCGGATTACGTGACGGCAGCAGCAGACCAACCACCAGCAGCGGCAACAGGGCACAGAGATAGAGACCGAGACGATAGCTGCCAAAAATGTCGTTGCATAGGGCGAGAAAGGATGGCCCGATCGCGCTGGCAATCACCAACGTCATCATGTTGACCCCCGCGATCGCCCCCAGATGTCGTCGCCCAAAATAACGCGGCATGGTCACGGTGGACAACGTGCCAAAACAGCCCCCCGTGAAGCCCAGGCCCGCGATCGCTAGCACCCGCCACGGCAAACTGTCGAGGTGAGCCATGCCCAGCAACCCCAGCGCTTCGCATACCATCATGGCGATAAACAGATATTTCAAACGCAGGCGATCGGACAGGATGCCGACAAGATAACCCGTCGCGGTAGAGAGAATACCGATGGGCAAAAACAGCGCCACCGTCTGCTTTTGCGATAGTCCCGCCGCCGCCCCAATATCGACAATGTGAAAGGTAATGCCCGTAATCGTCAGGGCTTGAGTCGCCAGCGCCAGCGTCACCGACCAAAAGGCCAGGGTGCGGAGCGCTTCCCGGCGGGTAAAATCGCGGGGGGTGACATAGTGACGTTGAACCGGGAGCGGAGCACCGGCGGCGAGTGGCTCATCGGTAGAGCGGCGCGATCGCGCCATCGGCACTGGCGGCACAGCGTCACCATCCATCACCAGACCGCACTCCTCAGGGTTGTCGCGAAACAGCAGCCAGCCGATCGCCCCCATGCCCACCCCCACAAGCGCCGCCAACGTTAACCATGCCCCCCGCCAGCCAAACCCATCAATAAAAAAGCTCAGCAGCAGCGGCGCAGTGGAAAAGCCAAAGGCCACAAAAATCCCCGAAGTTCCTGACGCCATGCCCCGCCGCCGATCAAACCACTTGCCCAAGGTGGTGCGGCTGACCATCGTCAACATCCCCTGACCGCTAAACCGCAGACTCACAAAGCCCAGGCACAGCAGCCCAAACGCTAACGGCTGCGAAGAGTCCAGGGAGAAGAACGTGCTGAGGGTTTGCGCGAGGCGATCGCTCACACTCAAAAACACCAGCGTCAACGCCAGCCATAGAGATGCGGCAACCACCACCAGTCGCGCCCCAAAGCGATCGATAAACACCCCGCCAAAGGGCAACAGCAGCCCACTCGTCAGGGTGCCGATCAAATAAGCGTTGCTCAGGGCCAACCGCGACAGCCCCGTCGCCGCCAGCAGATAATCGGTAAAGACGCTCACCCCCGCCGTCTGACCGGGAATGCTCATGAGAATGCCAACGGTCGCCGCGCCTAAAATCACCCAGCCGTAAAACACCGGCATTCGCTTCGGGGCAAACGGAAAGTCCGGGGTCAACCAACGGGTGTGGTTCAGACGGTGCAGTGACTCCGCCAGCGGTTTTGTAAACGGTAGGGTCGGCAAGATGGCTTCTCAATGGGCGAACGGCGATCGCCTTTTTCCTTCCAGGCAAAAAGACGCTGGTGAAAGTCTGACACGCTTTTTTCCGACTGACGAGCACCCCAGCGATCGCCGGACTCGGTCGGGGGGCCATGAGGGAGCGATCGCGCCTGGACTCAGTTTGATTCCGGTACAGTATGTGCGCCACTGGTTTACCCAGGGTGGTTACAGTGCTTGACCAACCTGCAAACCGCGATCGTAACCGTCCCAGAGACTATGCTGGCTGAGCGAAGTCGAAGCCAAAACCTAACCAGAATGTCCCCTTCGACTCCGCTCAGGGGACGGTTACCCGCGATCAAAGTTACATGCCAAAGTTGAGGAGTCAACCATGCCAGAAACCATCATTTGCCTGGGAGAATGCCTGGTCGATCGCCTCTTTGAGATGGGCCAAAATTCCCACAATGCTCATGACCAGTGGACGGATTATCCCGGTGGGGCACCCGCTAACGTCGCCAGTGCGATCGCGAAACTCGGCACTCCGACCCGGCTGGTGAGCAGCTTAGGGCAAGACGACCTCGGAGACTGGCTAGTTCAGGGGGTGGCAGCCCAAGGCGTTCACTGCCAGATACAGCGCGTCGCCACGGCTCCGACTCGGATCGTCTTAGTCGAGCGGGATGAAACCGGCGATCGCCGCTTCGTGGGCTTCAGCCATCCAGATCCCGCCGCCTTCGCCGATGCCTACCTCACGGCTGAATGGATTGACACCATCAAGTTTACCGGGGTGAATTATCTGGTAATGGGCACGCTGGGGCTGGCTTATCCCACCACGGCCAGAGCCATGGAACGAGCGCGGCATCATGCCCAACAGGCCGGGGCCAAAATCGTGATTGATGTGAACTGGCGTCCGGTGTTCTGGCCCGACACCGCGATCGCCGCTGAAACCATCCGCGCGGTTTTGCCGACCGCTGACTTGCTCAAGCTCTCCCTGGAAGAAGCTCAGTGGCTGCTCGATACCGACTCTGCCGCTGCCATATGCCAGCAGTTCCCTAACCTGCAAGCGGTGCTGCTCACCGATGGCGGCAACGGCAGCACCTGCGCCACCCACCAGCATCAGGTTTCGCTACCGGCCTTTGCGGTGGCCAACGTCGATACGACCGGGGCTGGCGATGCCTTTTTGGCGGGCTGCTTACATCAGCTTTGTCAGCAAGGGTGGAGCAGCTGGCAAACACCTGACCAGATTGAGGCCATCCTGCGGTACGCCAGTGCAGTCGGAGCGCTGACGACACTGCAACCAGGAGCGATCGCGGCCCAACCCACCCCCGAGGCAGTCAATCAGTTCTTAGCCTCCCATGTCCTGACTTAAACAGCCTGCGCAAACAGCCTGCGCCGCTTCGGGATTTTATGTCATCCTGATCCCCCCGCTAAGAGGCTTGTGCGCAAAAGAGATCCCCATAAACCGCGTTTCGACTCCGCTCAACTCTCGATACTGGCAGGGTGAGCGCAGTCGAAACCGGATTAAACGGGTACTCTATTTAGCTACGGCTCCCTAACTTTTCGGGGTCTATGCGCGAACTATTGGGATTGCACGATCGCGACTCGTCCGTAGCGGGAATCAATCTCAATTCCCCAAATATTGAGTTGGCTGGAGCCGAGGGCATATGCTGCCGATTCGCCCGGACTGAGGGTGAGACAAGTGTCAAACATCGCTTTGCGGTGTTCCAGGGGCAGAAAATTCGTTTCGCCCAAGCTGAGAGCCGCTTCATTTTGAAAGGAAAGGCGACCTTCGTGGTTGAGAATGCCAGCGGGGGTGGGGCAATGGTCACAAAAGCTGACGGCGAGAAACCAGCGGGCATCGGCGAAGCGATCGAACACGCGCTCGGGACGGGGGTGCTGCAAGACGCGATAGCCACCCTCAACCGACAAAATCGTGCCGCCCAAAAATCCACAAACCATATTGGTGTTGGGACTCATTGCTGCCCTCCGGGGTCTACGGGTAGTCGCAGTATAGCGGTGATGGCCTGGGCTGGTGGCAATTATCAGTAGCTGCGTCCTGGGCGCGATCGCGCGCGCTAGCCAGCCGCATTAGCGATCGCGCTCATCGTTCAACATCAGGGCGATCGCCGTGCGCCAGACGAGATATCCGCGATCGCTTAAATGCAGACCGTCAGTGGTCAAGTCGGGCCGCAGCGCTCCCTCACCGTCGGCAAACAGTGGGTAAAGATTGAGATATTCAACCCCTTCAGCGTCAGCCATGTTGGCGATCGCCGTGTTGACGGCTTGAATGCGATCGTTCGGTAACTGTAAGAGCTGATCACGACCCTCCCAAGTCGCTCGCTCCGCCCCGTGGGGCAAGATTGATTGCACAATAATGCGGGCCTCTGGGTGCTGCTGCTTCAGATACTGCACCGACTGTTCCAAATTTTGCGCGACTGATTTTTCCGGCACCTGGGCGATCAAATCATTAATGCCCACCATGACAAAAATCGTGTCTGGTTGGGTGCCATCGAGGGCATCCAAGCGACGCAACAACATGTCCGATTTTTCGCCCGAAATGCCCTGATTAAGCCAGGTGCGACGACCCGGCAGCAGCTCTTGGGGAAACCAGAGAGAAATCGAATCCCCCAGCAACACCGTTAAGCGAGAGGCATCAGCATGGGCTTGGGCTTCCTGACGCACCAGATCAACCCATTGTTGATAGGTGAAATATTCGCGATCGCCCACCGCAGTGACCAATCCGTTCGTGGCCTCTGGGGCCGCTTCGGTCGCCACTGAGGCATTCGCCTGGGGCAGCACAGAAGATTTTGGCGTGGGCACTTTGGCAGTGCGATCGCCTTCCCAAGTCAGTGACACGGCCATCAAGAGCAGGCAGTTCATCGCCAGCGAGAGCAGCGCCCAATAGGGAGCTTTTTCTAGTCTTTCCAGCACTTTCATGAACACGGCGTCGTGGAGAATGGGTCAAATTGTATCAAGCCCATTCCCGACTGTGCTGTATTCACCAACAATTCCTCAGATTTTCGGCTGGCCACCGGGTCATCCCATTTACACGTTGAAACGGAACAGCATCACGTCCCCTTCTTGCACAACGTAGTCTTTGCCTTCACTACGCAGTTGGCCCTTTTCTTTGACCCCATTCATCGAACCGGCATCCACTAAATCTTGATAGGAAACCGTTTCCGCCCGGATGAACCCACGCTCAAAGTCGGTATGAATCACGCCCGCAGCTTGCGGTGCCGACATCCCCCCGAGAATTGTCCATGCCCGCGTTTCCTTGGGGCCAGTGGTGAAGTAGGTTTGTAGACCGAGAAGTTCATACGTCGCCCGGATCAGGGATTGCAGCCCGCCTTCTTCCACGCCAAGAGATTCTAGAAAATCCGCGCGGTCTTCTGGCGGCAGTTCGACCAGCTCGGATTCCACTTGGGCAGAAATGACGACCACTTCCGCCCCTTCATCAGCGGCGATCACTTTCACCTGTTCGACGTAGTCATTGCCCGTCGCCAAGTCATCTTCATTCACATTGGTGGCATAAATGACCGGCTTGCGGGTCAGCAGGCCCAGCGGTTTGATGATGAGCTCTTCTTCAGCGGTTAAGTCAACGGTGCGGGCGGTTTTACCCTCGTTCAACACGGGCAGCAGCCGGTCGAGCACATCGACTTCGGCCTGAATGTCTTTGTCTTTTTTGGCTTGTTTGCGGGCGCGGTCTAACCGCTTTTCGACCTGACTCAAATCAGACAGCGTCAGTTCTAGATTAATGATCTCGGCATCGCGGGCGGGATCAATCGAACCGGAGACGTGAATAATGTCGTCGTTTTGAAAGCAGCGAACCACGTGGACGATCGCATCCACCTCGCGAATATTGGCTAAAAATTGATTGCCCAGACCCTCACCTTTGCTGGCCCCTGCCACCAGACCGGCAATGTCCACAAACTCCACGCGAGCCGGAATAATCTCTGCCGATTCGGAAATTTTTGCCAGCACATCCAACCGGGGATCAGGCACCGCGACGACGCCGACGTTCGGCTCAATCGTGCAAAACGGAAAATTCGCCGCTTGGGCTTTGGCATTGGCGACCACTGCATTGAACAGGGTCGATTTTCCGACATTGGGCAGCCCGACAATTCCGGCTCTGAGCATAGCGATCGCACTAACGTTTCAAATAAACCTTTACCAGCATAGAGGATGTTTGCCAGGGACTCGCAGAATGCTCCCTCAGGAATTTCGCCGGGGCGCAGGGCCAGATTTCTACCTGGCTAACCTCCCCCACCCCTCACCC
This sequence comes from Halomicronema sp. CCY15110, assembly GCF_016888165.1. Lineage (GTDB taxonomy): Bacteria > Cyanobacteriota > Cyanobacteriia > Phormidesmidales > Phormidesmidaceae > Halomicronema. The sequence goes on along the minus strand of NZ_JACSWC010000433.1, from coordinate 49,254 downwards.
TCAGACGCCTTCATCCAGGGTTTCAATCAGGAGATCAACTTGTTCTTGTTTGGCCTGCAAAAAGTTTTCGCACTGGTGCAGCTGCTGCACGGCCAGCTCAAATTCTTCGAAGACCGCGGCCAGGGGCAATTCGCCTTGTTCGAGACGGGTCACAGTGGCTTCAATTTTGGCGACGGTCTCTTCATAAGACCAGTTTTTGGGCAATTTGACGGATTTTGTCATGGTGTTGATGGCATTGCAGGGTGATGTGGATGGGCGGGCCAGGGCGAGGCAGTTGAACCGCAACGGTGCCGCCTCAGTCCCACCAGATGATCATTCAAATGACTGGCCCCTAGGGCGATCGCTGTTTGACTTCGACGGTGAGTGAACCCTGGCCCAATTGCACCTGTAATTGCTGACCCACCGTGACTTGATCGGCCTGGCCGATCACGCGATCGCCCTCTGCCCGGACGACAGCATACCCCCGCTTGAGTACCGAGTCGGGATCAAGGGTTTGCACCGTCTGCGCCAAATATTGGCAATGTTGCTGGGCCGCTTGCAGCCGATGCTGAATCAGTTGCCGGAGCTGCTGCTTTTGCCAGGTCAGGCGTTGACGTTCCTGGGCCAATTGCCGATCAAGGTGGAGCTGCTCTAACCGCCGCCGCCAGTCGGCAACGTCTTCATAATGCATTTGCACCGCTGATTGCAGAGCACTGCTCACGGCTTGTCGTCGCGCTGCGTGGTCGGCCCACAGGCTCGTGATGTGCGGTACGGCACATTCGGCGGCGGCGGTTGGGGTATGGGCACACACATCGGCGGCCAGATCCGCCAGGGTTTCGTCGCGCTCATGGCCGATGCCCGTCACGACCGGCAGGGGACAGGTAGCGATCGCCCGCACCACCTGTTCATCATCAAAGGCATCCAAATCTTCCCGCGCGCCCCCGCCCCGCGCCACAATCAGCAGCTCCGCCTGGGTCGCTTGGCACACTCGTTCGATGGCTTGCGCAATCGACCGGGGCGCTTGAACCCCCTGCACAATCGCAGGCGACAACACCACCGACAGCCCCGGTTGCCGCTGCTGCAAGGTGCGCTGAATATCGCCCCAGGCGGCGGCTTGGGCCGAAGTCACAACGGCAAGGCGCTGGGGATAAGTCGGCAAGGGCCGTTTCAGCGCTTCATCAAATACCCCTTCGGCGGCGAGTCGCTCATAGAGCTGGCGGCGTTTCAGCGCTTGCAAGCCAGCCCCCGCAGGCAACAGTTGCAGCGTACTGAGCTGATACTGACCGCGAGCCGGATAAACGCGAATTTGGCCCAGCAATATTACCTGTTCGCCGGCGGCGGGCAGGGTTGTCAGTTTTTGGCGTTGCGATCGCCACACCACCGCTTGGATCGCAGCAGTCGCCTCAGGATCTTGCAGGGTAAAAAAGATGTGCCCCCCGCGATCGCTCGCGCTCGACACCTCACCCATGACCCAAACGCGGCTGAGTTGAGGGTCTTGCTCCAGCAGCGCTTGAATGTAGTCGGTAACGCCCGCCACGCTGAGGGCAGTATCAGGAACAGCAACAGGAATTCGTGACATTTCGCAAAAGGGTCGGCGCGGGTAGTCGGCAGGATCAGGCAATCAGCATAACGCTAGCATCTTAGTACATGCGTATGTATGATAGGAAGGATAAAAAATTCAGGTTTGTCGCTAGACTAGCGTTAACTTTGCTCAGCACTCTGCGACCTAAGGGACTGTATGGCTAAGACTACCACTGGCAATTCCGAGAAAGATAAAGCCCTAAGTATGGTGCTCAACCAGATTGAGCGCAATTTTGGTAAAGGCTCCATCATGAAGCTGGGCGACGCTAGCCGGATGCGAGTGGCGACGGTGCCCACCGGTGCGTTGACGCTAGATATGGCGCTGGGGGGCGGTCTGCCCAAGGGGCGCGTAGTCGAAATTTATGGCCCGGAAAGTTCCGGTAAAACAACCCTGGCGCTGCACGCGCTCGCCGAGGTGCAAAAACAAGGGGGCACTGCCGCTTTTGTCGACGCCGAACATGCCCTTGATCCGGTTTATGCCCGCGCTCTGGGGGTCGATATTGACGAGCTGCTGGTCTCGCAGCCGGACACCGGAGAGGCCGCCCTCGAAATTGTGGATCAACTGGTGCGATCGTCGGCGATCGATATTGTGGTGATAGACTCCGTCGCGGCCTTGGTGCCTCGGGCAGAAATCGAAGGGGAAATGGGCGATGCCCACGTCGGTTTGCAGGCGCGCTTGATGAGCCAAGCCCTGCGAAAAATCACCGGTAACATTGGCAAATCTGGCTGTACAGTCGTCTTTCTCAACCAGCTCCGGCTCAAAATCGGCGTCGTCTACGGCAACCCGGAAACCACGACGGGCGGTAATGCTCTGAAGTTCTATGCCTCGGTTCGGCTCGATATTCGTCGTATTCAAACCCTCAAAAAAGGTACAGAGGAGTACGGCATCCGCGCCAAGGTAAAAGTCGCCAAAAATAAGGTAGCGCCGCCGTTCCGCATCGCCGAGTTCGACGTCATTTTTGGGGAAGGGATTTCGAGTCTCGGCTGCATCGTCGACCTGGCCGAGAAGCACGACATTATCGTCCGCAAAGGCGCTTGGTATAGCTACAAAGGCGAGAACATTAGCCAGGGCCGTGACAATGCCATCAAACTCTTGAAAGAACAGCCTGAACTCGCGCTAGAAATCGAAAACAAGGTGAAGCAAACACTAGAGATTGGCGAGTTTGCGGAAGCTGCCACCAAGGAAAATCTTGACGACATGCCAGATGACGATTAGCGCCAGGTCTCATCATTGGGCGAGGGATCGGGGCGATCGCGCGACCCCCATCGGAGCCCCCGGTCGCTGCATGGGTGTGGCTGATGTTATGCAGCGGGATCGTCCATGCTAGTCGATGCGTATATACCCCTGTGCCATGTATCGGATCGTTAGTCAGGCTAGGAAAGTAAGCCTGGGCTCGTTGGAAAAGAGGGGTCATGGCCCCATGAAATCAGCTTCTAGCCTTTTCCTTTTTGGACGTAATATGGATGTCAGGAATCCTCCGTAACGCCCTACAAGAATTAGAAACTGCTTTTAACGATCATGACCAATGCTGTAGACGATAAATCCGTCGTTCGTGAATATTTCAACGCCACTGGTTTTGATCGGTGGCGGCGCATCTATGGCGATGGGAAAGTCAATAAAGTCCAGCGCGACATTCGTAAAGGCCACCAGCAAACGATCGACACGGTGATGGCTTGGTTAGAAGCCGACGGCAATTTAAAGGGATTATCAATTTGTGATGCGGGGTGCGGGGTTGGGAGTTTGAGCATTCCCCTGGCGCAGGCGGGTGCCGTCGTGACGGCCAGTGATATTTCTCAAAAAATGGTGGGCGAGGCCCATGAACGGGCGATCGCTACCCTGCTAGCGGGGCCGGTGCCGTCGTTTCAAGCGTCCGATTTAGAATCCCTCACGGGTAAGTATCACACCGTCATCTGTCTGGATGTGCTGATTCACTATCCCCAAGACAAAGCGGCGGCCATGATTGAACATTTGAGCTCCCTGGCCGAGTCGCGGGTCATTCTCAGCTTTGCGCCCAAAACCGCTTTTTACACTGCTTTGAAAAAGGTGGGCAGCTTTTTTCCCGGCCCGAGCAAAACCACCCGCGCCTATCTCCATGCCGAAAAAGATGTCGTTCAGGTGCTGGAGTCTCTAGGGTGGAAGATTGAGCGCAAAGCCATGAACAAGACTCAGTTTTACTTTTCTCGGCTCATTGAGGCCGTGCGGTAGCCCGATAGCGGCTTCGAGAACCCCGATCGCTGACTGAAGCCATGCCGTGCTGTACCGTTTGGACAGACGGCATGGTGAGGTGAGGAAGTGGCGAGACAAAGTTGGCAGCGCTGTTGGACGGTGGCGGTGGGGTTGCTCAGTGTTCTGGTGATCGGGCTGTGGTGGCCCAGCGCCGGGCGATCGCAGCCCTCTGCTCATGTCGCGATCGGCACTGGGGGCGCGGTGGCGAGTGTTGATCAGCGCGCCACCCAAATTGGTCTGGAAGTCTTGAGGTCGGGCGGCAATGCCGTGGATGCCGCAGTGACGACAGCAGCGGCTTTGGGCGTCACCGAGCCCTTTTCGGCGGGCATTGGCGGCGGGGGCTTTATGTTGATTTACCAGCCCGATCGCGACACCGTGATCACCCTCGATGGTCGCGAAGCGGCCCCCGCCGCCGTCACCCCCGAGTTGTTTCGCGACCCCGACAGCGCAACCGGCGAAAATTTGCCGTTTTTTCCCAACCGCATTTCCAGTGGTCTCGCCGTTGGCGTACCGGGCACACCGCTGAATTGGGCCACCGCATTGGCACGATACGGCACGCGATCGCTGGCAGCAAGTCTGCAACCGGCGATCGCCCTGGCTGAGTCAGGCTTTACCGTCGATGCGACCTTTGCCGAACAGGTCGAACGGAACCGCGATCGCTTCGCCGCTTTCACCAGCACCCGCGACTTGTACTTGCCAGGGGATGAACTGCCCGCCATCGGCAGCCGCTTTCGCAACCCGGATCTGGCGGCCACTTATCGCCGCCTGGCAACTGAAGGCGTTAACGATTTTTACCGAGGCGACCTTGCCCAGGCGATCGCCCACACCGTACAAGCGCCTCCCGTGACCGACAATCCTCCGTTTAAAGTTTGGCCGGGCACCTTAACCGAGGCCGACCTGGATCGTTACGAAGTCCGGGTGCGCCCCCCAGTGACCAGCACCTATCGCGGCTATCGGCTCTATGGCATGGGCTTACCCAGCAGCGGCGGCATCACCGTCGCCCAAACCCTAAAACTACTGGAAGGCTTTGACTTAGGGGCAATGGAACAAGCCGAGGCGCTGCACTGGCTCATCGAAGCGGAGCGCCTTGCCTTTAGCGATCGCAATGCCTACCTGGGCGATCCAGAATATGTCGATGTGCCCCTGGCGGGACTGCTCGACGACGCCTATCTCGCGCAGCGCCGGGGCGAACTGCCTTCAACCGCACCCGCTGATGAAGCCAACTATCGGGCGATCGCAGGCAACCCTTTGCCCTACCAGCGTGATCCAAGCCCAAGTCTTACCACCCAGCCCCCCGTCTCTCTTACCCAGGCTAATGAGGGACTCTCGACCACCCATCTCACCGTGGTTGACCGCAACGGCATGGCCGTTTCCTACACGCTCACTTTGGAATCGACGGGCGGCTCTGGCATGGTGGTGCCCGGTTACGGCTTTATTTTGAATAACGAATTGACCGACTTTGACCCCGAGGCCCCACACCCCAACGTGCCCGAACCCGGTAAGCGACCCCGCAGCAGCATGGCCCCGACGATCGCGCTGACCCCAGATGGGGGGCTATTGGCCTTTGGGTCGCCAGGCGGCTCCACGATCATCACCACCGTCTTGAATATCGCAGTGAATGTGATGGACTTTGGTTTGATTCTGGAGGAGGCGATCGCGGCCCCCCGGTTGTCGCAACGCAACAGCGGCGTCACCCTCGTTGATCAGGGGTTGGAGCGCACAGCGGTTGGCCAGGCTCTATTAGCCCAAGGTCATCAATTGACGCCCACCGACGAAATTGGGGCCGCCACCGGAATCTTTGTCAAGCCAGACGGGATTGCGATCGCCGTGGCCGAACCCGTCCGCCGGGGCGGTGGCAGCGCCCTAGCCCTGCCTTAACAGGCTTCTTAGACCCATCGAGATAAATATTGAAGAAATGTTGCAAATTCTCCAGAGAATAGTTACATTTGTAAACAAGAGATGATTCAAGTCTCCCGTCTCCTTGAAGCAACAGAGGTTTGTAACATGGCTGAAGAGCAAGGTAAGTTTGGTTTCACCGAGTTTGCAGAAAACTGGAATGGCCGTTTGGCAATGCTCGGATTCGTAATTGGCATTGCCACTGAAGTAATCACTGGCCAAGGCATTCTGTCTCAGCTGGGTCTGATGTAGTTTTTACAATTTTCTCTGGAGTCTGAGCTTTTTGGTCTTGGTAAAGTTTTGACTCTAAATCACTAGGAGGCATTGCCTCCCAGTCAGAGGTTCTGAGGGTAAGCTGGTTAGCTTGCCCTTTTTTATTGCTTCATAGCGTTTCTCAGCCTAGTAGAGTTTATATCTGGTTGCAGCGCACCGCGCGCGACCGTGAAGAGTCATTTTTAGATCGAGCGGGTCACCGTAATTTGTTGACTGAGGGGATGGTCTGCATAGCTGATCAATCTGGCTCGTCGCTAGCAAATCAGCCTGATATGGTGACAGCAGTGAAAGATTTTGCAGGCAACTTCATTGCGCAAAGGTGAAAATCACGTGGTGCCCCCCATTCAGTCTTTTTTGGAAACGCTGTACCAAGAATATCGGGATCTCAACGATGGCCAGGTGGCGAGCTACATTCCCGAACTAGCTAAAGCGGATGCCAACAAATTTGCCATCAGTGTAGTCACGCTGGATGGTCGCATGTTTCAAGTGGGCGACTTTCAGCAAGAGTTCACGATTCAATCCATTTCCAAAGTGTTCGTTTACGGCATGGCCATGGAAGATTGGGGTCGCGATCGCCTGCTAGAAAAAGTCGGAGTGGAACCCACCGGCGATCCCTTCAACTCCCACATCCGCCTGGACGAAACCTCCCATCGACCGGACAATCCCATGATCAATGCCGGGGCGATCGCCACCACCAGTTTGATCAAAGGCGACACCCCTACTGAGCGGCTCAATCGCCTGTTGGCCATGTTTGAGCGTTACGTCGGCAGAGATGTCTACGTCGATATTTCCACCTTCCTATCCGAGCGGGCCACGGGGCACCGCAACCGCGCCATGGCCCACCTCATGCTCAATTTCGGCATGTTGCACGGTGACATCGAAGAAGCCCTCGATCTGTACTTTCAGCAATGCGCCTTGCTCGTGACCTGCCAAGACTTGGCCACCATGGCGGCGGCGCTGGCAAACCAGGGGCAACATCCCATCACGGGAAAGCGAGTCTTACAGCCTGAGTACGTGCGCGATTTGCTCAGCGTCATGTACACCTGCGGCATGTATAACTTCGCGGGGGAATGGGCCTTTCGGGTGGGCATTCCGGCCAAGAGTGGCGTTTCTGGCGGCCTGATTGCCGTGGTGCCCAATCAAGCCGGTATTGCCGTGTTCTCACCACCGTTGGACGAACATGGCAACAGCGTGCGCGGTCTCAAGGTGTTTGAAGCCCTGTCGCAGGAATATGGCTTCCACATGTTTGATCTCTCGATGGGGCACTGTCGCTTTCGCCAAAGCTTAACCACTGACTCGGTGGAGTCCGCCCCTTGCCCGCCACACCCCGACCTGGCGAACCCGAGTTAGCGGGCAGCACCCAATTGTCGAATCGGCACTGAGTTTATTCGTGAATGCGCTCAGTGCCGATTCGACTCACCGAAAAACCGAGAAGATTTTATACCTCAGAAGTGCATTTTTACCGAAAAAATCCCTCGAAAGGGGGTGACATTGCCCTGAGTTATAAAATATACTAATAATACAACTGAAAAATCCTCCTCTCAACTAAATTGAATACTCTTAGCGTTTCCTCTAGTGTCCGTTTCCTTCGACCTCTCTCGGCAAGGCCTTTTCAATTCAATATTTTCTCGCCTAGCGATCGCGATTCGATTGACTCTCAATACTCAAATCGCACATCAAAGGCCGAAAATCGGCTGATAGGTCAATTTAATTTACCTATCGATCAACTCAGTATCTTCACCATTGTGCTAGGTGGTTTAGTGACTGGCGGCAGCTACAGCCTGCCCGCTTTGGCCGATCGCTTGGTGGCGATGCTGCCTGATTACACCGAATGGCCGCTGTTCTTCACGACGCTGCGGCTAATAGTCGCCAGTGTGGCGGGCTAGTAGCCCAAGGCTACTAGCATCGTGGTTTACATCAATAGGGCCGTTTCTTTGGTAAGGAACGGCCTATTTCTTTGCGTGGAGCAACGAAATGCGTCCAGGCAGTTTCGCCAGTAGGTCGAGGCCCAACTCACCGACTGGTGAACCGGTAGGAGTAATGTTATGACCGCCATCCAGATGGCGATCGCGGGAACGGTAGCCGAAGTCGCCGCTGCCGAATTATTGGGCCTGGAGGGAATTGAGGGCCGTTATGAGATCAGCAATGAAACTATTGAGAAAATGGCCGACTGAGACAATGGCCGACGCCCTCCCCCCAGCGAAATCAGACAACTGCCCAGGGGACGCTCCCTTTGAAAGGGAGCGTCCCCTGATCGAGATCGCTACGTGGGCACCAGTTCGCCGGGGCGCAGCTTCGACCACTTGCCCATTTCTTCAGCAAAGCTGTCGCAGCCGACGACATCCCACTCCATCTCGATAATTTCGCCGTCTTGGCGAATATTGACATTGATGGTGGGGTTGGTCGCCTCAAAGGTCGGCGATTCCGTCAGATGGGGTTGCTGGTGTTGGGTTTCGACCGCGTTGTAAGTGGTGCAGCGATCGACGTAGTGGCAATTCACACAAATGCACATTGGATCTTTTCCGAAGAAACGGCCTACTGTGGAACAAGAGAGTGCTAAGTTTTTGCTAATCTAGCGCAACTTGCGGTTGAGCTGCTTTCAGAGTGGGGAGCAATGTTGCAAAATGAAAAGCTGTGCCTTCGTTGGTGGGTACCCTCTCGTACCCGAAGGTTTTGTTGTCTACCCGTCGTCCTGCATTGCAAGCTGTTTCCCTCGAACAATCCCCCTTCGCTGCCGCCGCGCTGTCCGTGAGCTCTGTATTATCGCCTCAGACTTGGCCCTTTGAGCTGTCCCTCCTGCCGGAATCGGCGCACTTGGTGGGGGGCAGTGTGCGCGATGCCCTGCTGGGCCGCAAGGCCGACTATCTCGATTTGGATTTTGTGGTGCCCGGTGCGGCGGTGGAAACGGCCCGAGCGATCGCCCGTCACTATGACGCCGGGTTTGTGGTGCTCGATCCACAGAATCAGATTGCGCGGGTGGTATTTGCCCAAGCCACCGTAGACTTTGCCCAGCAGGTCGGCGATAGCCTGGAATCCGATTTGCATCGCCGCGATTTTACGGTGAATGCGATCGCTTACCATCCCCATACCGAACAGGTCTTTGACCCGCTGGGGGGCTGCGCTGATTTAGAGCGGCGGGTGCTGCGGATGATCGCAGCGGATAACCTAGCGGATGATCCCCTACGACTGCTGCGGGCCTATCGTCAGGCGGCCCAACTCGATTTCACCCTGGATGAACCGACCCGCTCCACCATTCACGAACTGGCTCCCCTGCTGGGCAAAGTGGCAGCGGAGCGGGTGCGCGGCGAGCTGGATAGCCTGCTGAGCAAGCCGGAGGGCACGCCGCTGATGAAGCTGGCCTGGGACGATGACGTGCTCTGTACCTGGCTGCCCAACCTGTCGGCGGTGCAGATTCGGCAGTTGGCGGCGGTGGACGCGGCGGCAGTGCAGTTGCGAGAACATTGTCCAGGATTTGCCAAGTTGCTCAACGGGTGGATCAAAGAACAAACGCCCCCCGGCTTTCACCGGAGCTGGTTTAAGGCGGCGAAGCTGAGTCGCATCTTGTCGCCCGATGTCGCCATTGCCGAAACGGAACTGACCCATTTCAAATACAGTCGCGCCGAGCAACAAGCCGTGCTGGCAATTTTGCGCAGTTGGCCCGTCTTGCAGGCGATCGCTCAGGGCGATGATTCAGCTCGGCAGCAATATCAGCTATTCAAAACGGCGGGGAACAGCTTTATCGCTTTAGTCTTAGTGGGCTTGGCCGAAGGGGTACCGTTGACTGTCCTGACCGGACTCATCAATCGCTTTATGAATCCGGCAGATCCGGTGGCCCATCCCCATGCTTTGGTGACGGGGCGCGATTTGATTCAGCAATTGGGGCTGCGTCCGGGGCCGCACATTGGTCGACTGCTGGCTGCTGCCGAAATTGCCCATGCCGAGGGCCACATCACGACTTCGGCAGAAGCGTTGACCTGGCTCGCACAACAAACGGATGCCTAGAGCGACCAAAGCCAGGTAATGGCGGACAATCTCTCAGCGCTGAGGATGATCTCAAATCTCATGCTGACGAAATCCGCCTAGAACCTAGCAGGGAACAGCCGAGACGGCGGTGCCAACTTCATTAAATCTCGATTTCTAAGCAGCAGAACGATCGGGCAAAACCCATAAAACGGCGGGGCAAATAATCACCGTGGAAAGGCTGATCATCAGGCAAATCCACAGACCTTGTATTTGTTCGAGGGTCATGGGGGGCACGCTCCTTACGTTGGGTTGTCTATGAAAACAGCCCCATCTGACGTCGCTCCCGGACGGAATATGTGTTTTTGCTCACAGGTTGGGGTGATGTCAGTCTTCACAGCAAAAAGCCCCCCGATTATCTTCGGGGGGCTTTTTATCGGTTGCCGTTAGCTTGCGGCGACGCTAACGCATGGTGACGAACTCTTCAGCCGCACTGGGGTGAATGCCCACCGTCGCGTCAAAGTTGGCTTTGGTTGCGCCGGATTTGAGGGCGATCGCGACTCCTTGAATAATCTCCGCCGCATCGTCACCGACCATGTGAGCGCCGATGACGAGATCGCTCTCCGCGTGGACGATCATTTTCATCAGGGTCTTGGTTTGAATGTCCGGCATGGTGTAGAACATGGGCCGGAACTTTGAGCGATAGACCTTGATGTTGTCTGCGCCATATTGGGCGATCGCTTCCGCTTCCGTCAGCCCCACCGTCGCCGCCTCCGGCGAAGTGAAGACCGCAGTGGGAATGTTGTCGTAGCTCATGGTGCGCGACTGGCCGCCAAACTGCGTATCGGCAAAGGCGCGTCCTTCCGAAATGGCGACCGGAGTCAGGTTGACCTTATCCGTCACGTCCCCCACGGCGAAAATGTGGGGTTCTGCGGTGGTGCTGTATTTGTCCACCGCGATCGCTCCAGCAGCCAGTTCCACCTGGGTATTTTCCAACCCCAACTTCTCGATGTTCGGCTTTCGGCCCAAGGCAGCCAAGCTCACCACATCCGCCAAAATGTGCTCCTCGTGACCGTTAAGCAACACACAGACATCCACGCCCGCATCCGTTTTTGCCACGTGCTTGATGTCCGTTTGCGTCATGATGTGGATGCCGTCGGCGATCATCTTGGCTTGAATTTCATCGCGGATATCTTCATCAAAGCCCCGCAAAATCTTATCGCCCCGAATGACCTGGGTAACTTCAGTGCCCAACCCGTTCAAAATGCAGGCAAATTCACAGCCGATGTAGCCACCACCCAAAATGACGGCCTTATGCGGTTGGGTCGGCAAATGGAAAATATCGTCCGAGGTGATGGCGTGTTCAATCCCGGGAATGGGAGGCAGCACGGGCTTGCCGCCCACCGCGATCAAAATCTTCTCAGCGGTCACTTTTTCGCCACCCACGTCTAAGGTATGGGCATCAATGAAGCGGGCATAATGCGGCAACACCTGGACATTAGAGCGTTCCAACATGCCGTCATAGATGCCGTTCAGCCGTTTGAGCTCGTTTTCCACCGCGTTAATCAGGGTCGGCCAGTCAAATTTGCTGTCACTCTGACTCCAGCCGTACCCGGTTGCCGCCTGAAATTGCTCGGGAAACCGGGACGCATACATCATCAACTTTTTGGGGACGCAGCCGCGATTGACGCAGGTGCCGCCAATGGTCCAAGATTCTGCAACGCCAACTTTTGCGCCGTACTGAGCGGCTCTGCGGGCCGAAGAAATGCCCCCAGACCCCCCACCAATTACAAATAAGTCGAAATCGTAGCTCATTCATTTACCTCCTTGATTCCCATAGCGGTGACTTTCACCCGGGATCGCACGATGCCAGATGTTGAGTCGCGATAGTTTTCTCTATCCATTGTAAAAGTTGTTGCCAGGGGCGTTGGCGAGTGAGAGCAATTCCGCCCCGACGATGTCAGCAGATGCTCACGCCGAATATCGATCAGAGCACAACTTTCCGCGACGACCTGACGCTGTGACCAGCGGCACGAGTGCTCGGCGGCATCAGTCTCAATCCCGATGCACCCACCACCGATATTTACTATTTAATTATTCAACCAATAAATTATATCTTGCAGCCCTGGGGACTGTGGCATGGGCAAGCCTGTCGCCGCGATCCTCATTGCCATGCAGTTATGTATCAATGGTGGGCAAGCTACTCTATCTGGGGTAAATTTGATGGGCAATACGCTGCATCTAGCGTTGAGCGCCGGACAACTTTCAACCGCAGCGCTAAGGCGACAAAAAATCGGCGATTTTTGCGAGTGTCGGGTGTGTTCAGGCTACTTTGCCGCTAAAATGCGGTGATTCTTGGGAGCGCTCAGGGTGATGGATGGCCATGACACGAGTCCGCAGGCGTTGACAGCAGGTGGTGAGAAGATGACCGCAAATGGCATGCGACAAACGGCCACAATCCGACGGCGGCGTTGGTGGGTGAGCACAGTGGTGTTGGCGATCGCGATCGCCCTGTGCCACAGCTTGATTTTGCATACGCCCGTACAGGCCATGGAGCGTTCCTTCCTGACTAGCCAGTCCATCGAAAACCTGCGGGAGCAAAAAGAGACCATTGACCAAAAGCGCGAAAACCTGGAACAGCAGACCCAGCAGCTAGAGCGACAAACCAACCAAGCTGAGCAAAACTTAGATTTACTACAAAACACCATCGCCGCCACCGCCGAGCAAATTGCCGACACCGAATTTCGTCTAGCCAAGGCCGAAGCGGAACTACAGGCGTTAGAACAAGACTTACAAGTCGCCGAAACCGCCTATGAAGACGTGCGGCGAGCGGCGGTGGGGCGCTTGCAGTTTTTGCAGCGGCAGCGGGGGGGCGAAGGCTGGGCTGTCCTGCTCCAAAGCGAGAATTTCAATGAATTTCTGGATCGCCGCTACCAGTTGAGACGAGTGTATGCCGCCGATCGCAACGTGCTGGTGGACTTGAAGGCCAAAGCGGATGCAATCAAGCAGCAACGGGCGGTGGTCGAGTCGCAAAAGACCCGCGTCTTTTTGCTGCGACAAGAACTGCTGGCGAAACAGCAGCGGTATGAAGCGGAAGCCTCACAGCAAGAACTGCTGATTGGCCGTTTGCAAACGGATCGAGCCGCCTTAGAAGCGGCCCAGGCACAATTGGCCCGAGATTCGGAAGAAATTGCCGCCCTCATCCGCCAAAAGGTCGCGGCGTCAACTGGGGTAATTCGCGGCACTGGGGTGTTTGTGTTTCCGGTGAATGGCCGGATCACCAGTGGCTTTGGCTATCGCCGTCACCCCATTCTGGGGTCTTCGCGCTTGCATGCCGGAGTCGATTTTGGCGCTCCGACGGGCACAACGATCTATGCGGCGGACTCCGGACGAGTGATTTTTTCGGGTTGGTATGGCGGCTATGGCAACACCGTCATCGTTGATCACGGCGGCGGCATTACCACGCTGTATGCCCACAGCAGTCGGTTGTTTGTCAGCGTGGGGCAAGCGGTAACCCAGGGGCAAGCGATCGCGGCAGTGGGGTCTACAGGCCTATCGACCGGCCCGCACCTACATTTCGAGGTGCGGCAAAACGGTGCGCCGATCAATCCGATGGCGTACCTTTAGCCCTTGCTGCGGTTGATGTGCTCCATAATGCGGATCTTGCGAGCTTGTTCAGCCCGCTCGTCCGGCACGGTGGGGCCGAGCTTAATGTTGGCGCTGAGGGACAAGTGCTTTTTAATTTGTTCTTTACTAGCCATGGGGACTCTCGGTAAATGGGATTGACGACAAAAAAGCCAGGACATGTCAACGAATTCTCGAAAGACGTATCCTGGCAATCATCACTATGAGGAACCTTCTCCAGCGGCTGCGGAGAAGTGCCTTTGTATTTCTTAATATACTCTCGCAGGGGACAAATCTCAATTGGCTCTTGTCTGGAGCCGTCGCAATTCTCAGGATGGCTTCGTCACCTCAGGCATCCCGCATTGGGTCTGTCGTTCGCGCCGCGTCTCCCACCGGCAGAAAGCCTATTCACCCTTGAACGAGCGCAGGGCAAACGGCCCGTTTTTCAACATGAGCACGGCTGTAGAGATGGGGGCGCTGGGGCAAATTTGCAAAGATTGTGACGGGGCCGCTGGCGGCGTTGATTCAGAATCATAGGATGGAAACCAGCAGGCTTGAGGTGATGGGGTGACAAAACAGCTGTCCGGCTTATGGCGATCGCTGTCCCAGTGGCTGACCCAGCAGTGGGCGGTGGCCCCGACAGTCACGGAAAGTGAAGAGCAGTGGGCGGCCTTGCCCGCAGGCATCACCCAAGCGCTGACCCAACAGCTCCAGGCATTGCCCCCGCCCGTGCCCCACACGACGGCGATTCAGGTGGCGACGCGAGAGGCGCTGCAGGCGTGGCAGGCCAACCCAGAAACGGTGAGCAATTGTTTAGTGGTATTAGCCAGTCCGGTGGACGCGATCGACCTCGTCCTTAAAGCGGGGTTGCAAGACTACTTACTCGATTATGAGGTGCGCTTCTTTTTCGGCGGCTACCATCGTCCCCCCAATGCGCTGGCCGTCACCGGACATTTGCAGCGCGAGCTCGCCCCGGAGCAGCCCAGTGAGGGCACGAAACCCGCGATGCCCGTGACCCAAACCGACCTCCATGACTCGCGGCCCCAGGTCAACATCATTCCGAGCCTAGAGCCCTGTTTTTTGCGCTGCATTCAGGGCTGGCAGGGCATTGAGTATTTGCAAAATTTCGTCACTCAGGATGACTCGTGCTTTTGGGTCGTGGGTTGCAACCACTGGGCGTGGACGTTTTTGGACAAGGTGTGTCAAGTCGGAGCCTACTTAGAACGGACCTTGGCCTTGCCGCAGTTATCGGGGGATGACCTGGCGGACTGGCTCCGCCCCATGGCGGAGGTGGTGTTGCCCCGCGAGTCTGACGCGGCGCTCACGCTGAAAATTGCGCAGGATGACGCCACCTATTGGGAGGCGTTGGCGAGTGTATCGGCAGGCAACGCGACCACGGCGGCCTACCTCTGGTTGCAAACTTTGCGAATTGAGGCGGCACAGCTGGCACCCGATGGCACCTTGCCGCCGGATATCAGCTGCCTCGAAATCACGCCTCGCAAACCGAAGTTGCCGAGCCTGATGAGTCTCGAAGCGCTGGATCGCTATTTGCTGCATGCGCTGCTCTTGCATGGCGAGATCACGCGATCGCACCTGGCCCTAAGCATGGGCGAAGACGAGCGGATGATTCGCTCGCGGGTGCAGGTATTGCGACGCGAAGGGCTGATTCGCCAGACGGGACGGTGGCTGACCGTGCATCCAGCCCACTATCCCAAGCTCTACACCGAGTTGGGCAACAACAACTTTCTGATCGGGCAGGCATAACCGTGATGACCGTTTTCCCACACCTTTGGCTGCTGGCGCAAGATACCGTCCCCACGGCGGAAAATCTGGATGCGCTGTTTAAGGAATTGACGTGGCGATCGCTGGCCCATGCGGGGCTGACGGTGGCGATCGCTTACGGACTCCTGACGGCGATTCAAAGTTTCACCACCGCCATTTCCGAAAAAGTGCCCCGCCGGTTTCGCCTAATCATCAAACAGTCTGTACCGTTTCTCAAAGCGCTGGTGCTACTGGTGGCGATCGTCCGCTTACTGCACCTGTTTGTCAATCCCACGGGGTCTAATCTGTTGGCCCTCACGGGCACCATTGCCGTCGCCCTCGGCTTTGCCTTTAAGGACTACATCAGCTCGATCATTGCGGGCATTGTCACCTTGTTTGAGGGCTCCTTCCGCATGGGCGATCGGGTGCGCATTGGCGACCATTACGGCGAAGTCGTGAACTACGGACTGCGAGAAGTGCGACTACGCACCCCCAACGATGACACCGTTACGATTCCCCATAACACGCTGTGGAACGAACCCATCGCCAATGCCAACAGCGGGCAACTGGAAGCCCAGGTGGTCACCGATTTTTACGTGGCCCACGAGGCCGACCTGGAGCTGGTGTCAGAGCTGTTGTATCAAGCGGCCTACAGCAGCCGTTACACCCAGCTCAAACTCCCTGTGGTTGTCGTCATTCAAGAAAAAGCTTGGGCGACTCAGCTGAAGCTCAAGGCTTACCCAATGGATGCCCGGGATGAGTTTTTGTACCAGACTGATTTGGTGCTGCGGGTGAAACAAGCCTGTGCGCGGCACCATGTGCCCTATCCCCAGATGGGCGGGGCAGCGGCGGCAGAAGCTGTGGGGGCATCCGGCGAATAGCGATTCATGGCGATCGCCCTCAGGCACCGGCGATCAAATCATGTCCAGCAAAATTCAAAAACATTGAATTCCTAGCGATCCCCAGCGGTGAGGTTAGGGATGCGCGGGCCATTAAAGTACCGACCCTGGACACGGCACTGCCCCAGCTACCCAGCTACCCTAGCACTCCCCTCACCGGAATGTTATTTTCCCGCCAATCCCTCAGATCAGAGGGCCAAACCTGAGTCTGTACCTGGGTCTGTCTCGGCAGACGGTTTAGTCAGCAGGCTGACAGGTGGGGCAATAGTAGTAGCGTCGCCCGCCCGATCGCTCCTTCACAATGGGGGTGCCGCAGGCATAGCAGCCTTGACCATCGCGGCCAAACACCCAATGGCGATATTGCCGTCGGGGCCAGCCCCGCTGTTTCAGATCTTGGGCGATGTCGAGGTCGTTGGTAATGCCGTTGTGGTGATAGGACTGCTGGGGAATCGCCAGGGCCGCATCGGCGAAGCGGGCGAGTCGCTCGCGATCGCAGTCCGTCGGTCGTCGGGTGGGGTGAATGCCGCTGACGAACAAAATCTCACTGCGCAGATAGTTGCCCACCCCGCAGAGAAAGCCTTGATCGAGCAGCAGCGTGGTGAATCGCCGCCGATAAAACGCCTTTTCCTGTACCCACTCAAAGATCTGCTCGCGGGTCACTTGCGGGTCTAAAATATCTGGCCCGAGCTTTTGGATGAAGGGATGGTGGGGGACCGCGTCGGCGGTCAGGACTTCAATGTCGGAAGCGCTGTAAAGGAGGGCGGATTTGCGATCGGTGTGGATGGCAAACCGCAGTTGCCGATTCGTGTTAGGAAAGTTGTAAGCCTGGCGCACCATCCATTTGCCGTAGAGCTGGTTGTGGCTGTAAACGCAGAAATCATTATCAAAATGGGTGACGAGGGCTTTGCCGTAGGTGGCGAGGTGGGTGACGGTGCGCCCGGTCAACTTTGCTGCGTAGGGCTGCAAATGCTTAAAGGCAAAGAAGACTTCAGCGGTGGGTTGGTGGGCGATCGCCTTCTCCAACTTGTCCGCCGCTTTCCGAATCTCTGGCCCCTCTGGCATCCCGGATCACCATTCATCGTTACATACTGTAACGTTTTACTCCTTGGTCTGCTGCTGCATGGTGGCTGTCGGGGGGCTATCCGGGCATGACGCGGTGGGATCGATGGATCGCCGCTCTCCCGACCATTGCGCCCCGCCGACTTATTGAAAACATCAATTTTTGTCATTGATATCATCCTGGGCAAATTGCCGAAAACCATTACAAACCAGACGCTCTGGCGGCTGCCGTGGCCATTAGCTCGCCACCTTTATCCAGTAAGCTAAGTGCAGTCTCCGAAGATTTACGGACTCTCCCAATTTTTCGCCACTGGCAGGCGCGACTGAGCGGCCACAGTCGCGGATAGCGAGATCGCGGGTCGGCTCACCAACGACAACTGAGCTGGCAACTTGCCACCTGTTATCCCTCATTCCCCTGAGTTCATGAATATTGCCCTGAATTCGTCAGTTACGGCTTTGGTGTTTGGTAGTGCGCTACTGGGCTCTGCCCTGCCGGGGGTCGCCACACCGATCACCCCGGATCCCACAGGGGCAACTCAGGTCGAGGCGGCGGGGGATCGCTTCAACATTACTGGGGGCAATCTGTCGGCTGACCAGCAGACGCTGTTCCAGGCGTTTACCGAGTTTGGGCTGACGGCACAACAAACGGCGGCATTTTTGGCCCAGCCCAACGTGCGATCAATTCTGGGCGCGATTACGGGTGGTCAAGCCTCTTACATTGATGGGCGCTTGCAAGTAGCGGGCAGCGCCGCCAATCTCTATCTCGTCAATCCCGCCGGGATTTTGTTTGGCCCCAATGCGCAACTCGACTTAGCGGGCTCGTTTGCGGCCACCACGGCCAGCGGGGTGCTGTTTGATGAGGCGTTGTTCAACGTGTTGGGTCCCAACGACTACAGCCAGTTGACAGGCGCGCCGACCGGATTTGCGTTCACAGGCGAGGGGGGGGCGATCGTCAATGCGGCTGATTTGGCGGTGCTGCCGGGGGAGTCCATTACCCTCGTGGGGGGACAGGTGATTTCGACCGGGACGCTGACCGCACCGGGGGGTGACATCACGATCGCCGCCATTCCCGACAGCAATCTCGTCCGCATTAGCCAGACCGACATGGCCCTGAGCCTGGAACTCGAAGCCTTGCCCGTCGGCACCCCATCCTCCTTGCTGTTCGAGCCGTTGGCCTTGCCCGAGTTGTTGACAGGTAGCGAAATTGCCACGGCGACGGGCATTACGACGAATCCGGATGGGACGATCGCCCTGGTGAACACCGCCGTGGCCGATGTGACGGGGATGGCGATCGCATCAGGCACCCTCGATACGTCTGGCCCGACGGGCGGTGACGTGACGGTGGTGGGCGATCGCGTTCACGTACTCAGCGCCACGGTCAACGCTTCCGGCGATCAAGGGGGCGGGACGGTACGCATTGGTGGCGACCTCATGGGGCAATTGACTCTACCGGGCTCCAGCCTGACGACGATGGATGCGGAGAGTGCGATCGCGGCCAATGCCCTGGTGGACGGCGATGGCGGCACCGTCATTCTCTGGTCTGACGACACGACCGCCTTTGCGGGGGATATTTCCGCCCAGGGCGGGCCATTGGGCGGCGATGGCGGGTTTGTGGAAGTGTCGGGGGCGCGATCGCTGATCTTTGACGGCACGGTGAACACGACCGCACCGCTGGGCACCGACGGTGAACTGCTCATCGACCCGACGGATATCATCATTCGCAACGGCACCGCCGACGGCGACGACTCGGACTTGCTGGCGACCCTGTTGAGCGAGCCCACCATTCCCTTCACCGCAGCCTTACCCACCATTTTGTATGAGTCCGAGTTGGAAGGGCTGAGCGGTGATACCGCCGTTACCTTGCAAGCGAGCAACAGCATTACCATCGAAGATTTGGCCGATAACGAACTCACTTTTGCCGAGCGATCGCCCATCCTGGTCAACGGTGTGCCGATTACCGAATCCCTCATCCCTAGCGAGGTGCCGCCGGATCCCGCGCCGATTCGGTTTGAGTCCGGCGGTACCTTCGCCATGAATCAGGGCGATACGATTTCTGCTCCGGGTCGAGATGTGTTCATCACAGCGGGCGGCGCGGTCACCCTGGGCGACATTCGCACCTGGCGCGACGGCAACGATAACGCTAATATCGCCCCCTCGGTAGAAACGGACGGCAACTTGACCGTGATTGGGGCCACCATTCAAGCAGGGGATTTGAATGCGCTCCAGCGGCAGATTATCGATGCCGATGGGGTGCCGCTGATTTCGGGCGCTGTGGGTCTGGGCGGCGGCAACGGGAGTCGCGTGTATTTAGAATCGACGGCGGGCGACATCACGGTGGATAGCATTTTGTCCGGGGCGGGCGGCCTCGTGGTTAATGCTGCCGATACTTTCCGGGTGGAGGACTTCTTTCGGGTGGAGGCGGTGTCGCAGCGGGATGCGGATGGCAACGCGATCGCTTCTGACACCTACGACCTGAGCATTTTTGTGGCGATTCCCCTGCCCCGTGATGCGGCGGATAATCCCATTCCCCCGGCTGCCGACCAGCAATACTTTTTTCGCGGGGTGAAAATTGCCCCCAGCACCCGTGGCGAAATCGAGATCGCTTTTGACACGCTGAATACTCGTCGTTTTGAAGAACGCGACTTTTTTGTGGGACCGGCGATCGCGGGCGATGGCGGCGTCGCCCCCCCACCGGGCGAAAATGGCACCCTGGCGGGCCTGCTCTTTGCGGAACCTGATCGCACCATCGTCACCTTTTTAGAGAGTCAGCTATTTGAACCGACGAGCGAAGTTGCAGATACTACCGGGCTGGATGATCTCGCCGACGAAGATGATAATGAGGTCACCCTGCGCGGGCAAATCGAGACTGAAGAGCCCATTCTAGAAATTTGTAACGACGATAATGAAGATCCCGACGCTGAGTGTGAAGAGTAAGGCACCGCATTATTGAGCGTATTGAGCGCTGAGGGGAGAGAATCTCATGCTATCGACCCTATGGGCGGCGATGCTGCTGAGCGCTGACATCCAGCCACTTGCATTACTACCGACGGCAGCGGTCACGATTAGCCAAAGTCAGCTGGTACCCGATCCGACTGCGGCCTTTCAAGCTGGCTTAACGGCATTTCAGGCCAACGATTACGAAGGGGCGATCGCCGCCTGGGAATCGGCTTTGACCGGGTTTCAAGCAGCGGACAATTCCACCCAAGTCGCCCTAACGCTAAATGCGTTGGCCGCCGCCACGCTGTCACTCAGTCGCCATGGTGAGGCGATCGCCTACGCCAGTGAAAGTGCCGCGATCGCCGAAACCTTGGATCGTTCCGACTTGGTGGCCCAAGCTTTGGGCAATTTGGGTATTGCCTATCAAGCTTCGGGGCAGTTTGCCCAGGCAGTGGCAACCTATGAGCAAGCCCTCAATCGTCTGCAAGATCAGCCCGAATCTGCCGCGATCGCCCAACTCTACGGCCTACTGGGCAACGCCTACGAAGCCCTGGGTGATTACGATTCGGCGATCGCGGCCCAATCAACCAGCATGACCCTGGCGGCTAACCTCAACGCCCCTTCCCTGGAAGCCACCGCGCAAATGAATTTGGGAGGTCTGTATAGCCTAGAGGCGGACTACGACCGGGCGATCGCCTGGTATGAGCGCGGCATTGCCCTGGCGACGGAAACCGGCTTCCTCGGCTCAGCGGCCTATGGTCTCAACAATTTGGGCGGCACTTATCAAAAACTGGGAGACCAGGCAGCAGCGATCGCTCAGTTTGAGCGCAGCCTCGTCCTGGCGGTAGAAACGGGCAATCGCCAGTTGCAAGCCACCGTGCTGACCAACTTGGGCGTGGCGTTTGAAGATGCAGACGACTTCGACCGGGCGCTGCGGAGCCACCAAGCCAGCGTGGCGATCGCCCGCGACCTCGAAACCCCGCGCTTGTTGGCCGACGCCCTGAACAACCTGGCCCACACCCAACTCGTCACCGGCAACTTCGATCAGGCTGAAATGGCACTGCAAGAATCGGTGCAGCTATTATCAGCGCTGCGTCAGGGGTTGGCCGACGCCGATAAAGTCAACGTCTTCGACACGCAAATCTATACCTACAACCTGCTGATGCAGGTGCAGGTGGCCCAAGGGGATTACGTCGCCGCCCTGGAAACTTCGGAAGCGGGGCGGGCGCGGGCCTTTGTGGAATCCTTTGCCACGGACGCAACCCAGCTCGCGGCTCCCACGATTGACGAACTACGCCAGGTCGCCCGGCAGCTAGATGCGACGTTGGTGGAATATGCGATCGTGCCCGAAGACGACTTCACCGTACAGGGCCGCCAGCGGGGCGAAGCGGGGCGCGTCTTTGTGTGGGTAGTGGCTCCCGACGGCACCGTCACCTTTGCCGAAATCTCCCTCGCTGGGGTGACTCTCAGCTTAAATGAGCAGGTGCAGCAAAGCCGCTCAGCTATTGGCGCTTTGGGCCGCACCCGGGGGATTGGGGTCGTGCAAAACGAGAGTATTGAACCCGCCACTGATCTGAACGATCTGTATAACCGGCTGATCGCGCCGATCGCCGCCGCGCTGCCCGATGACCCCGATGATCTGGTGGTGTTGGTGCCCCACGAATCCTTGTTCTACCTGCCGTTTGCCGCCCTGCAAGATGATGCGGGCAACTATCTCATCGACCAGCACACGTTGCTCACAACGCCGGCCATTCAACTGTTAGCGCTGACCCTAGAGGCTACGCCAGCGGAGGGTGGCGCACCCTTGGTAGTGGGCAATCCCACGATGCCTTCGGTGCCCAGTTTCGATGCTGAGTTGCAACCCTTGCCCGGTGCCGAGGCCGAGGCGACGGAAATTGCTGAACTCTTTCAAACGAAGGCGATTCTCGGGGGCGACGCAACAGAATCCCAGGTTGCAGCGGCAATGCCCGCAGCCAATGTGGTGCACCTCGCCACCCATGGTCTGCTGGATTATGTCGATACCACCGATCGCATTCCCATTCTGGGCGCGATCGCCCTGGCCCCTTCCGATGAAGACGATGGCTTATTGACGGCGCGTGAAATCGCTAACCTGTCCCTGTCGGCTCAACTCGTCGTGCTCAGCGCCTGCGACACGGGCTTGGGCGAAGTCACGGGTGATGGCGTGGTGGGATTATCGCGATCGCTGCTGTCCGCAGGCGCACAGAGTACAGTGGTGTCTCTCTGGTCAGTGCCGGATGAACCCACCGCCGACTTAATGAAAGCCTTTTACACTGAGCTCTGGCAAGGTGCCAACAAGGCCCAAGCCTTGCGACAAGCGATGTTGCAGACCCGCGCCCAATATCCCGACCCGATCAATTGGGCCGCCTTTGTGCTGGTCGGCAACCCGGCCCCTTTGTCGAGCCACCCAGCAAGACTGTGAGTGTATGTTGTGTAAGGGCCGGGGTCGGCCAGCTGCGAATCGTTTTGATGGGGTGGGGGCGGTTAGGGGACGGAGGGATAGCGGGTCGAGCCACTACACACAACACGCCGACTTTTTCGGTATGCTATGACAGCGAAACTAACGGGTCATAAGCGCTATAACGCTACTATCGTTGAGATTACTTACTGAGAGACTGAATCTGTCAGTCAGGAGTTGAGTGAGTGAAGCTTTTTGCCAGATGGCGGGTTGGCCTAGTGCATTCCACGCTGTTGTCATTGCTATCAGTAGTAGGCCTGGTGGGCTGTCATGCGGCGGTATCTGAGAGCAACGCCCCGGCGGCTCCGCCCCCAGCCGCACCGTCATCGACCGAATCACCCGTTCCGGAAACACTGCCCCCCAACCAATTAGATCCCGACCAAGAGCTGCTGAACCAACAGCTACTGGCACAAGGGCAAATTTTGCCAGTGACCGCTGAAGTCGAGATTGATGATCAGACGCTGGGCCTGGAAGTGGCAGCAACGCCGCAGCAGCAGGCGGTGGGCTTGATGGCACGGGAATCGCTACCGGACGATCGCGGCATGCTCTTTCCCTTTGAACCGGCCCGCCCGGTGAACTTCTGGATGAAGAATGTCCTGATTCCTCTGGATATGGTCTTCATCCATGAGGGCGAAATTGTGGACATCGCTAGCGATGTCCCTCCCTGTGAAAGCAATCCCTGCCCTACCTATGGGCCTAGTCGGCAACCCGTTGACTATGTGCTGGAGCTGCGGGGAGGACGGGCCACTGAACTGGGCCTGCAAACCGGAGATGCGATCGCCTTCACCTGGCTCGAAGACACCGAAACCACCCCCGAAGCATCGCCAGACTCTTAGCGACTCGCAGAGACTTGACTGGAAATTAGTTACGCCACCCGTTGCTAGATCAGGATCAACTCGATGACCCGGCGCGAACATCTGACGTTACTCATTTCCGCTGTCTTGTTGACAGTCGTCGCCTTACTCGTGATCACTTTGGAATCACAGGTTTCTTTTCCGACGCTGCCGTCAGGCAGCCCGACCATGAGCCGCTTGCTGACCGATCCATTCTTGCAACTACCCACAGCTAATTCAGTCCGAGTAGTTTGGTTTACAGAATTTCCGGGGCAGGCCCACACGGTTTACTACAGCTCGCAACCCGGTGAAAGTTTGGGCAATAATGCGTTGACGGTGTCAGCCACAACGCGGATGCTGACCCGCTTGCAAGAAGATCAGGCGTCGAACTTACCCAGTGGTGAAACGCTGTCAGCGCCGACCCCTCGGCTCATTTGGCGACACGAAGCAGAAATTACTGGGCTTCAACCAGGTCAACATTTACCCTATCAGGTCGAAAGTGTGACCGACGCCGGGGAGGTTTTGAGCAGTGAAGTCTTTGCTCTCGCAGCGGCTCCAGCGGCAGGCACTCCCCTCAAAATTTTGCTAACGTCTGACCACCAGTCCAAACCCATGACTGCGGCCAACTTGCAAAAAGTGGAGGAAACCGTAGGGGCGGTGGACGCGGTGCTGGTAGCAGGCGACTTGGTGAATGTACCCGATCGCGCCTCGGAGTGGTTTGACGATGCCGCCGGAGCCGCTTTTTTTCCCGCTTTACAAGGGCGAGCGAACTATCAGTTGGGTAATCAGCGCTATCGCGGCGGTGCCTTGATTCAATCCGCGCCGTTGTTTTCAGCGATCGGCAATCATGAAGTGATGGGCCGGGTTTCGCCGTTCACGCCGTTGAATGAGCAGTTCAATGATCCGGTGCCCCGAGCCGCCGCTGCCGCTGTGTACGATGCCCAACCCGAGCTGTTCAACGCTCAAAATGACCCGGCCCTGCGCCAACAGTGGATTGTCAATCACTCATTCAATACCGAGACCTATGAGGAATTGTTCTCGCTCCCGACAACGGAGGTGCCCGGACGCGATCGCCCCACCAGCCAGTTTTATGCGACCACCTTCGGCGATGTGCGCCTAATATCGCTTTTCGTGACGAATATTTGGCGGCGTCCAACCGTGGAAATTGATGTTCAAGGCCGCTTTCAAGAACGCCTGGCGGATCTGGGCAATCCCATCGCCTGGGGACACGGACAACATATCTTTGAGCCGATTCACGCAGGCAGTCCGCAATATCAATGGCTCCAAGCCGAACTGGCCAGTGATGCATTTCAGCAGGCGCGCTACAAAATCGTGATGCTGCACCACCCGCCCCACAGCCTGGGCGATAACATTGTGCCGCCCTTTACCGACCCGGTGCCGCTGTACGATCGCTACCCCGACGGCACACTGCGCGCCGTCCGCTACGAGTATCCCAAACGCGACGATTACATTATTCGCGACCTGGTGCCCCTGTTAGAGAGCGCTGGCGTCGATCTAGTGCTGTACGGGCATTCCCATCTGTGGAACCGCTTTGTCAGCGCATCGGGGACGCACTTTTTGGAAACCTCAAACGTGGGCAATACCTACGGCGCGTTTTGGCAAACCTCGCAGCGACAGACACCACCCGCCGCCGATCAGGTGGAGTTTAATGGTTATCAGCAAGATTATTACGTGGCTCAGGGCGATCCGAATGGCCTCGCGCCAGTGATGCCCACCCTGGCCCCGCTACAAGATGACACGGGGAGTTTCTTGCCTTACATTGCCAGCGACGATATCACCGCGTTCAGTATTTTTGAAACGGGGGGCGGCAACATCACCAGCTACTATTTCGACACCCGTCAGCCCAACTCGGAGGTGGTCAAATTTGATGAATTCACCCTCGAACCTAGCGGTTAAGCGTGGTGCGGAGCGGTGAGGATTGCAGATGGTTCTAGACAAATTCCCTCAGGAGGGGGCGAACTCCCCTTGCAGGTCGCCTAATCCCTTGTAGGCATCAGCCGATGGCTAGGGCCGTCCGACAGCTGAGGAAAAATAAGGTGTAAATCGCCAAGCTGCCAGTGGCAAACATGGCCGATCGCAGCAAGGGAATATCTAGAATATAAAAAACGCTGTAGAGGCTGCGGGCGATGAGGTAGGCCATCACCGCGCCCAGGGCGATCGTCGAATCTTGCCCTGTCACGTAGGCCATTAGGGCCGCCGGGGCAAATAACGCTAGGGATTCAAAAGCATTTTGGTGCGCCCAGTTGGCCCGCTGGGCATAGGAAGGCATCTTGTCAGTCATAGTGCGCGGGGCCGACATATCGTAGCCCATTTGCAAACGCGCAGCGCCTACCAAGATAAACGGTGCGTACACGAGCACAGCGGCAATCACAATGCTCACCAGCAGCGTGGCGGGCATGGGCAGTTGGGTCAAAAGCGTCATAGCAGCCCTTAGCGATGGCGATTAATCGAAATAGAACAGGGTGACAATTTTGCGCTGATCTTCCGCATCTTCACAGGTGCGCAACAGCGTATGGCTGTCATGAAACGCAAAACAAATGAGTTGCTGGCAGCGAGAAATAATTTCTTGGTTACAGATGGCACTCGCTTCGGCCAAAGACAGCGAATCATTACTGCTGTTTTCGACCAAGTGCATCACCTGATCAAGCTGATCGCGCGACTCTCGGGGTTGCCGATCTAGACTTTGAGGCAAAATTACCGTTAGCAGGTTGGGATCACCCTTCAACGCCCCGCGAATGGCAGCAGAGTTCGTACCAGTGGCACCGGAGGTCATAATCTGATTGCCTCCCACCGCCAAAGCGTAGGTCATCAGCTCAATCAGCTGCTGGTGGGTAATCGGCACGTGCCGCGAGCCCAAAATCGCAATACGCTTGGAGCCGGACTGCTGGATGGCAGCCAATTCTTGAAGAAATACATCAACCTTGGAGGACTCCAAGGGGGCATCAATGGACTGACTCAACGGAGATACACGAAATGAATGGACGCGCCTATTGTATCAGCCCAGTGGAAAATGTCAGCTATGGGGTGCGATCGCGGGCAAATCTAAGCCAATTAAGGTCAATAACCGTTTCATATCCACCTGACTCGCCAAATGCGCCTTGATGAGGGGCACCTTGTCAGGGTTGCTAAGGGGCAAGCGGCCAAACAGCATGTCAATGCGCTCAACCGTGCTCAGGGTGTCAGTCGCGACGGAGAGCACGGGCACTTCCTTTTCTTTCGCAAAAGCCAGTACGTCTTTACTCGGCGCAATTTGCCCCGTGAGGATGAGGCAGTGAGTAGAAGTCTCTAAAGCCGCAATTTGCAAATCGCGGCGATCGCCCCCAGTCACCACCGCTTGGTGGGTGCCCTGACCAAAAAAGCGCAGGGCCGAGTTCACATTCATCGCGCCAATTTTCAAACTCTCCACGACCAAATCGAGGTGGTCTTGACCGCACAGCACTTCCGCGTCGAGGTAGCGCACCAATTCCGACACGCGAATGCCTTGGAGAAAGGGCAACTCTGGCAGCACCCCCAACACTGGGATGCCCAGCTGCTCTAGATAGGGCGCGATCGTTGCGTGGGTCAACTCACGATCTTGCTCGCTCACCTCATTCAAGACGACGCCGAGCAAAGCGGAACCGAGACGCTTTTGGGCGGCCACGAGCTGATCAATCATGCCCAACGTGTTGGAATGCATGACTAAAATCACTTGCGCGTCTAAGGCGATCGCCATCTCCGGCAAAGACAAATTGAACAGTGCGCCTTCATCTAAGTTGGATGGCCCTTCTAACAGGGCAATATCTCCTTTAACATCCCGCCAGTAATGGTCGAGCGTTTTCCCCAAGCCAGCGGTATTGGGCTGCTGGATCTGGGCCATCCAAGACTGCCGATTGAGCGACAGCAAGTTGGCCGATTGTTGAGTCGCCTCTAACCCCAGGATGGTGGGCACAAACGTTAAATCACCGTCCGTGACATCCAGACCGTAACCAAATGCATCCACCGACGCTAGAGGCTTCCCCCAACTCATTGGCACCCCCATTGCTTGCAACTGACTACCAATGGCGATCGCCAGGGTTGACTTGCCACTATAGGGCGCTGTTGAGCCAATAATTAGATGCTTGGCGGTGTTGGGCACTCCTCTCGCTCCTTACTAATGCTGATCTGTGGGACTGCCCTTTCAATTTTGCCACTCTTTGCAGAGTCCGGCGGTGCAACCCTAATCGTCTAACCGTAAAAGCTTACGATAGAAAGACTTAGAAAAGTCGGCGGGGCGCTTGTGGCGCAGGGCAACCACCACATCAAAGAGAAAATCAACGTACTCAAATGTCGCCATAGTGATCTCGTAACTCAAGTCGGCGTCGTCATCAAATTGCAGCCGACAGCGGGTCAAATCGGCTGGCAGCGTGGAAACATTCCACGTAGCGACAAAGGGAATGCTATCGCCCTCTTCAATCGCTCGCTCGCCCTCTAAATTGCCCTGTTTATATAAGCCAATGGCATAGGGCAGCGCATTGCGTTTGTTGCCCTGGTAGTAGGGTAAGTAAACGCCAATTTCGGCTTTTTGAGCGGGTTTAATCTCTTCAAATGTCAGTGACATAGTGGCTTTAGAAATTGGTGTGACCGATGACTCAGGTGAGGTTACGGGTAATAACCTCAGTGCTCCAGCTCTAGGGTTCCCGAAGTTGGGCTTGGTGACCTCAGTGATAGCACAACAACCGTCTTTACAGGCATAACATTTATCGTTAAGAACCCTTAAGCCGCTAGGATGAGAGCAGGCTTCCGGTTAAGGGGTCGCTATTGTCAGAGTCATCCGGCAGCGACTCCAGCGATGCCTGATCCTGAAGCCGCTCATCCTGCTCCTTGCCTGCGATCTTGAGTGAAGCTGTGGCGAGCTATCTGAGCGGCCCCAGCAGCGAGCATTCATGATGTGAGGGCCAGGGTCGGGGATTCACTTTCTTAGTCGTCAGCGGAGAGCACGATCAGCACTTATGTTGAATGGGTTTAAGGGCAATTCGGTGAATTTACCTCCGTTGGCAGCCGATGATTTTGATCGCTATGAGCGGCGGCGACTCAAGGCGGCGATCGCGTTAGTAACCGTTTGGGCGTTCACCGCGATGTTGCATCTGGTGGTTTGGGGCCAGTGGTTGGTCTACGGTTTTGCGCTGCTGATTGGGGTGCATTTGGTGCGCGTGTTGCTGCGGGTGCCGCCCGCCGCGCCCGCCGCGTTGCCGAGTTGGCAAGATACTCCCCCCAGTGAGCGCACCGCCAGCCATCTCAGCCAGTGGCCAACGGTGTCGATTTTGGTGGCGGCTAAAAATGAAGTGCGAGTGATTCAGCGGTTAGTTAATTCGTTGACCGCGATCGATTATCCCTCCACCCGCTTGGATATTTGGCTGATTGACGACAACAGCACTGACGGGACGGGGCCACTGATGGACCAGCTGGCCCAAGCCCATAACAATCTGCACGTCATCCATCGGGGCGAAACCGCCACTGGGGGTAAGTCAGGCGCGTTAAATCAGGTGTGGCCGATGACGCCGGGCTCAATTTTGCTGGTGTTTGATGCGGATGCGCAAATTCCGCCGGATAGTGTGCGGCGAGTGGTGCCTCTCTTTCAGCAAGAGCTGGTGGGGGCAGTGCAATTGCGGAAGGCGATCGCCAACGGCACCCAAAACTTTTGGACGCGGGGCCAAGTGGCGGAAATGGCGTTTGACGCCTACTGCCAATTCAAACGGAATGCCCTGGGGGGCATCGGTGAATTGCGGGGCAACGGCCAGTTTGTGCGTCGAACCGCCCTGGAACAATGTGGTGGCTGGAATGAAGAGACCATCACGGATGATTTGGATTTGACGCTGAAACTACACGTCAACGGCTGGGATGTGCCGCTGGTGATGTCGCCAGCGGTGCGAGAAGAGGGCGTCACGCAGGCAATTTCGCTCTGGCACCAGCGCAACCGTTGGGCCGAAGGAGGCTACCAGCGCTATTTGGACTACTGGCGGCTACTGACGCCGCGTCGTTTGGGCTGGGGCAAGACCTTGGACTTAGCGATTTTTTGGATGATTCAGTACGGGTTGCCGACGGCGGCGCTGCCCGATCTAATGTTAGCGATCGCGCGCCAGCGGCCCCCCATGCTCGTGCCTTTATCCAGTGCGGCGGCCATCTTTGCCACGGTGGGCATGGCCCAGGGCCTGCGGCGCAGTCAAAGCGCTTCCCTCTTTTCATTACTGGTGCAAACCGTGCGGGGCATGATTTATATGACCCATTGGTTGGTGGTGGTGGCAACGGTGACGTGCCGCATGGCGATTCGACCCAAACGATTGAAATGGGTCAAAACTCACCATGGCGATGCCGATGACGGTGCGGTGATTGAAGCCAGTATCTCTTCACAGCCTTAAAGTCGGTTGACCAGCGGCCTGGAAAAATCCAGCGACTGGCTGGCTCAGCATGACCGGCAGCCGCCATGGTTTGCGTTGTTTTGTTACTGAGGCCAGGGCGATCGCGGCCTTCAGTCGATTACTCTCCAGCCGCTCCCCAGCCCAAGATTTATAGTAATGAGGTGGGCGATCGCGGGGCGTCTGGGCCGCCTTCACCTAGCCTTGCCAAGTCATTGTAGAAGTTTGCTAGCACCATGCTTGATTCCCGAATTCCGGCGGGTTCGTTATCTGATAAGTGGACGCTGTTTCAAGAACGCAGCCCCCTGGTAAGCCCAAACAACAAGCGCAAGCATCCGGTGCTCGTGGTTGGCACGGGGTTAGCCGGAGCGTCCGCCGCCGCCACCCTAGGCGAACTGGGCTATCACGTCAAGAGTTTTTGCATTCAAGATTCGCCCCGCCGCGCCCACAGCATTGCGGCCCAGGGGGGCATCAACGCCACTAAAAACTATCCCAGCGATGGCGACAGCGTTTGGCGCTTGTTTTACGACACGATCAAGGGCGGCGATTACCGGTCTCGTGAGGCCAATGTTCACCGCTTGGCGGAAATCAGCAGTCACATTATTGACCAGTGTGTGGCCCAGGGCGTGCCCTTTGCGCGGGAATATAGCGGCCTGCTGGCGAACCGTTCCTTTGGGGGGGCGCTGGTGTCGCGGACGTTTTATGCCCAGGGGCAAACGGGGCAGCAGCTGTTGCTGGGCGCTTACAGCGCCATGATGCGGCAAGTGCAGGCCGGGCAGGTGGAGATTTTTGCCCGCCGCGAAATGCTGGACTTGGTGACCGTGGATGGTCAGGCTCGGGGCATTATCACGCGCAATTTGGTCACCGGGGAGTTGGAGCGCCATAGCGGGGATGCCGTGCTGCTGTGTACGGGCGGCTATGGCAATGTCTATTACCTCTCGACCAATGCGAAAAACTCAAACGTCACGGCGGCGTGGCGCTGCCACAAGCGGGGAGCCTATTTTGCGAATCCTTGCTACACGCAGATTCATCCCACCTGCATTCCCGTCTCGGGGGACTATCAGTCCAAGCTGACGCTGATGAGCGAGGGGCTACGCAACGACGGGCGGGTGTGGGTGCCGCAGCAAGCGGGCGATCGCCGCGCGCCCAACGAAATTCCCGAGGGCGATCGCGATTACTATCTGGAGCGTCGTTACCCGGCTTTTGGCAATTTGGTGCCCCGCGATGTCGCTTCGCGCAATGCTAAAACGCTGACGGATGAAGGGCGCGGGGTGGGTGAAACGGGGCTGTCGGTGTATCTCGACTTTCGCGATGCGATCGCGGAACACGGGCAGGCGGCGATCGCGGCCAAGTACGGCAACCTGTTTGACATGTATCAGCGCATCACGGGAGACAATCCCTATCAGGTGCCGATGCGCATTTACCCCGCAGTGCACTACACCATGGGCGGCCTCTGGGTGGACTATCACCTGATGAGCACGATTCCCGGTCTGTTTGTGTTGGGGGAGGCCAACTTTTCGGATCATGGGGCCAATCGCTTAGGGGCTAGCGCCCTCATGCAAGGGTTGGCCGATGGCTACTTCGTGATTCCGCAGACTCTGGGAGCATACCTCGCGACGCAAAAACCGGAGCCCGTTAACACCGATCACCCCGCGTTTGATGAGTCCGAAGCCAGTGCCCGCAGCCATATTGAACAGCTCCTAAATATTCGCGGCGACAAAACGGTGATGACCTTTCATCGTGAACTGGGCCGCCTGGTGTGGGACTACGTGGGCATGGCGCGGGATCAGGCGGGCCTGGAAACGGCGATCGCCCGCATTCAAGATTTGCGTGAGGAATTTTGGCATAATCTCAAATTGCCCGGTGCCGCCAATACTTTGAACAAGAACTTGGAGTTTGCAGGGCGGGTGGCTGACTTTATGGAACTCGCGGAACTGATGGCGCGGGATGCGTTGCATCGCGAAGAGTCCTGTGGCGGTCATTTCCGCCAGGAACATCAGACCGCCGACGGAGAAGCCAAGCGCGACGATGACCACTTTGCGTACGTCGCCGCTTGGGAATATCAGGGTCGTGATCGCTCGCCAACGCTACACCGCGAGGCCTTGAACTTCGAGAATGTGGAACTCACCCAGCGCAGCTACAAGTAAGAGCTTGACGGGTAAATTAAGCTCCTACTTGTAGCCAGTGGCTGAGTTATCGGGTGGGTGGCTGAGTCAGTGGCGAACAGAAACCGATAACTTGATGTCGAGTGCGTCCCGAGTCTTGGTCAAACCTTCACGGCGGATTGGCGGGCTCGAAACCCGGCAGCCAGTTTTGCAACTGCTCCCAGATGGTTTGGGGGCCAATGCCCACGATCAACAGTGCCAGCAACCCGATCGCGATTAGAATTGCGAGCCTCAGCGTCGCCCGCACGACTTTAAGCACCCAAGTCGTCACGAGAAACAGAATGATTAAGATGCCGATAACGATCGCGATTTCCATCGAGTAATCCTAAATTCAGGCCATCACGGGAGACGTGAGATTTTTGCTGGCGGCCACAGCTTCGCGACGCGCCCACTGATCGACGGTCAAAATATCTGACAAAACGGGCTGGGCCACCAGATCATCGCGATGGCGATCGCACACCCGCTCAATCACCTTGGCAATGTCCAAATAGCCAATCTGTTCATCCAAGAACAGCTCCACCGCCTGTTCGTTGGCCGCGTTGAGCACTGCGGTCATGGTGCCGCCCGCGCGTCCCGCCGCGTAAGCCAAATCCATACAGGGATACTTAGTGTGGTCGGGTTCCCGGAAGGTGAGAGTGCCCGCTTTGACCAAATCCAGCGGTTCCCAATCGGTGTAAACGCGATCGGGCCAGGAAATGGCGTACAGCAGCGGCAGCCGCATATCCGGCCAACCCAATTGGGCCAGCACCGAGGTGTCTTGCAATTCGATCAGAGAATGAATGATGCTCTGGGGATGGATGACGATGTCGATGTCGTTATAGTCTTGGCCGAAGAGATAGTGCGCTTCGATCACCTCCAGCCCTTTATTCATCAACGTGGCAGAGTCCACGGTAATCTTGCGGCCCATGCTCCAGTTGGGATGTTTCAGCGCATCGGACACGGTGACTTGGGGCAGCTTTTCCACCGGCCAATCCCGGAACGCGCCGCCCGAAGCAGTCAGGATAATGCGTCGCAGACCGCGATCGGGCACCCCCTGCAAACACTGGAAGATGGCGGAATGTTCCGAGTCCGCAGGCAACAGCTTGACACCATGCTTTTCCACCAGGGGGAGCACGACAGGGCCGCCAGCAATCAAGGTTTCTTTATTCGCCAGGGCGATGTCTTTTCCCGCCTCGATCGCCGCCAGCGTCGGCAGCAATCCGGCACAGCCGACAATTCCCGTGATCACAGCTTCTGCGTCCCCGTACCGCGCCACCTCCACCACGCCGTCATCCCCAGCCAGAATAATCGGCTGAGGATCGAGATCAGCGATCGCTGTTTTGAGGTCATCCAGCTTGCTTTCGTTGCAGATGGCGACTATCTCAGGTTTGAACTGGCGCACCTGCTGGACTAGCAGCTCCACATTGTTGCCAGCCGCAATCCCCACTAAGCGAAAGTCTTCAGGATGTGATTCCAAAATATCTAGGGTTTGCGTGCCAATGGAGCCGGTGGAGCCGAGCAGAGTAATCGCTTTCACAGTGTTACCAGAGTGCAGGTCATCTCCAATTTACAATTTCCTGGACTCTGAACCGAACTTTTAGATCGGCTACTCGAAACTCGAGCAGGCGATTTATTCGGAGTGCAACCAACTTTTTGCCTAGCCTGACTAATAAAAATGGTGCGTGACTTGCCCCAGAAAACTGCAAGCAATCTCACGATTTCCTAAAGTGTTAAAGTCTGAGGACTAGTCTCGATGTCGCCGTTGCTAACCGACGGTGCCCGTGAGGACAACGGGCACGTTACTGAATATTCTTCAGACCAAGTGGTGAACGTATTTTCATCCAGATAATGCCGAGGTGTGGTTAACAGTATCTTCCACGCCTCCTGCGCCGACAGTAAATTAAATCGCTCAGGATAATGAGTTAATAAAAGCTGCTGCAAAACAGGATAGTAGTCTGAATTCATTCCTGGAAAAATGTGGTGCTCTGTATGATAAGAAAAATTCAGATGAAGCACATCAAATATTTTGGGTACACGCAGGGAAATGCTATTGATTAGGGGATCGTTGACCGGGGTCATGCGGCAGGCCATGTGATTTGTATATATGTAAAACAAAGCACCCGAATATCCAATCCAAATCGGCAAAAAATAGCTCAAAATCAATTTTATCGGATGCCATCCCAAGTAGGATAAAATGCCGACATGCAGCAACGCCATCATCGCCAACTCAAGTGCGATGGCTCGCCGCTCTTTGGCGCTCACGCGGAAAGATACCACCGGATATTGGGCTTCACCGTTGTTAAACAAGAGGACTGAACTGAGATTGCGAAAGGTGTGAACACCCCAAGCATTGGCCATCCCAATGATGAGCCACAAAGGATTTACTTCGTTGGAAGGGACGAAAAGATCCTGGATGCGCTTACCCCAATTCTGAGGATGGCTGGATAGATAGTTTCTATCAGGATCATGTAGAGAATTACTTTTGTTATGATGCTCGCGGTTATGGACAGCCTTCCAAAAAGTCGGCGGCGTCCACAGCATAGTTAGTCCTAGAAGGCCAAGGAGTTGCCGTAATCTAGCATTTCTAATGACTTTGCTGTGCAGGATATCATGGGTACAAAACAAAGAAACAACAATGCTGTTTCCCATAATTAATGAGAACGGCAAAAACAGCCACCACAAGCGCCAATCCCATTGGTCAAGGCGACTCGCGATGCCCCATCCACAGATCAAGATCAGACCGTTGATCAATAAAATAAGCACGTTGTTCGAGTTGGGCTGGAAAGCCTCAGGTGGCATCAGAGGCCGAAGTTTTTTGGCATACTCTGGCTGTGAGATATAGTCGATTTGACTTTTTAAATTCATTGGTCACAAAAATAGGTAGAAATAATATAGCCTGGATTCTGACCGAAAAACATATGCCAAGTGGTTTGGGGTAAGAAAGTCGAGGTATATTTCGGAGAGTACAACTTTGATTTAGATCGGCAGCGAGGGCAACTGATGGGAATGCGATTGCATGTGTTCTCACTCCTGAGGAAAAGACCGCACCTGACGAGAGTTACACCGAGCCACGACTATCCCACAACGTGTTAAGGATTGTGCAAAGGTGGTGAACATGAATGCTCAGGGTGATGATGTCGAGACCATTGCACTTACTTCAATTGCCATGCAAAAACTCTGTCATACTCTAAGACATTGGCAGACATATTGGCAGACATAGGTTATCTGCGGTATTAGTCTGCTGCCTCTACTTGAAGAAAAAGTTGGGTTTGGCCGTGAGCTGATAAACCTGGGGGTAAGTACCAGCTTCAAAGGCTCCCACGCAGAGAAGCAGATAAAATTCCCAATGACGCTTCCACGCTTCGACATTATCAAAAGGAGTCGTATCTAAAATATGCTGAATGTGGGGTTGAATCTTAGTCCAATTTCTTTGGAAGAGGTCATTCCAGGCACGCAGAGTAGCCGGGTAATGATGACCAATGTTGTGCTCTTTTAACTTCACAAACTGGCGATTTCTTTCAATCGCTTGACCCAACTCTGACGGTGAGCCGATCGAGAGATGTTGAAAAATGTAGCGGTTAATGTAAGGATCACAAACTAGGTTGGGATGTTCCGCGCCAATCGTTTGAATGCCTAGCAGACCTTGAGGTGAGAGCACCTCACGAACGTGCTTGAGAATGTGGGGCCAATTACGAACGCCGCCATGTTCTATTGTTTCCAGGAAAATACACTTAGTAATTTGGTCGACACCCACTTGAGAGAGCAATTCCGGGTAGCGATCATGGTAACTATGATTATAGAAATAGTATTTGTCTAAGCCTTTAAACTTAGAGCGGCAATAGCCAATTTGCACATCAGAAATCGTGATGCCAATGTAAGTGACATCAGCCCGATGCTTCAAATAATCAGGTAGAGTACCCCAACCACAGCCACAATCTAGAATCACATCGCCATCTTTAATTTGCAGTTCGTTGAACCAGTAATCAAGATTTTGAAACTGAGCTGCTGAAAGATTTGCGGAGATTGGCTCCAGGCTAGTCCAATCTCCAGTGGTGTATTTCATGGTTTCCCCTAGGAATCCCTCATACAACTCAGTGGGCAGGTCATAGTGGTTTTTGGCAACATCTCTTTGGCGGATCAAGGAAATATTGAAGACCTTGTATAAAAACTGCTCTAGCAACAACTGGAAAGAATTAGGCATCTCAAATAAAATTGAGTTGGCTGGTTTATCAAAGTTAAGGGCAAACAGGCGCTTAGACAGTAAATCAATACGATCGCAGCGCCATAACGCTTGAGCATAAGTATTACCTAGCCCAAGAGTCTTAAATCGCTTAAATTGATTTAGGACATGTTGTACCTGACCTGTTTGGCAAATAATATCCCAAGGTTGCGCCCCCCTTGCTGCCTCCTGTTCTGTCAGGAGATGAATGTTTTGATCCAACAATAATTGGCTAGTTGAATCAGGCTTGATCGACGGGAGACTTCTCTCTTGTGGATATTGTAGGAATAGAGACATCTTATTTTCCCAAATTTTATTTCAATCCAGAGCAAGACACCTGTCATTATTTTGAACATGGCAACCCCACCATTCCCCAGAAGGCTCAATACTCCGAAAGGTCTTGATTCAAACTAAATTTTAAATATCAGCTAGACGAGCCCCTCTCATATAGAGAAACCCATCAAAGCTTCATTCAATCTTATGACCATAATTTTTTTGTATTTACCAAAAAATGCTGAAAAAACATAGATTTATTAAAGTTTACAAATCGAATAATTATCCTGTGGCGAGAAAAGAATGCTGACAATGTTGATCTGCGAAGGAGCTTGAGATGAAAAGGTCGGGGTGTATTTCTGAGAGTAAGGCTTCGATTTAGACCTTCCAAATCCTCGCGGGTCGCTAATCATTGTTGTCGCTGTCGCGATGGGTTGCAGTGCTCACCCTGGGCGAAGGTTGGCACAATCTACACCATGCGATCGCTCATTCCAGTCGCCACGGCATTACCTTACGGAACGGCACAGTCGCTTATCTTCCTGACCCGACGTTTCTGTTTATTCAGATGCTAGAACGAATATCTTGGGCCTCGCGGCTGCAACTCCCGACCGAAGCGTCTTTGTTGGCACGAGCAAACGACCTCAGTCAGGCAGAGCAGGATATCAGCATCAAGCTAGAGCCCCCAAAACCACAACTGTCGGCAACTCGCTAAGACCGGGGACTAGCGCCACCGGAATCCTTCCTTGATCGCAATCGGGATCAACTTTGAAATGGATTAAAGCTGATGCCGATTGTCGTCATATGACGAGCAAAGTCGCAAGCACGCTTAAGGCTTAAGGATTGTTTAATAGCTATCTTCACCATCGATCTTCACCATCGACGTTGTTGAGGGTCATGCGGTGGTTAGCGTTGTCGAGGCGATCGCCTACCGGGTTTCAATATCTACACCCAAATCAGCTCGCCCCTCACACTGCATCTTGCCGATATTCGGTATTGTGAATGGTCTCAGCCAGCGGTGATCCCCACTAGGCGAAAATCTTCGGGGTGAGATTCCAAAATGTTCAGAGTTGGCGTGCCAATGGAACCAGTGAAGCTGAGCAAAGTAATCGCTTTCACGGTGTTACCAGAGGGCAGGTCATTCGCAATTGACAATTTTCTGGGGTTTATCCCCAACTCTGACTACCGCGATCGCCCTCCCGATCTGAGCTGAGCCGGGCTGATGACCGCCGCGACCACGATCTAGAAGCGACACACTAGGCCGCCGCCGCTCAACTCGCCCCCCCAGCATGGCCTCGCGATCGGAAGTCAAAACCAACGGCATAGGAGACTGGTGCTGCCTGCATTCTGACCTGGCCAGGGACAATCCATCACCTAGTCTGCATCCAAATTGGGATGACCCGCGTACTAACAGTGAACAAGCTCCTATGAGCTTGCTCATTGTTATTCCCTAATTGACGTAATCATGATGAATTCTCAAAAACGAGTACGCCATTTTCTCTTGGCAGCTTGGACCTGTTTTTTGCTGGTGACCTTAACGGCACCGGCCTTTAGTTACCTGTCAACCATGGTGCCAGCGCAGTGGCGGCAGGCGACTACCGATGTCCAATTTTCGTCAGGCAGCATGTTAGATGCGGACCTTGCTGCCCTGGAGTCTGATTTGCTGGCCCAAGGAATTTCCAGCCCCTCGATGGTGATGTATGGCGCTGTCTTGAGTGCTAAAAATGTCGTGCCCAATGCTCCAGACGCCAATGCTCGGGGTGCTGTCGGGGCAGTCTTGGTGGGCGATCGCTTGGTCGTGCGCGGGAGCTTTAGCAGCCTGTCGAGTCCGATGCGCGATTACGCCACCGATCCGGTGAATCCGCCCAATGCCAACATTACGTCAGCCTTCCACATTCACCAAGGCGACTCGACCGGCAATGGCCCCTTTCAATATGCGCTGGATGTGGCCATGACGGGGGCTGGTCGGGGCGATGCCCAAGGCGAATACACCCTCACTGCTGAGCAAATCACCGCGTTGGAGAGTGGCCAACTCTACTCAGATATCCATACCACGATGAATCGGGGTGGTGAGTTGCGCGGTATTTTGATGCCTTATTAAGGGCGTTGGTAGCGATGTCGGTCTGTCAACCAGACCGGGCGATTACCGAGATATCGATCGCCTGTCTCGGTAATCGTTACCCAAGGGGTAATCCCAATTCTCGGTGATTGGACTACGATTGGACTACACATCCAGATTTGGCAAAGCCCCCTGATGGCAAGGGGGCGGTGACAGCGGCAGATCCTCAATCTGTAGCGCTATTGCGCAGCATCGATATCAATGAGGACTGCACGGCGGATTGCGCCTTCTCAATCTGTACCCAAACTACCGGAATGAAGATAACGCTAAGCGATAGGATAAATCGTGACGGTTGCGGTATTGCCAGGGGCGATGGATTCCGAGCGAGTGAGTGAGGCGGAGGGAACTGCCCTAACGGATGCAGAACTGTGGTTAGCCAGTAAGCAAGGGCAAACGGCAGCGCTCGGCCAACTTTACGATCGCCATGCGGGGTTAGTGTATGGCATTGCTCTCAAGGTGTTGGGCAATGCTCAAGAAGCGGAAGACTTGACCCAAGATATTTTCATCAAGTTGGCATATCGCTCGTCTTATGATCCGCAAAGAGGTTCTCTGAGAACGTTTTTAGCCATTTTGACGCGATCGCGGGCACTAGATCGAGTGCGATCGCGCCAGCGAGAATCTCAGCAAGTTATTTATGAACCATGGCTGGAGCCAGCGGCGGCTAGCACCGCATTGCCTGTGGATATCACGTCACAAGAGGAACAACATCAAGTGGTGCAAGCGGCCTTGTCCGAGTTGTCAGACCCAGAGCGGCAACTATTGCAAATGGCTTATTACGAGGGGTTGACGCAAGCCTCAATTTCGAGCAGCTTAGGGCTACCGTTAGGCACTGTAAAATCCAGAGTACGTCGGGGTTTGCTAAAGCTGCGTCAAGTATTACACGGTCGCATAGAGAGATGATGTGGGGTTGATGGGGACATGGCCGAGTCAATATCAGCAGAAGCGTTACAAGAATTAATTGCGGGCTATGTGCTTTATGACTTAAGCCCCGAAGAGGCGGCGACTCTGCAACAGTTGATGGCTCAAGATGCGACGATCGCCCCAGCGATTGAACGTCTGCAAACCCTACTGGAGGCGGCCCATACATCGGCAGCCGTGCCGCCGCCTGACCGAGTGCGAGCGGCTGTATTGAATGCGCATCAGGCATTGTCGCCGGTGGCTGAGCCGGCGACGGCGGGCTCGGTGGTGCCGTTGGTGCCCCCCCGCTCGTCGCCCCGCCGCCGGTGGCGGGGCTGGGGGGCCGTGGCCGCAGCGATCATTGTCGGGTTGGGGGTGAGCAATGTGGTGCTGTGGCGATCGCTGCAAATGGCCCGTAATCCTTTGGGCTCAGGGGATGCGCTTATCGTGACTCTGACCCCCATAGCCAGCGACACCCCCTCCGCGTCGGCGATCGTCACCATCAACGCTGAGAGTTTGCAAGCGACCTTGGATATTGGGCAGTTGCCCCCCTTAGAGGTCGGCCAAGTATATGCGTTATGGACGGTGCTACAACCCAATGCACCATTCACCACGGACGACAAAGATGCCATTTTGACCGAGGTGGTAACTGCCGATGACCTGGGTCGCCCTGCGGTACAGATTCCGTTACCCCCGGTCTATCGCGATCGCGAGTGGATTAAGGCGATTGCCGTGACGGTCGAAGCAGCGGATGCTCCCCAGCGTCATGTATCCAGCCCCATTCTTTTTACAGCACTGTAGATGACTCCTCACGTTTGCACCGTGGGGCCCACATTCTAGCGCCATACAGGTGGGGGGCACTGGCCTTTGGGCTAGCGCCCCCAGGTTTTAATAACTATCTTCACCATCGACGTTGTTGAGGGTCATGAGGTGGTTAGCGTTGTCGAGGCGATCGGCAATTTCTTGGCGCACTTCGACATCGACCTCCAGATCCGCCAGCACTTCAACCGCATCCTGGCGGTATTCTGCGCTTTGAGCGGTCCCGGCATTTTCGAGCTTGTCAAGATTTTCGTAGACCTTTTCTGGCGACGGGTGGGTGTGTGGCATGACGGTGGCCTCCATATATTTGCAACGGTATCGAGCGAGGGAACAGAGAAAGAGGATGAGTGTGTCGATATTCTAGACTGCGGCGATAGGCGGTGAGCGGCCACACTCTCTCTTGGTAGAAAATTCGACGCCCGATGTCTGGTCACAATTATCACTAACCGCGCGATCGCTGTTCCGACCTTAGTGATGAACTGTTATGGTTGTGCATCCAATGCGGTTTTTGTTTACAGTTTTCAAGAAAAGCCATGACGCTTTGCGTCGTATTACAAAACTTTCGTAATAGTCTGAAGCGTTAAAGCCCATTGCCAGGACTGCTTTGCTGCCTTGGCCGGATCGCGTGAATCCTCCCCCGGCCAATCTGGTGAAAGTGGCACCGGCAGGATTGGGATGTGCTTTCTTGCCTTGCTGGCCCGCCTTGAGTTAGCAAATCATGCGTTTGATAAGAAATAATTCGAGTAATCTCGTCCAGATCTGACGATTTTCTTAAGCGTCGTGAGAAATTCAATTTTCTGGATAGATAATTATCAGCACGCGAGAGCGATCGCTCTTCATCCAACCATGCAGTCTGCGAATGCCAGAGCCGGTTTCGTGGGTTGTCGATGTGCTGTTTTCAGGCCAATACCATAATGATTCGTCAAACTTCGCCCTCCAAACAAGGCCTTTACGATCCGCAGTTTGAGCATGATGCTTGCGGCGTCGGGTTTGTTGTGCAGATGAAAGGGCAAGCGTCTCACGACATTGTTGAGCAAGCGTTGACCATACTCCTTAACCTTGACCACCGGGGAGCT
Source organism: Halomicronema sp. CCY15110 (assembly GCF_016888165.1). Taxonomy (GTDB): domain Bacteria; phylum Cyanobacteriota; class Cyanobacteriia; order Phormidesmidales; family Phormidesmidaceae; genus Halomicronema. The sequence continues at coordinate 7,813 of NZ_JACSWC010000433.1, read as the reverse complement.
GTCGGCGCGGAGCCGAATACGGGCGATGGGGCGGGCATTTTGCTGCAATTGCCCCACAAATTTATGCACAAGGTGGCGGCGGCTGAGGGCCTGGAGTTGCCGGGGCCGGGGCAATACGGTGTGGGCATGATCTACTCCTCGCCCGATCCCCAGATTCGCCAGGAGAGCCGTCGCATCTTTGAAGGTTTAGTAAAAGACGCGGGGCAGACGGTGCTGGGCTGGCGCGATGTACCCACACACAACGCTAGTTTGGGCAAGACGGCGCAAGCCAGCGAACCGTTTATGGAGCAGGTGTTCATCGGTCGCAGTGCGGATCTGGCGGATGAGCTGGCCTTTGAGCGCAAGCTGTATGTGATTCGCAAGCAGTCGCACATGGCGATCCGCCATCCGGGGATCAATACGCGCTGGTATCCGGCCAGTATTTCCTGCCGCACCATTGTTTATAAAGGGCAACTGATGCCGGTGCAGGTGGGGCAGTATTACCCCGACCTCAGCGACCCGGATATGGAAAGTGCGCTGGGCCTGGTGCATTCGCGCTTTAGTACGAATACGTTTCCCAGTTGGGAACGGGCGCACCCCTACCGCTACATCGCCCACAACGGCGAAATCAATACGATGCGCGGCAACATCAACTGGATGCACGCCCGCCAGTCGATGTTTGAGTCGGCGCTGTTTGGCGATGACCTGAAGAAAGCGCAGCCGATTATCAACGTGGACGGCAGCGACTCGACGATTTTTGACAACACGCTGGAAATGCTGACCTTGTCGGGGCGATCGCTACCCCACGCCATGATGATGATGGTGCCAGAACCCTGGGCCGGGCACGAATCCATGAGTCCGGAGAAAAAGGCGTTCTACGAATATCATTCTTGCCTGATGGAGCCGTGGGATGGCCCCGCGTCCATTGCGTTCACGGACGGCACCGTCATGGGCGCAGTGCTCGATCGCAACGGCTTGCGGCCTTCGCGCTACTACGTCACGACGGACGATCGCGTGATCATGGCGTCAGAAGCGGGCGTGCTCCCCATTGCTCCCGAAGACGTGGTGAAGAAAGGGCGATTGGAACCGGGCCGGATGTTCTTGGTAGATATGAGCCAGGGACGCATCATCGCCGATGAGGAAATCAAGCAGGGCATTGCGACCGAGCAGCCCTACCAGGATTGGTTGGACGCAAATTTGGTGAATCTGGCCGATATCCCTGTAGGGGCGCACGGCCGTGCGCCCCTACCCGATGCACCGCTAACTCAACGCCAGCGGGCCTTTGGCTATACCTTTGAGGAATTGCGCCTGCTGCTGTCGCCGATGGCGCAAAACGGGGTGGAAGCGATCGGGGCGATGGGCACCGATACGCCGCTGGCGGTGCTGTCGAATCGTCCGAAGCTGCTCTACGACTACTTTCAGCAGTTGTTTGCCCAGGTGACGAACCCGCCGATCGACTCCATTCGGGAAGCGATCATCACATCGCCGATTACAACGATTGGCAGCGAGCGCAATCTGCTCAAGCCGGAGCCGGAAAGCTGTCGGCTGATCAAGCTCAATACGCCGGTGATTAGCAACGCGGAGTTGGCGAAGCTCAAGGCGTTACAGCCCTCATCCCCTCAATCCCCTTCTCCCCAGGGAGAAGGGGAAGCCGGAAGCCCCTCTCCTTCAGGGAGAGGGGTTGGGGGTGAGGGCCACTTCCAGTCGATCGCGCTGCCGATGTTGTTTGATCCCAAATCGGGGGTGGAGGGGTTGGCTGCTGCCATTGAGGAAATTTGTCAGCAGGCCGATGCGGCGATCGCGGCTGGCACCAATTTGATTATTTTGAGCGATCGCGACATCGATAAGGAGCATGCGGCAATTCCCGCCCTGTTGGCCGTCGCTGGCCTGCACCACCACCTGATCCGCAACGGCACCCGTACCCGCGTGGGTCTGGTGCTGGAATCGGGCGAACCCCGCGAGGTGCATCACTTTGCGGTGCTGCTGGGCTACGGCTGCGGCGCGATCAATCCCTACCTCGCCTTCGAGACCATTGAAAACATGATCGAGGAGGGCGTCCTGAATGGGGTGGACTACGCCACTGCCTGCAAGAACTTCATCAAGGCGGTGACGAAGGGCGTGATCAAAATCGGCTCAAAGATTGGTATTTCGACTATCCAGAGCTATCGCGGAGCGCAGATCTTTGAGGCGATCGGGCTGGATTCCAGCGTGATTGATACCTACTTCTCCTGGACGGCGTCGCGGCTGGAGGGGGCCGATCTGGCGGTGCTGACCCAGGAAGCGCTGATGCGTCATGGTCACGCCTTCCCTGATCGCGACAGCAAAGACCAAACCCTGGATGCGGGGGGCGACTACCAGTGGCGCAAGGATGGGGAAGCCCACCTCTTCAGCCCGACCACCATTCACACCCTGCAGCAAGCAACCCGCAACGGGGATTACGCGCTGTACAAAAAATATTCCGCTCAAATCAACGACCACGGCAAGCAGTTCTTTAGAATCCGCGACCTGCTGGAGTTCAAAGCCCGCGATCCGATTCCCCTAGAGGAAGTGGAACCCGTGGAGGCGATTATGTCGCGGTTCAAAACCGGGGCGATGAGCTACGGCTCGATCTCGAAGGAAACCCACGAATCGCTGGCGATCGCGATGAATCGCATCGGCGGCAAGTCCAACACCGGGGAGGGCGGCGAAGACCCGGATCGTTATACCTGGACGAATGAGCGGGGCGACTCGAAGAACAGCGCCATCAAACAAGTGGCCTCTGGTCGCTTTGGCGTCACCAGCCTCTATTTGTCCCAAGCGCGGGAACTGCAAATCAAGATGGCCCAGGGCGCAAAACCGGGCGAGGGCGGTCAACTGCCTGGCCTCAAGGTGTATCCCTGGATTGCCAAGGTGCGCCACTCGACCCCCGGTGTGGGTCTGATTTCGCCGCCGCCCCACCACGATATTTACTCGATTGAAGACCTAGCGCAACTGATCCACGACCTGAAGAATGCCAACCGCGAGGCGCGGGTCAGCGTCAAGCTAGTGTCTGAGGTCGGCGTCGGCACCGTCGCCGCTGGGGTCGCCAAGGCTCACGCCGATGTCGTGCTGATCTCCGGGTTCGACGGCGGCACGGGGGCATCGCCCCAAACCTCCATCAAGCACGCGGGCTTGCCCTGGGAACTCGGGCTGGCGGAAACCCACCAAACCCTGGTGCTGAATAACCTGCGGAGCCGCATTGCGGTGGAAACCGACGGGCAGATGAAGACCGGGCGGGACGTGGCGATCGCCACTCTCCTCGGGGCCGAAGAATACGGCTTCTCTACCGCCCCGCTGGTTTCCCTGGGCTGCATCATGATGCGGGTGTGCCACAAAAACACCTGCCCCGTCGGCGTCGCCACCCAAAACCCGGAGTTACGCAAGAACTTCACGGGCGATCCCCAGCACACGGTCAACTTCATGACCTTTATTGCCCAGGAACTGCGGGAAATCATGGCGGAACTCGGTTTCCGCACCATTAATGAGATGGTGGGCCGCACCGATGTGCTGGAGCCAAAGCAAGCGATCGACCATTGGAAAGCCAAGGGCATTGACGTCTCGAAGATTCTCTACCAGCCGGAAGTCGGGCCGGAAGTCGGGCGCTACAGCCAGATTCCCCAAGACCACGGTTTGGAGAAATCTCTGGACATCACCACGCTGTTAGATCTGTGCCAACCCGCGATCGAGCGGGGCGAAAAGGTCAGCGCCACCCTGCCCATTACCAACGTGAACCGGGTGGTCGGCACCATTCTCGGTAACGAAATCAGCAAGCGCCACTGGGACGGCTTGCCGGAAGACACGGTGCGGCTTCACTTCCAGGGCAGTGCCGGACAAAGCTTCTCGGCCTTTGTGCCCAAGGGCGTGACCATGGAGCTGGAAGGGGACGCCAACGACTACCTGGGCAAAGGGCTTAGCGGTGGCAAGATCATCCTCTATCCGCCGAAGAATTCCACTTTTGTCGCGGAGGAAAACATCATCACCGGCAACGTGGCCTTCTACGGTGCAACGGGCGGCGAAGCCTACATTCGCGGGCTGGCGGGTGAGCGCTTCTGCGTCCGCAACTCCGGCGTGCGGGCCGTGGTGGAAGGGGTCGGCGACCACGCCTGCGAATACATGACGGGTGGGAAAACCGTGATCATCGGCCCCACTGGCCGCAACTTCGCGGCGGGCATGAGCGGCGGTGTCGCCTATGTGCTGGATGAGGCAGGGGACTTCGCCACCCGCTGCAACACCGAAATGGTGGATCTGGAACAGTTGGCCGATCCGGAGGAAATTCTGGAACTGCATGACATGATTCAGAACCATGTGAAGTACACCGGGAGTGCGAAGGGCGATCGCGTTCTCGCCGCCTGGAACGACATGGTGCCCAAGTTTGTGAAGGTGATGCCCCGCGACTACAAACGGGTGCTCCAACACATTCAAAAAGCGCTGGCCGATGGGCTGGATGGCGACGATGCCCTGTCGGCAGCGTTTGAAGAAAACGCCCGCGACATCGCCCGCATCAGCGGCAGTTGACGGCAGTGGAGAACCTCACCGCCTGCGGCACCTCTCCTTGCTAAGGAGAGGTTTACCCACACTCCGGTCTCCGGTTCCTCTCCTTGGTAAGGAGAGGCTAGGTGAGGTTCTTCCGAATGTCCAAGCTCAATCTCAGAAATCTGCTACACGATAACTCTTCGCTTCAGAATCAAGAACCTTTTACCCTTAACCACTTGCAAAATCATGGGAAAACCAACTGGCTTTATGGAATTTTTGCGCGAGGTGGCGACCGAAGTTGCGCCGAGCGATCGCATCCGCAACTGGGATGAATTCCACCTCCACATGCCCGAGGAAAACTTGCAGACCCAGGGGGCGCGCTGCATGGATTGCGGCACCCCCTTCTGCCACACGGGCATGGAAATGAACCGCGCCGCCAGCGGGTGCCCCATCAACAACCTGATCCCCGAGTGGAACGACCTGATCTATCGGGGTCGTTGGCAAGATGCCCTCGATCGCCTCCACAAAACCAACAACTTCCCCGAATTCACCGGACGGGTTTGTCCCGCCCCCTGTGAAGGCGCTTGCGTGCTGGGCATCATTGAGCCCCCCGTCACCATCAAAAACATTGAATATTCCATCGCCGAAAAGGGCTGGGAAGCAGGCTGGATTACGCCCACGCCGCCGAGCCAGCGCACCGGGAAGAAGGTGGCGATCATCGGTTCCGGCCCCGCTGGTCTGTCTGCCGCCGCACAGCTCAACTCTGCTGGACATTGGGTGACGGTGTATGAGCGGAGCGATCGCCCCGGTGGTCTGCTCATGTACGGCATTCCCAACATGAAGCTGGACAAGGAAAAAGTCGTCATGCGCCGCCTCGACGTGTTGGAAGCCGAGGGCGTCACCTTCGTCTGCAATACCGAGGTCGGCAAAGACCTGCCCACCCAACAGCTCATGGATGACTTTGATTCGGTCATTCTCTGCACGGGCTCGACGCGGCCCCGCGATCTGCCCATCGAAGGGCGCGACCTCAAGGGCATTCACTTCGCCATGGAGTTCCTCACCGCCAATACCCAAGCGGTGTTGAACGGCACCCCCGGCGCGGACTACATCACCGCTGCGGGTAAGGATGTGGTGATTATCGGCGGCGGCGACACTGGGACGGACTGCGTGGGCACCTCCATCCGCCACGGCTGCACCAGCGTCACCCAATTGGAAATCATGCCCCAGCCGCCAGAAACTCGCGCTGCCAACAACCCCTGGCCCGAATGGCCCAAGATTTACCGTCTGGACTACGGCCAGGAAGAAGCCGCGGCCATGTTTGGCGACGATCCCCGCACCTATACCACCACCGCCACTCACTTCGAGGGCGACGAGCACGGCCAAGTCACCGCCGTCCACACTGTGCAAGTGGAATGGACGAAGGATGAGCAGGGTCGCTTTATCCCGAAACACGTTCCCGGCACGGAGCAGCGGCTACCTGCGCAATTGGTGTTGCTGGCGATGGGCTTCCTCGGCCCCGAACAGCCCATCATCGATGCGCTGGGTCTGGAGCAAGATGGCCGCAGCAACATCAAAGCCGAACACGAGCAATACACCACGAGCATTCCGGGTGTGTTTGCAGCGGGCGATTGCCGTCGGGGGCAAAGCTTGGTGGTGTGGGCCTTCAATGAAGGCAGGGGTGTAGCCAGGGAGTGCGATCGCTACCTCATGGGCACCACTGAGTTGCCCTAGAGATCGCCCCAAAACCCCGGCTTCTCAAAGAATCCGGGGTTCTTAGCTCGCAAGTTACTGTATAAGCTGGGAAGTCTATAGCGTCTGAGCCAGAGACGTTAATGATATTCTTGCCAGAACCCTGACCTGTGAGCATCAACGGCTGTGAAATCCTTTTCTGTCAAGATCAATATCGCCTGTTCGCCAGAAGAGATTTGGGCGGTGCTGATGGATACCAGCAGCTACTCGGAGTGGGCCACTGGCACCCAGCGGCTCGACGGTCAAATCGCCAGCGGAGAGCAATTAGAGCTCTTTACGGTGTCTAAACCGGATCAGCCCATGACGCTCCAGGTGGGTAATCTGGAACCCCAAAAAACCTTTACCCTCAGCGGCGGGTTACCGTTCAATCTGTTTCGGGGCGATCGCACTTTTACCCTGACGCCTCAAGCTGACGGCACTACCGAATTCAGCATGCGCGAGGTGTTTAGTGGTTGGCTATCCCCCGTCCTAGGTCGCATGATTCCCGACCTGACTGACTCGTTTGAGGCCTACGCAACGGGGCTGAAGCAAAAATGCGAGGGCAATCAAAGTTAGCGATCGCCCCAGACCTCCGGCTTCTTCGAGAAGCCGGAGGTCTCTTTTGAACCAATTTGCTAGATTTAGAGGTATCTCTGAACCAAGTTGAGTCTATAAACTTGGCTGAGGGAGCAGCGATCGCGTTAATTGGGAGGCGCTCATGACCATTACCACCCAACGGCTCAGCCTTGATGACTACCTGACCTATGAAGATGGCACGGACACCCGCTATGAACTGGTTAACGGGGAATTAATCGCGATGGCGCAGCCTAAAGGTCGTCATGGGGCGATCGCGGAATTCCTCAACGACACCTTTCGGGCAGAAATTAAGCGGCAAGGGCTGGAGTGGACTTCGAAGCAAATGGCGATCGCGCTTCAGTCGCCGCGTGGAGGGCGCTGGGACACAGCCCGTATTCCGGATGTGATGGTGCTGGCGCTAGAACAGTGGCGAATTCTGCGAGACCAGGAAGCGATCATTCGTCTAAACGATCCGCCGCCTTACTTGGTGGTGGAAGTGGTCAGCGACTCAACAGTGACTGTCGATTACCGGGCCAAGCGGGTCGAGTACAACGTCCTCAATATCCCCGAATATTGGATCGTCGATCCCCTCGAGCATTGCATCACCCTTTTGCAGCCCGTCGATGAACTCTACGAAGAGACCCGCTACACCAACAATGACTTGATTCAGTCCGCGATTTTTCCAGAACTCGCTCTCACGGTTGAGCAAGTATTGACGGCTGAATAAAATCAAGTGTGCATTGCTCCCCCATTTTTCCCGCTGTCTCCAAAGCCGAACTCTATCAATTCCTCGCCACCTGCCAACAAGACGAGGTAAAAGCAGAACTGAATTTGCGGACTTGGATAAGGTTAGGTACGTGATGCACGTTAGTCACGCGGGCATTCTGAGCAAAGACACCTTCTATCAGAGGGAATATAGATGACTTCTCCAAGACTAGTGGCAAAAATCGAGTCTGAGGAACCAACCTTAGTGGTGCAGAAAAGTCCTGAGAGTATTGATGTAGCTAGATTCTCAGATTGAGAAGGGGAGCCATCTGTG
>NZ_JACSWC010000432.1 GCF_016888165.1 Halomicronema sp. CCY15110 | reverse complement strand
GGTGGCTGATTTCGACTCCGCTCAATCAGCGATATTGCTTGGCAGGTCAGAAGTTGAGGGTTGAGCGGAGTCGAAACCCGTTTGTGAAATGATTTTGCCTATCTACTTAGCACCGTAGGCGACGGCGCTGCTGCTTTATAGTTTTTGAAAAGCAGCACTACACATGCCGGGACCGGGCTGGAAAGCGAGCGATCTGACTCGACCGATTTGGCTGCCGAGTGACTGCCTGAGTCGTCAGACCACATCCGGCACCGCCACCAATCTTCTTCCGGTGACTGGCCCTTGGCCGCGACTCGCTACGCCACCATTCATCCCATAATCACGCGATTTCGCCCAGTACGCTTAGCTTGCAACAAATTTTCGTCAGCTCGTCGAATCAATTCTTCGCCGTGCTCATCATCGGTTGTCGCCAACGTCGACACGCCGATGCTAATCGTGAGTGGCAGATCCAGCCGTTTACTAATCACAAACGGGGTGTCATTGATCAGCCGTCGTAACCGCTCCGCCAATTGTTCAGCATCTGCCGCAGTGGTATTTTGCAGCAGCACTACAAACTCCTCTCCTCCATAGCGAAAAGGGGTTTCATAAAAGCGCATGTGATGGCGCAAGCGATCGGCAAACATTCTCAGCACCTGATCACCGACTAGATGCCCATGTTCGTCATTCACCTGCTTAAAGAAATCAATATCAATAATCAATAGGCTCAGGGGATGGTTTTGCTCGCGGGTGACTTGAATCTGTCGCGGCAGTTCCCAATCAAAGGCCCGACGGTTGCCCAACTGCGTTAACGGATCCACGAGCGCGATCGCTGATAATAAATCATTCGCCTGCGACAGTTCCCGATACGCTTGATTTCGCCGAAAAGCATTGCGGATATGGGCTTGCAACACCCGATTCAAATGGTCAACAACTGCCGTTCCATCCGCTGACGTTGAACTGGGAAACCACAAATACGCATCAGCCCCCATCTCTAACGCCGTAGTCGTCAGCCCTACCTGCCGTAACAAAACCTCCTCAGAGGTATGCTCTTCTGGACAAATCCGTTCATCTAACAAAATGGTGTAGCACCATAGGCGATGGCGCTGCTGCTTTAGCGATTGGCAAAATTCCCAATTACTCGTCTGAGCCGCTTGGAGCAAAACGATATCAGGCGTTTCTGAATTCAACAAATCGGCAGCAGCCTGAGCATCTGGCACCTGCCAAGAAGCCATGACTGCCAGCCCACGAACTTTTTCACAAAGCCGTGTAGAAAAGTCGGAATCGCCGACAATAAGTACCGATCCATTCATTACAGGGAAGGAAATAGGCCTGTGCGGTTGAACAAAAACATGGTGCTTTTAATGTGGATAAAACGTCTGTGAGTCAAAGTTGAAGACTCAGACATCACTGACGAACATTCATCACAGTTATACACGTGGACGCACAAGGGTAGGGAGATGCGCAAAAACCTCTGGGGGCTGGTTTTTAGGTCTCTCTTGGGAAACGTGCATACTAACGGTGCGATTAAGACTCAGGGGGCCTCAGTTTGGGTGCCAAAGTTACCCAGTGAGCGTAGCCGAATATCTACTGATATAGATATTCAACCTGGTATATAGGATTCCCGGATTATCTATGCAGGTTACGACTAAATTTCGGGCCATCAATCCTAATTTAGTCGGATAAGGTTGGCAATTGCCCTCCTCTTCAAGTTCACAGAGATGATGCACTGCGAGCAGGATGCTTTGTAAGCTTTGCCTAGCCAGCGCCCAAGGGGACACCTAGCCCACTAAGCTGTGTCCTGTAACGCCGACTCCACCGTCGGTGCAGTGGCGGTTCCCAATTTTCTCAACCGCCACTGGGTAACGGTTCCCCCACTCTCTAAACCAAATCTGCAGACGTACTCAAAACTGTGGCGTCTCGATCTTTTAAGTTGCCTACCGATCTCTGTCAGTTCAACCAGCTTGCGCCGGTACAGTCGTGCCTTGTGGCGCGATCGCAGGCCGGTCAGTGGATCCGTTTAGGAGAGAGTATCATCATGACCATCCATCACCTGAAGCAGAAACCATCTATCTAGAAGCTACTTGTCTAGCTCAGTTGCCTGCCTTAGCATGAGCAACCGGTAAGAGATCTGCAACTCAATAAAGTACCCGTTCAATCCGGTTTCGACTTCGCTCAACCTACCAGTATCGAGAGTGGAGCGGAGTCGAAACTCGGTTCATGGGGATCTTTTTTGCGCGCAAGTCCCTAACCTGTCCTAAGCCGCATTTACCTTCTTAGGAGCTTTGGCTTTTTTGCCCAGCCTTTCTAGGCTTAACGCTAAGACTCCAAGGGTGACAAGAATCACCCCAATCCATTGAATTGACTGTAAGGTCGATTTTTCGCCAGGGGTAATGATGTAGGCCATTAACGCCGTCAATACGGGGCCACTCGCCGCCACAATCGAAGCCTGTCCAGCCCCCATCAGGCGCACTCCAAAGTTGTTGAATAAATATCCCAGCAGGGTCAACCCGCCGAGCAAAATCGCGGCGATGTACAGACTCGCGTAGCTACTGGGTTGCGCTGTTTCTAACCCGAAGACAGCACCCACCACCAGAATCACGCTAGTCAAGGCAAAAATCGTACTGAACTGAATTAGGGTTGCAGGCACCGGATGCAACTTGCGAAAACTAATCTGCATCGAAACCAAGTACAACGCAAAGGCGGCACTTGACAGTAACCCAGCAAAGACTCCCCAAGGTGAGACAGTACCCACCGCAAGGTCGTTGCTAATGCGCGGCAGGGCGGTAAAGACGATGCCAATGGTGATCGCAAACATCACGAGCCCTCTGAGGGGGGTGGGGCGATCGCCAAACAGGAACCAGGCCAGGGGCACGGTAATTAAGGGATACATGAACAGTAACGTGACGGCGACCCCTGGCCCAATGTCTGAGATCGCTTTGTAGATCAACACCTGCGACATAAACAAGAAACAGCCGCTAGCAATCACTGGAAATAACGGTCGCTTATCTGGTTGGCCTAAAAATTGCCGCAGTTCGCCCCAAACTTTGGGATAAATCTTTTGGGCCACCATGCCCATTAATGGCAATACCACCAACATTCTGAGCCATAGCAGCATCAGAGAATTCGGGATGTTGAGGGGGAAAATGCCCTCAATGGGAATTTGACCAAAAAGATTGCCTCCGTAGCCAATGATGCCAACCAAAACGTTGTGTACAGATAACGCTAGGGTCGATAAGACAATGAAGATCAGCCCTTTTTGAAATGCTGAAGCAGGCTTTTTAGCCGGGCTTGATACTGGTGCAGTGGGACTGGATGACGGGTTGGCTGGGGCACCTGTAGGGGCATATCCCTGATGATTGGGCTGACGATGACTGACCTGATTGTAAGGCAGGGCATGAGGGCCAGTCGGGGGTTGCCCTTGAGGAGGTAACGGCATCTGCTGATAACCGTTCAACGGCTGATGATGGGCGCTGCCGTTCCCATTGGTGACCGTCGCGATCGCTCGCGGTCGGGCAATTTGCGTCTGCAGTTGTAAGCTCAGTCGACTTACCAGAGCTTCTAACAGAGCTTCGCCCTGCTGCTCCATACTGTGCATCCGACTAATCTGTTGTGATAGGGAGCTTTGATAGCTGTTGAGATCTTGCTGCAGGGAATGGAGGGTATCGTTCAGACTGGAATCCAGCGAAGATAGCAGCTGGTAGGCATTTTGTAAGGAGCCATCCGGGGCGGTGGTCACCCCTACTGGTGCGCTGCCAGCGTAGATATCCTGAGTTAAACGCCCCTGTAGATGAGTGGCAAGGGCTTGCGCTAGTTTTTTGGCCCATACTTGCTGCTGCGCCAGTTGCTGACGAGAGAGTTCAACGCTGTGCTGCTGTTTGAGGGTGCTGACCTCATCTTTCAGGGTTTGATATTCGTCTTCCAGAATTTCGATATCGTTGAGCAGGCGATGCTTTGTCCCCTGCAACCGAGCGATGTCCTGGTTCAATTGGCCTGAGAGCTCATCCTGTAGTGCTCTCAGATCCTGAGATACTTTACGCAGCGCCTCGCGGGCAACTTTGCTCTCGTCGTTTGGATGGCTTGATGCGTGATCCACTTGGCCCATACCTAATAGTTGCCCCTAATCGGCGGATTCGCCCTGCTTATGGTACCCGCGTCACAAGGCGTTCTCCCTTTCCCTAGTTGCTATTGTGCTCAAAAAAGCCAAAAAGATCTCAATAAGGCAAGAAAAACTTTTACTTGTCAAGTATTTCTTGCGGCTGCGATCGCTCGCGCCCAAGATGCGCCGCATACTGGTTTGCCTGACACGGGCTCGCATTTCACCCGATTACGAAATGCGCTCTCAACTCATAGCCATCCTGCAGCCACTAGTGCTATGTCAGTTCATAACTTTAGGATGATGCACAGTCGCCAACATCCTATGCCCTGCGGGCAGGCACGGCCCACGATAAACTCAGGATGAGCAGGCTCTATACGTTCGGGCTAAGCTGGTCGTTCACGCAGTGGCTCCCTCCAGGAGCAAGCCACAAATTTTAGTCTTGACGCTGCACGAGCTAGCTGGCCCTCCAATTCCGCGTCAGCGTTCCTGAAACGTTCACCGATCCAACGTCTGGACTCAACTGACAAGCAATGAAAATCCACGTCAGCTTGAGACGTGAGGTCAATGACAATTGGGTTGGGTATGCTCCTCTAAAACTCCTCGGTCAACCACCTCCGGGAAGCGCTCACACTAGAAGTATCAACCCCAAACCTGCGCCGTACCCACCGACCCACTGACTCATCTACCCATCCACGAACGTTACCGGGAGCCTATGGTCTCGCCGATCCCTAGGGTTACCCGTTCTAGCTTGCGCTGCTGCTTGTGGTGATACATCACTAAGTCAGCCTCATGCCAAGCCGCAATCAAGCCCTGATTAGGATGACGCACCGCAGCACCGATCGAGGCATTAATCTCAGCCATATTGAGGGTCTCCTGAAGTCGCGTAGTCCAACTGCGGACCTCGTCCTCAGTCATCTCAACGCCCAGAATCGCAAACTCATCACCTCCGGTTCGTGCTGCTATATCCGCCTGGCGAAGCGTTGGTCGAACCACCTCGGTAAATCGTTGTAAGTGTTGATCGCCAAAAGTATGACCAAACTGATCGTTGATTTTCTTTAAATCATCCAAATCAATCACAATGACGCTGGCTGCACAGCCTAACTGTTGGCAGCGGGTTTCCTCTAGCCGAAGCAGCTTTTCCCAACCCCGCCGATTGTATAGCCCCGTCAGAGTATCAGTCTGCGCTTCTAATTCGTTCCGGTCTGCTCTTCGGTGAGCTTGTTGGGCTTTGAGTTCAGCATCTAACAGGCTGCCCAGCAGGCGGGCAAGCATCTCCAGTAGGGAAAAATCATCCTGCACACTGTCTGGGAAAGTGGTGGGATGAATGCCGCAGAGGGTGCCGAATAAGTTGCCGTCTTTATCGCACAACGGCATGCCAATATAGGCCGCAATTTTGACCTGCTGATTGATGGGGGCATTTTTATAGGCGGCAATAAGCCCTGACTCAGGGGCAATGACGGGGCCTCTGCCTTTCACCATTTCTGAACAAAAAGAGTCGGCCCACTGGAACACGGTGCCCGGCTCCACTCCGTAGCCATGATCTTCGGCTTGCAGAACGATCCAATCTTTTCCTGAAACTCGTGTCACCATCCACAAGTCAAAGGCGATGCGATCGCGCAATAGCCTGAGCACAGCGTGACTGGCAGTGGCAAAATCTGGATAGCCACGAAAATCAATCATTGAATCGTCTGAGAGTCTAGACATGCGATGCCCTCAACTCCACAAGTAGAAGTAGTCTCTATCGTGCCCAGATGTCATCTATCAGTGATTGTGTGCTGGGCGGCTTCAAGAATATTGACCTTGGGGGCCTCAAGATATAGCCAAACCAAAACGTCGCCTATGCCGCTAAGTCGACCTATCCCTGCCTACTGAGTCGTGAACTAAGCAAACCTGAATCGTCCCAAACCTTTCGAGCCATAGCCTTACGGTGCCTGTAGATTTGCCGGAGTGGCCGGGGTCGCCGGGATAGCGGGAGTCCCCGGTGCACCCGGTGTGGCGGGCGTGGCTGGAGTCGCCGGGGTAGCGGGAGTCCCTGGTGCACCCGGTGTGGCGGGCGTGGCTGGAGTCGCCGGGGTAGCGGGAGTCCCTGGTGCACCCGGCATGGCGGGTGTGGCTGGAGTCGCCGGGGTGGCGGGCGTCGCCGGACTCGGCTCTAAAACACCAGGGGGTGGCACCGACCCATTCACCCCGCTGGCGTTACCAGTGTCAGCAATACCGCCAGCGGCCAACCCACTTTGTCCGGGCAGATCAGGGCCAAACTCAAAAACTGAAGTTTCAATGCTGGGTGCAACCACCACCGGAGCCACCCCAAAGGCGCTGGCCCCATCTACCCCACCCAGGCTGTTGGTGTGATTAGAGACGGCATCGACGCGATCGCCCACCATCTCAGCTGCACCATCGCTGGCTGCAAGTTGCCAATCCAGGTCGGCCGTTGTGCTCACTTGCAAATCTAACAGCCGGGGATTGAGCCAGGCTCTACCCACAAAATTGGCTTGTTGCGATAACCCGTCGAGCGTTTCTTGGTGCACCGCGTCAGTCGGCAAGCCTGTACCCATAAAGTTGGGGTCATCTAGATGCAAGTCAGCCGCCAAGGAGCTGGTCTCGTAGAACAGCTGGAGATTAAATTCAAAGACTTCGAGGTTGCCATTGGCCGCGATCGCCATCTGCCCCGCCACCAAAGCCACAGATTTACCATTGGGCAACGTCACCTCGACGGGACCGCCGGGGTTATTGGTGAGTGCCATTACCACCGTGCGCCCTGGCGGTGAGGAGAGGCGAGGGGACTCATCAGACGACATTTGCGCGGGGGATTCGGGAATGTGGCGCACCACCACCGCTGTCCCTTGGATGCCCGTGACTGCACTGGGCGTTTGGATGGTACTCGGCCCGCGCCCTGGGGGCACCAATAGTAAGGCAGTGCCGTTAGACAGACGAAAATTGCGCGTATTGGGCACGAACCAAAATGTGGCCTGTTCGCCAATGCGAGCCAGAGAGCCATCATTAAACCGCAAGTCGGCTCGGGCCGCCGCCGCCGTCCGAATCGCATCGCCGACAGCCAGCCAATCAGCCAGGCTAGCCGCCCTGGGGGCACCGGAGTCCGGCAAATACTCAACCCGGTTATAAAGCGCCTCGACATCAGCCCGAGTTAGGGGCACTTCGGCCAGTACTTTGTGGGGGACGACAAAACTGGCAAATACAGATGCGAGTACCGTTAAACCAGTTAATCGAAATGCGGATCCCATCACTCTTTTGCCTCAATCAAATTAGCTGTCTGCTAGAGCCGATCATCATTGAGTTGCTAATCCCCTCGCGTCAACAGGCAACCATCCTTAAGCCGTTGAGTAACTGCGGACGCAAAGACGGACTGCACCGAGGTTTCTAGAACTCATTGACGACGCCCCTGAGGTAAAGCACCCCTGTGACTAAAGTCAGTAAGTTGCAATTTCCCTGATTGATGTAGATATAAAACTATACCGAGTCAGCAACTGATTATCGTTATGGCCTGGACTGACTAAGTCTTCATGAATCTTTGTCCGAGGGTTTATGAAGACTTTATGTATCTAATATAACAAGTGCGTCTCCGCATGGCTGAATTCTTCACGTTTCTATGAATGCTGTCTAGTCAGCGATCGCTGCGGCCAGTCCAGCCTTCGGTAAGCGTTCAGCCATTTGGGCTCAGAATGGCGGACAGGATCACCCCATTTGGCCAAGCTAAAAAAGCGCGGTGCGGCTCTACCGAGTTGCAAGATGACTGCGGCGTCAGTTTGTCGGCCATTTGCTGGTGAACCGGGGAGTGAGGTGGAAAGCTCCTAGAAAGATGTCGTGATTTCTGCCCTGTAGTCCTAGGCGAACATATTCCAACAGAACACCACACCTAAGGCGACCACAACCAAGGATAGTAAGGTGATGCGGCTTCTGAGGGCCAAAATTTCTGCCGCTTGTTTTTCAATAAGGGGCGAGAGCGACTGCTGCGACTCAGCCAGCGACTCGACCACCTGTGGCGATAACTCCCGCAAAGATTTCACCTCAATCGGTTCGAGCTCGTTATTCGCCGATTCAATCAACAACGCCTTTTCGTCAAAGCGCACCTGGCGATAGAGCCAGTTGGTGATGAGTTCGGGGCAGTTGCGCTTAAACCACCGCCAGGCAAAGAGCTTGAACATGGGCTTACTAAAGGACGCAACGCCTTTGAGTGGCCCTCGTAAGGCTTTGATGCTGACCTTGTCATTGATCAGATGGATGGAGCCCACTTCATACAAGCCATCTAAAATCGCCCTAACCGTCGCTTTTTCGCGTTCAGCTAAATTCGTCAGCAGTAAATGCGTATTTTGCATCAACTGCTGTTCTTTCTCGTATTCGGCTGAGTTGAGCGATAGCCGTCGCGTTTCCCCATCATTGGAGGACGGCTTGGCTTGGGAGTCCTGCATTGGTAACTACATCACAGCGATGACAGTGAGCCCTGACATCAAAAATCGAGGTCACAACAAACCACCTTTATCAAGCTACACCGTTCCCGAAGTTGGCGCGACAAACGTTGATTTGTGAACAGCGGCATTAACAGGAGGCTGAAATCTCATTGACTCCAACAATGCTGGAATTATATGTCGGTCACATTAAGTGGATACTCAAGATCCTAACGAACTCTTCGGACTGGTGTGACTGGCGGGGCCTCAGCGACGTAAAGACGCCCGACTTGTAACGGTTCTTTAAGCAGATTGATTTAGAACTGGGTAGAAAACCTGAGCCAAGTGTGAAAATCGGTTAATTTTGCACAATTTAAGCCATCATTTCAACGTATTGTCAGACTCGGTCTTCACAATCAGCCATTTATGCAACTAACGCCCCAAGAAAAAGACAAACTCCTGATTTTTACGGCGGCTTTGCTAGCCGAGCGGCGTAAGGAAAAAGGTCTCAAGCTCAACTATCCGGAAGCCGTCGCGTACTTGTCGGCGGCAATTTTAGAAGGGGCACGCGAAGGCCGCACGGTGGCTGACCTGATGCACTACGGCACCACGCTGCTGACGGTGGATGATGTGATGGATGGGATTCCCGCCATGATTGATGATGTACAGGTCGAGGCGACGTTTCCCGATGGCACGAAGTTGGTGACGGTGCATAATCCCATTGCCTAACGCCTGTATGGCGGGGCTGCGAGTAATGCGCCGCGATCGCCCCGACGACATTTTTGACCCAAGTTCACTGGAGATAGCGCGAATGATTCCTGGAGAATTGCTGCCTGCTGAAGGCGATATTGAACTCAACGCGGGCCGCGATACGGTGACGCTGTCGGTGGCCAATAGTGGCGATCGCCCGATTCAAGTTGGGTCGCATTTTCACTTTTTTGAAGTGAACACGGCCCTACAGTTTGACCGAGGGCAGGCTCGGGGGATGCGCCTCGACATTCCGGCGGGGACGGCGGTGCGGTTTGAACCGGGGGACGAGCGCGAGGTGACGCTGGTGCCCTTTGTCGGTAGCCGCGAGGTGTATGGTCTCAACGCCTTGATTAACGGCCCACTCTAAGACTGAGCGGCTGACCTGATAGCGGTCAACGAATGGCGACAAAGCCCGCTGCACTCAAAAGCTGTTGTCCTTGTTGGGTCAGCAGCAAGTTGGCATAGGCTTCGCCCGCTGGCTGATCTTGGGTGTCATCTTCGCGGATGATCACAAATAGCCGCCGCGTGAGGGGATACTCGCCACTGCGTAGGGCGGTGCTGTTGATTTGGTTGCGCTGGGCGGGGCAGTTTTCTGGTGACACATAAGGCTCCGCGTAGGGCCGCACGAGTTGGCCTGGTTGCCGACCCAGGGCCAGGGGTTTGACGGTACATTGGCCCACCACTTCGGGGGCCGAGGCGTAGTAAATCGCGCCTGGGGTACTGTCGACCAACCGCAGCGCTTCGGTTGTGGTGTTCGCGATGGTGATACTGCCGGGCAGCGGCGTCCCCCCCAAAACGGTGCTGACAAAAAACTCGACGGTGCCGCCATCGCTCGGACGCGAAACGGGGACAATTGGCAAATCTGGGCCGCCGACCTGATTCCAGTTGGTCAGGTTGCCTAAGTAAATATCGCGCAGCTGGGTGAGGGTGATGCCGTCAACGGGGAGGGCGGTGTTAACGGCGATCGCCAATCCTTCCAACGCAACGGGGATTTCTTTGAGGCTAAAGCCCTGCTGTTGGGCGGCTTGCTGCTCGTCGGCGTTCAGCGATCGCGAGGACTGCGAAAACGACAATTGCTTTTTGAGCAGCATATCGATGCCGGATCCGGAACTAGCAGGGGTGCCAATGGGGTCGGTGTAGCGCAGCTGAAATGAGGGGAAAGCCTGCTGCATCATCGGGTCGATGGCCCCGCGCACGGGAGCCCAGGTGGTGCTGCCGCCATAGTTAAACAAGCCCGCTGGGACGTTTTGCACCTCGTTGAATTGTCCCCCCGTGCTAGCCGGAGCGACCGCGCTCGGGGCGGGAGCGGTGGGCAACGGGTTACTGCCTCCTAAACCGGGCAAATTCAAGCCGCCATCCCGGGTGAACCACCAATAGCCACCGCCGAGTAACGCTGCGGTGACCAGCAGAGAGGCGATCAAAACCGGGGTTTCATTCTTGCTGCTCATGGGTAACTGGCGAAAAAGGACAATGGAAGCGTACTTAATGAGGGTAGACCAGGAGCCTATGGGTGAGCCGGGATTGTTACATGAAGGTAGAGAGTAAGCGGTAGATTAACCGAAAGAGGGTGCCGATCGCGATCGCGGCGAGTCCAGCCATGACGGCAATCACAATCACCGTGATGCGGGGGGTGGCGGTGGTGGTCAAGATCGCTTGCAATGGCGGAAACAGCAGCACTACCCCCAAGGTCACCGCTGCAATAATCACGAGGTCGAAGCGCTCAATGACCCGCCGTACTTGCAGCAGGATTAACACCGCCAACAAAATCAACCAAGCGCCACTGCCCAACAATGTGGTGCCGAGCAAACTGACGATCGCTATCGCCAACAATCCCCCCTCGACGCCAGTAAAGGCCGCGCCACCCAAAAACTCCGCCAATGATACCGAAGACATCGGCGTCGGCTGGGAGGCCGGAGAAGCCGATGACGCTTTGACGGGCTTTGGCCCTTTGGGAGGACGAGCGAGCCCCGGTGGGACGGGGGGTGGGGCCGCTTGGGGCGGGGCAGGCGGCGGCGATTGCATCGCCGTGTTGGGGGCGGGCGGGGTTGCCTGACTAGTTGCCGATGTTGGCAGGGGGGGCGGCGTAGCGCTGGCTCCCGCACCAGACGAAACTGCTTGGCGCAAGGCCGCGAGGACTGCCTTGGCGGACTCGTACCGTTGATTTGGCACCGCTAGCAGCATCCGATCCAGCACATCTGCGATCGCCGGGTTGACCTGCGCATGAGCCCGCCAAGCCCACGAATTGTTGTACGAGTCGTACAGTTCCCCGGCCTCTTTACCGGTCAGCAGAGTGATGCAAGTGACCGCCAAGGCGTACAAATCGGTCGAGGGATACACTGCCCCTCCGGCCATTTGCTCCGGTGGCGCGAACCCAATGGAATAGATGCCGGTGGATTTGCCGCTGGGTTTCCCCTGGGCAGCGGTGACCTGTTTCACCGCCCCAAAATCGAGCAAATAAAGACGACCATCGCGATGGCGCATGATGTTGGAGGGCTTGATGTCGCGGTGGATGGTGCCATTTTCGTGGACAAAATCCAGCACTTTGAGCATCGAGACCAAGACTTCAACCATGTCGGAGGCGCTGAGCGGGCCACTGCGCGCTAACGCCTGCTCCAGGTCTTCTCCATCAATAAACTCTTGCACCAGGTAAAAATATTCTTCCTGCTTACCGGGCTTGAGGCCGGGCACAATCAGCGGAAAGAACGCATACAAATCGGGAATTTGCAGATGCTTACGGCCAATCTCTTCCAGCACCGCCGCCTCTCGCTGAAAGAGGCTTTGAGCCAGCGCTAACTGATCGGGGTTGAGGTCACCCGAAGGTTGAAACAGCTTGACCACACAGGCACGCAGGTTAGGAGTGTAGCGATCGCGGGCCAAATAAGCCGCCCCAAAACCGCCCTGTCCCAACAGTTTTTCTGGCAAATAACGACCACTCAGAATCAGCGGCATGCCGCAGGCGGTGCAAAACTTTTGTTGCACCGTGGTCAACGTCGCCTGATTTTCCAGATCGGCAAAATGGTTAGCCGGTCGGGGACAGGTCGGTCGAGTACAGACAATCTCCATAGGCGCTGAGGTAGGCTAGCAAATTGCTAGATAGAGCTTATTCTTCCCCCATCACATTACAAGCCGATCCGCTACTCCACCGAAGCTTTCCCATTGATTTCAGGTAAAGGGGCCACGGCATTGGTTTGACCATTTTGCTCAGCCGCCCCCGGCGACAGCTCAATGGCCCGGTTTGTAAACTGGGGCAAAATCTCTTCAGTGAACGCCTCCGCCGCTTTTGAGCGATAACGGTTTGGGTTCACAATCACCGAGAGGGTGCGGTTCACCACGACGGTTTCAATCCGACCGCGATGCAACATGCCCATCTGCAGTTCTTTTTCAATTGCCGAGATGGAAACAAACGCGACCCCGAGCCCCGACTGCACCGCATTTTTAATCGCCTCAATGGAATTGAGTTCCATCTCAATGTGCAGATTCCCCGTTTCGATGCCGCAGCGGGTCAACACCTGATCAATCACTTTGCGAATGGTGGATTGAGAATCGAGGGCAATAAATTTGAGCTGATACAAATCTTCACGACGAATGATTTCGGCATTCGCCAACGGATGATGAACCGGCATAATGAGCGCCAGCTCATCTTCCGCATAAGGAATAATTTCGAGGGATTCTTGCAGTTCGCCGGGCACTTCGCCGCCAATGATGGCTAAATCAACTTGTCCATTCGCAACACTCCAAGAGGTGCGGCGGGTTGAATGTACGTGTAGCTGTACCGCCACCTCTGGATAGCGTTGACGGAATAAACCAATCATCCTCGGCAGCAAATAGGTGCCGGTGGTTTGGCTAGCGCCGACAATCAGAGTGCCCCCCTGGAGGTTTTGCAAATCTTCGATCGCGCGGCAGGTTTCCTGGC
This sequence comes from Halomicronema sp. CCY15110, assembly GCF_016888165.1. Lineage (GTDB taxonomy): Bacteria > Cyanobacteriota > Cyanobacteriia > Phormidesmidales > Phormidesmidaceae > Halomicronema. The sequence goes on along the minus strand of NZ_JACSWC010000432.1, from coordinate 16,223 downwards.
ATAGACTCAAGATGCGATCGCCATATTCCAGCAGCAGATGTCCGGCTTCGGTCAGTTGGGCGCGACGTCCGCCCCGGTCAAACAGGGGCACACTCAGCTGACGTTCTAAATTTTGAACTTGCAGACTGACCGCTGGCTGGGAAACATAAAGGCTATCGGCAGCCCGCTTAAAACTGCCTTCAGTTGCGATCGCTTTAAGGATGCGCAACTGATCCAAAGTAAACGGAAGATCAGAAGACATAAAAACCTATCCAGAGATTCGAGAGAGACATAAAATTCAACAACAAACGCATTAGCCTTTCATCGCAGTCACCCATCCATGCCATCTAGCCTGATGTTTCCCCAACTAATCATTGGCCAAGGAAAAACAGAAGGATATTCAGCCTCCCTTAGATTACTCGTTTAGCGGATTTTCTCGATACCGCACCGTCAGAAAACTCAGTTTTTTTATGAAACAGCAGGTGATATTGAGCTTCTTAAATTTACCTGGGATCGTGGGTCTTGGCCTGATGGACGGTCACTCGCGACCCTATTTTTCGGGTATTGATCAGTCGCTTAACTTTCAACAAAAAGAAGCGTTGACCCAGGGCATTCAGCAGGTTATCAGTACGACACCGACCGGCTTCGAATCATTTGACTTCAAATTTGCTCACCGAGACGCGCGCATTTATCGCCTGAAAACCGGCGTCATTCTATTAGTGGTCACGGATGAACATCTCGATACCGTAGTCTACAACGACACTGTGACGCAGCTCAAAGACACCTTAGAGAGCGATCCCCACAGTGCGGTTTCCACGTTTCGCTTGCTCGCGGGAAGTACGACCCTCAATCGCCCCACGGAAGCGATCGCCGACTCATCAGCTGAGCCCAGCCAGCCCCCGCCATCAATGGCTCCGGCGGCGACGGTCGAAAAGCCAGCTAGTGGCCCCGCGATCGCCACTTGGGCCGACTATTTGGCAACGCTCAATACCCTGACCGATGCCACCGCTCAATATTTAGGCAAGATTGTTGTGGCCAACACCTGGCGCACCACGCGGCCCAAAGACGCGCCCCTCGACATGATGCAGCTCGACCGCAATGGTCACTTTAGTCTGAGTTCGGACGCCCAAGTGGCGACAACAGGTTCCATTGAACAAACCGTACAGGCGGCCCTTGATCAGTGGGTCAGCACCTTTATTAAGCGGTGCTCGATGATCATCCGCGATTACCAGGCCCTGGTAATTGAGCAGCAACTAACTCCCGCGCAGAGAGCCATTTTGCAGGTCGACCAGGCCATGACTGAATAAACTAGAATTGATGCCTGGTAGGCATTGAAGGAATTCGGTGGCTGGCCTCAAGATACCTCGGTGGTGCACCGCTCTAGATTGATTGAAATTCGCGCAACCACACATTTTTTAAGGAGAATTGTCCCTAATGGCCAAAACCGTACGGCTAGAACCCATTGCTCAGGAAAGCTCTATCCAAACGAATGGCAACCTGCTTTCGGTATTGCTGAATAAAGATTTGGACGTGCTGAAAGAATGTGGCGGTCGGGGCATGTGTGCAACCTGCCATATTTACGTCCAAGACGGGGCCGAGTCCTTGACCCCAATTAACCGCCGTGAGCAGCGCACCCTAGAAGTCATTACCTCTTGCAAGCCCAATTCACGGTTAGCTTGTCAGGCCCGGGTGATGGGTGAAGGGGTGGTGGTGGAGCTGCCTCCCGGTATGTATGTCAACTCTTTGCAGGATATTGAAGCGCTGATTGGTCGTCGGGCGGAGGCGAACTTGTTGCACCCGATTACGGGGGCGATGTTGGTGGAAGAAGGCAAATTGATTACCCGTTCCATGCTGAAGCAGTTGGAAAACACCGATACCTTTAGGGTGAGCGAATATTACACGCAATCTTCGGAGGCGTAGGGCACGATCGCGGGCCTTGGCAAGCATTGTCGGCAGCGAGCAGATGGACGCAGCGATCGCCAAAAATGCTAAAGTTTGCTTCTATTGAATTCAGTCATCGCCCATTTCTGACACAACCCTACAGCTCCAGGTGGAAACCGTAGCCCCGTCGCGGCTCGATCGCTGGCTGACGGCGCACCTCCCCGACTTATCGCGCAATCGAGTACAAAAGCTCATCGATTGGGAATATGTGACGCTGAACGGCACCGTTTGCACTAACAAAAAAGCGGCGGTCAAGGTGGGAGATGCGATCGCGGTCACGATTCCCGCTACCAAACCGCTAGAAGTCAAGGCAGAAGCGATTCCCCTCGACATCCTGTACGAAGATGAGCATTTCGTCATTGTCAACAAGGCGGCGGGGATGGTGGTGCATCCCGCACCGGGCAATATGAACGGCACCCTGGTGAATGCGCTGCTGGCTCACTGCGGCGACCAACTGACGGGCATTGGCGGGGTCGAGCGGCCCGGTATTGTGCATCGGCTGGATAAAGACACGACGGGGGCGATCGTGGTCGCCAAGTCAGAACTCGCCCACAAAGAGTTGCAGGCGCAAATGAAGGCCAAAACCGCCCGCCGGGAATACCTGGGCGTGATTCACGGGGTGCCCGCCACCGCAAGCGGCACGGTCAATGCGCCCATCGGTCGTCATCCCCACGATCGCAAAAAGCAGGCGATCGTCCCCGTCCAAAAGGGCGGTCGGGAAGCGGTGACGCATTGGCAAGTCGTCGAGCGGTTGGACAACTTTACGCTGATACGCTTTCGGTTAGAGACGGGCCGCACCCACCAGATCCGCGTCCATTGTCTGCATATGAAACATCCCATGGTGGGGGATCCGGTTTATGGCGTGGGGCGATCGGTGGGGGTAAATCTACCGGGGCAAGCCCTCCATGCGGAAAAGCTGACCCTGCGTCATCCGGTCACGGGGAAACTGGTAACCGCGATCGCCCCCCTGCCCCCCCATTTCATCAAACTGCTCAACGTGCTCCACAACCGTCAGCAATCGGGGTGAATTTTGGCAACTTTCTGCCCCTTGGCCGCAGCATCCGAGGCCATACCCAGTATCCTGAAAGCCAAGACTTTCCACATTAGCCGCTGGCACCTGCTCCATGGGCGTCGAACTCCTCATCCTGACGGTTTACTTCATCTGCGTCGTCTACGTGCTGTATCAGATGGCGCTGTCCGTCGAAGACCAGCTCGAAGACCAGGTCGCCATTGTCCTCAACGGTGAAGACCTGCAGGACGCGGTCAATGCCCAACTGCAACAGCAAAATCTTTATCAGGCAAGCGCGGAAACGCAGACGGTCAACGGCGTTTCCGCGTTTGCCATGACTTTTTTCAAGGAGGGAGAACAGGTCGGCACCGTCGCGGTGCAAGTCATGCCTCAGGGCAAGCGACCGCTGCAGCCCGCCGTAAAAACATTGAGTGTCAATGTGGTGAATACGCTGCCCGATCAGCAAGTGTTTATTGAATGGGATCGCAGCGCCCTGAGTATTCACGGCGGCTATGCGCAGCGGGTGATTCGCCAGGTACCGGGTAGCACCACCGATTTACTCCCATCCCAAGCGCCAACGGTGGTCAACCCAGGCTTGCAAACCAGTGTCAGCATTACGGGTGAAAGCCTGCTCAGCCGCCCCGACAATCAGATGACGTTGGAGGTCGGCCCGGCCCTGATCAATTTGAGCCAAGTCCCGAATATGCCGCCCATGGCCCGAAAATACACCCTACAAGTGGTGATGTGGGTGCGATCGACGTTGCATCCCAATGCTCCTGCATTGCAGATTATTCTGCCCTTCAACTTCCAGATTGAGGTGCTGCCCGATCATGTGGCGCTGCCAGTGTTGAGCTGGTTGCTCAACTTTAATCCCTCGGCGTTGCTGCCGCGAGGGCGCTGATGGCAACCTTGGTCGTGGGCTATGGCAACACGCTACGGGGCGACGATGGGGTGGGCTATCTGCTGGCAGAGCAGGTAGCGGCCTGGGGGCTGCCCAACGTGAAGACGATCGCCTGCCACCAACTCACGCCGGAGCTCGCCGCTAATATTGCTGAGTGCGATCGCGTCATCTTTATCGATGCGACGCTCCCCGGTACACAGACCGAGGTGGCATGGCGATCTCTGTCCCCCAGTGATGCCCCCACCCTGGATGCCCATCGCAGCGACCCCGCTGGCCTGCTGCGACTGACCGTACAGCTCTACGGCAACTCCCCGTCAGTCCAGCAGCTGTTGCTACCCACCGCTGAGATGGAGTTTGCAGAAACCTTATCCGCGATCGCCCAAGCGGGTCTAGTCGCCGCTGCATCACAGTTACAAGCGTTTCTCACCACGCCGATACCCCCAAGCGGGTGAGGCGGGTGAGCGAGAAAATCTGGAAGGGGAGGCGATGGACAGGGAGCTGCCCTGAACAGTCCGTGGCGAAATGACTGTGATCGTTGCGATTCTTGCCGCTCCCTCCTTTGTCCTCAACCGTTCCGGATCACCTAACCCCGATTCCTAAAAAAGCAAATTGTAGGGGCGAATGGCATTCGCCCTGGGTAATCGGGGAAAACCAAGCAGGATTTGGTAGCCATCTGCTGTTAGGTTCGCTTACCTCAAAATGTCAAAAGTCTCGTCCTCACAGGGCTTCAACTTTGTCTTTGGAATTTTGCCTTTTGAATTCTGCCTTATCAGGTCTGGTTTAACCAGACATGGCCAGATCACGCAGCAGGCGGCGGTGGGGCTGGATCAGCTGTCCTGATTTGAGCACCCAAGCGGGGGTGAACCGTTGGGGTGCCACGATTTGTTCTCCTTGGGCATCGCGACAAAGCCAAGGGGCAGCCGTTTTTTCTAAAACGGTGATGTCGGCGCGGGTACCTGCTTTCAGCGTGCCCAGTTCGGCCTCAGCTTGCAGGACGGTGGCGGGATGCAGGGTGACCGCCGCGATCGCTTCCTTTAACTCCATTCCCAATGCGACCAGCTTAGAGAGTGCGCCACAGAGGCTGTAGTCGAGGGTGGCATCATTGTGCGGTTTCGCAAAATCGCCGTGGACATCGCTACTGATGGTGTATGGCATCAGTCCCTGCGCCATCATGCGGCGAGCGATCGCAAAACTGAAGTTAATGCCGTGGCCCAAATCGAGACGTACCCCGGCGTTGATGGCGTCAACCAGTGCAGGTGAGGGGGTATCGCGATCGCCCATCAGCCCATCGGGACGACAACTGTAGCAATGAGCTAGCAGATCACCTGGTTTCAGATGCGGCAAAACGTAATCAATCACCTGCTCTGGGGAAGGGCGATTTTCCTCTACCACCGCAAAGAGTTCGCCTGTGTGTACATAGAGCGGCAATTGGGCGGCATCAGCGGCTTGGCGCGCCAGCTCAATCACCTGGGTGCCCCAGCGAGACAAAGCTCCCGATTCACCATGAACTTTAAAGCCTCGCACGGTTTCCGGATGTTCCCGGGCAAGCTGCCGTAAGGCATCGAGCTCCACCATGTCTGGGCTGTGCAGGGCTGGGGTGCCCATACCGCCCTTCAGCGCTCCCGCCAGGTTGACCGAGGGAAAACAGCGAACGTCAGTCTGCGCCCGGTCCACCATGTTGGCCTGGAAGCCCAAGAAGGTCAGCGGGCCACAACTACCCTGATCAACCACGGTCGTGACGCCTGCGTTTACGCCCACGTCATCGGGCCACAGGCCAAAGTCTGTCACCCATTCATAAACATGGACGTGGAGATCGATAAAGCCAGGGCAGACGAGTTGCCCAGTGACGTTTTGAGTAGCTCTAGCAATGTGGGGCGGCAATTGGGGGGCGATCGCCGCAATTTTGCCATTCTGAATCGCGACATCATACTGTCCATCGAGGGATTGGCTGGGATCGATAACGTGTCCGCCTTTGAGGACGAGGTCGTAGGTTTGCATGATCAGGGGTTGCGGGTAGTGAGTTGGATGAGGGTAGGGGAGCAAGGGGGCTTGGGGATTAGGCGAATTTTGAAAAACCGATTCACCCAGCTACCCAACCACCCAGCTACCCCATGCAGTCAATTATGAAAGTGACAGGCGGCCCAGTGATTGGGAGCGACTTCTTTGAGGGTGGGCATGACTTGCTGGCATTTATCTTCGCCTTTGGGACAGCGACCGTAAAGGCGACAGACGTTGGGATTCGGGTTGATGGGGCTGCGGGGTTCGCCAGTGAGGGGAATGGGATGGGGTTTGGCTTCAAAACTGGGAATGGCGGAGATGAGCGCTTCAGTGTAGGGATGACGCGGGTGGTTGAAGACCTGCTCGACGGGGCCAGACTCGATGATTTTGCCCAGATACATGACGAGAATGCGATCGCACAGCAGCCGCACCACGTTCAGGTCATGGGATACAAAGAGATAGCTCATCCCGAGGCGTTCTTTCAGGTCGGCCAGCAAGTGTAGGATCACCGCTTGGACGGAGACATCCAGGGCTGAGGTGGGTTCGTCTAAAACCAGCAGCTTGGGGTTGAGGGCGATCGCGCGGGCAATGCCGACCCGCGCTTTTTGCCCCCCCGAAAGTTGGTGCGGAAAGCGACTCAGCAGTTCTTGAGGGAGACCCACCAAATCCGCCAACTCAGCGGCGCGAGCTTGTAACTGGGCCTTGTTGTGTCCCCCTTCTAGGCGTTTGATGGGTTCGGTGATGGTGTCGTAGGCCGTGAAGCGCGGATTCAAGCTATCGGTGGGGTCTTGAAAGACCAGTTGAATGCCTTTGCGGTGAGGGCTTTTGGGAAATTGGCGAACGGCGACGGTGCTGAGAATCGTGTCATCAAACTGGATGGTGCCAGAGGTGACATCCAGTAGACGAGTGATCACCCGAATCAGGGTGGACTTGCCGCAACCGGATTCTCCCACTAAGCCGACACTTTCACCGGGGCGAATGTCGAAGGAAACGTGATCCACAGCGTGCAGGCTCGTGCCTTTTCCAATGGGGAAGGTTTTGCAAAGGTCGCTGACTTGCAGCAGGGGGACGGTTTGGCTGGGGAGGTCGGTGAGGGAGGTCATGGGAGAGGTAGGTGGAGGGGGGTGAGTCGGTGAGGTTGGTGGAGGTTGGTGAGGGGGGTGGAGTCGGTGAGGGAGGTGAGGTCGATGGAGTTGGGGCAAGGCGATTCAGGTCAGGAGTAAAGCTTTAGAGCAGCACTCACTTACCCATCCACTCGCCCCACTGACCCCTTCACTCCAGCGGTTTCCAGCAGGCCACATGGTGCTCTGGTACTGGCTGCTGGCGAGTGAGGGGGGCTTGGTCACAGAGGGCGGGTTCGTAGCGATCGCACCGTTGGCTAAACCGACAGGGGGGAATGGTCGTTGCTTTGAGGTCGGGCAGGTTGCCCGCAATGGGAATCAAGTCGGCAAAGGCTTTGTGGGGTTCGGGGGTAGCGGCGATCAGTTTGGCCGTGTAGGGATGGCGCGGGGCGCGAAACAGGCTGTGGGTGGGGGCGGATTCGACGACGTGCCCGGCGTGCATGACGACGATGCGATCGCAATATTCTGACGCGAGGGCCAGGTCATGGGTGATGAGAATAGCGGCCATCTGTTGCTGGGTTGCCAGGTCTTTGATGAGGTTCATCACGGTGGCCTGGGTGGTCACATCCAGCCCCGTGGTGGGCTCGTCAGCGATGAGCAGTTTGGGGGCACAGGCGAGGGCGATCGCAATCATAATGCGCTGGCACAGACCGCCCGAAAGTTCATAGGGATAGGCGTCGTAGCGTTGCTCAGGATCGGGAATGCGAACGCTGGCTAACATTTCGATGGCGCGATCGCGGAGGGCATCACCGGACAAGTCAGTGTGGCAGCGCAAGACGTCGGTAATCTGTTTGCCCACTTTGCGAATGGGGTTCAGCGCCGTGCGGGGATTCTGAAAAATCATCGACAGTTCTTTGCCGCGCAGCTGTCGTAACGAGGATTCCGGTTCTCTGAGCAGGTCAACGGCGACGCGATCGGTCTGAAACAGCGCCTTGCCGTTGGCCACCTTACCCGCTCGATCCAACACGCCCATCAAGGTGAACGCCGTGACCGATTTGCCGGAGCCACTTTCCCCGACAATCCCCACGGTTTCTCCGGGGTTAATGGCAAAACTGACCGCTTCTAGCGCTTTCACCGTTCCAGAGCGAGTGCGAAATTCTACATCAAGATTTTCGACACTCAATAGCTGCGCAGTAACTGTATCTGTTGCCGTAGTTGATGAAGCCGACTGGTGAAGCGTCATGATTTGAAGTCCGACAAAGAGGGCGATGGAGTAAATTCTGAAACTGTCACTTATGTGCGCATTCTGGGATCGATCAGGTCGCGTAAGCCATCGCCCAGTAAGTTGAAGCAAAAGACCGCCATCATCAATACGGCACCGGGGAACAAAGCCAACCACCATTCACCCGACACGATATACGTTGCGCCTTCGGCGACCATGATGCCCCATTCTGGCGTGGGCGGTTGTACGCCCAGACCAATGAAGGAGAGACCGGCGGCATTGAGAATGGCCCAACCCATATTGAGAGAAATATGTACCATCATCACAGGCAAAACGTTGGGAAACAGGTGCCGGGCCATAATCCGCCATTCGCTGTTGCCTGTTAACCGCGCGGCTTCCACGAAACCGGCTTCCCGCCGCACCAGAATTTCGGAGCGCACCACGCGAGTGTAAAGGGGCAGGTTGATGATGGCGGTGGCGTAAATGATATTGGCGACGGTGTTACCCAGGGCGGCCACGAGGCCCATAGCCAGGACAAACAGTGGAAAGGCCATCAGAGTGTCGATACAGCGGGAAATAATGCGATCGCTCCAACCGCCAAAGTAGCCCGCACAAGTGCCCAGCAAGCTCCCCACTAAGAACGACAACGCCACCGCCATCACCGCAATGCCCAAGTCCAATCGCGTGGCGACCATGACCCGGCTCAGAATGTCGCGACCGAGCTGGTCGGTGCCGAACCAATGCGCTGCGGAGGGCGGCTGGAGGGCGGCAGCGGCATTACTAGCAAGGGGATCATAAGGCGCGATCGCCTCCCCAAAAATGGCAAACAGGGTAAGCACCAGAAACAGCGCAAAGGCCCCAAAGGTAACCAGGTTTTCGCTGATCACGTAGCGCGTATGCTGGAACGTTGTAGAGGTCATGCTTCGACTCCTGCCCGGGGATCAATAACGACGTAGAGCAAATCAATCAATAAATTCAGCACTACGTAGAGCAGTGCCATCGTTAAAATGAACCCCTGAATCGGGGCATAATCTGAAGCCACCAGCGCTTCGACGGCATAGGAACCAATCCCCGGCCAGGCGAAGACCTTTTCCACCAGAATGTTGGCTCCTAACAGAAAGGAGAACACCACCCCCAGGGTCGTGATCACGGGCAGCATCGCGTTGCGAAAGGCATAGCCAAAGAGCACTTGCCGAGGCGGCAAACCACTGGCACGAGCCGTACGAATAAAGTCGCTGGACAGCATCCCCAGCATGGAAGCACGAGTGACGCGGGCGAGGGGAGCCAGGGCAAACAGCCCCAACGTCACAGCGGGTAAAAAGAGCTGAGACGCCGCCGCCCAGAATAATGCCAGGTCACCCGCCAGCAAGCTATCGATGACATACAGCCCCGTGACCGGGGGCGGCGCGCTGTAAAGGATATCCAACCGTCCCAAGGGAGCAGGCACGATGCCCATCCGGTAGTACAGCAGGTAGATCAAAAACAGGCCCGTAAAGAACGTCGGCAGGGAAACCCCAGCCGTCGCCAACAAGCGCACCCCATGATCAACCCAGGAGTTAGGTTTGGTGGCGGCAAGAATACCGAGAGGGAGAGCAAGGGCGATCGCAAACACCAACCCCGCCAAGGTCAACTCCAGAGAAGCCGGTAACCGCGTCGCCAAGTCATACACCACCGTTTGGCCCGTCGTGAGGGAGGTACCGAGATCCCCCCGCACCAAATCGCCGAGATACAGAAAAAACTGTTCCGGTAACGTCTTGTCGAGCCCCAAGGTGGCCCGCACCTCCGCGATCGCCTCGGCGGTCGCGGCTGGCCCCGCAAAAAACGCCGCCGGATCCCCCGGCAAAGCCCGCGTCAACAAAAACGTCACGATAATTACACCGATGACACTGGGAATCGCGCCCAGGATGCGTTGACCAATGATTTTTCCCGTGGAATGAGCCATGAGTTTTGAGTCGGTGAGGTGGGCAGTTGAGATCGGTGAGGCGGAGTCAGTGGAGTCGGTGAGTCAATGAAGTCGGTGAGTCAATGAGTTGAGGGTGAACAAGAACCAATCGCTCGTCACCTCACGACCTCACCTACCCACGACCTCACCCACCTGCGCGCTACGCCTTTGCCAACTGCCGGAAATCCAACTGCCGATGAAACCAGTACTGGTAACCAGACACATTGGGCTGCATGGCGACGCCGAGTTGCGGCTGGACTAAGGGCGCACGGGGCACTTCCTGCCAAGCCATTTCAATGAACCCTTTGACGTTTTCTTCGTACTCTGGATTACCCGGCTCCGACGCGAGGGCGGCTTCAATCTTTGTATCCATTTCCGGGTTTTTGTAGGAGCTGCCGTTAAAGGTCGCGTCTTGACCGTGATAGGCGTAGAAGAAGAAGTAATCGGGGTAGTTCAGCCAGCCGCCGAAGTTGTTAATAATCATGGGACGACTTTTTTCCACTAACACTGAGCGGAAGTTGGCACTGGGCACCTTTTCGATGTTGACGGTGATGCCCAATTCGGCCAAGGCTTCTTGAATCAGGATGACCGTAGGCTCGGCCCATTCTTGTGTTCCCGTATCAAAGGCCAAGGTCGTTTCAAACCCATCGGGGTACCCTGACTCGGCCAGCAGGGCTTTGGCCTGCTCCATGTCGGTGGTGTAGGGACTGGGTTGGGGCCATGCCACGGTGTCGGGCTGGGCCTTGCCGCCATACATCGGCACGGCCTGACCATACAGCGCTGTGTCCATAATGGCGTCGTAGGGAATGGCGTAGGAAACGGCCTGCCGCACTTTCACATCGCCAAAAGGATTGTCCTCACCGCCTAGCTGGGGATTAGCGTGCATATCAACGGAGTACAGGCAGTTCTCAATCGGCGTCGAGATCACGGTGAAATTGCCCGTGGCGTCCAGCTCGGTCTGGTCTTTTTCCGACACGGTAAAGTTGACATCAATATCGCCTCTTTCCAGCAGGGCGCGGCGGTTGCCGGGCTCTGGCACGTTCAGCAAAATCACTTCTTTGATCTGAGGCAGGGGGCCAGATTTCCAGTCCTCAAACCGCTCTAAAACGATGCGCTCGTTGGGCTGGTATTCCTTGATGGTGTAAGCGCCACTGCCGGCATCGTTGCTATTCAGCCATTCCGCGCCCCAGGGGTCTTCTTCTGTCAGGTGGGGTTCCACCAGCTTGGCGTTGATGATGACGGGAATCGGCACCGCCATATCCATCATGGTGAGCTTGTCAGGCCGCAGGAAATTCACCTTAAAGGTTTGGTCATCCACGACCTCAAATTGATCGGGATTTTCCAGCGCTCCGGCCTTCATCTGAAAGCTGGGGAAGCCGCCGATGGAAACCGCGCGATCGAACGACCATTTCACGTCGCTGGCGGTGACGGGGGTGCCATCGTGGAAGGTGGCATCGGGACGCAATGCGAAGGTCACGGACATGCCATCCTCAGCCATTTCCCAGCTTTCGGCGAGCTCTGGCTCCAGCACGGTGTAGTCGTAGGAGATGGAACCGTCGTCCAGCGTCTTTTTGCCAAAGGTCATGAGGCGATCGTACATCACCCAGGAAACCCCGTAGGCGGGGCGATTGGTGCCGACGCGGTGCAAGTCTAAACTATTGGGGAAGCCGCCGCCTTGCACCACGGTCAGGGTGGCATCAGAGGATTCAGCGCCGCCTTCTGCGGTCTCGGCGGGGGCAGAAGATGATGTCGAGGCAGAATCATCGCTGCTACAAGCTTTGAGGCCACCCGCCAGGGTAAGGCCAGCGGCAAATCCCATACTGGTTTGAATTAAGCGTCGGCGTCTCATGGCAGTTTTAAAGAATGGAGGGCAGTTTAGAACCTCGGCGGACCGACAGAAGACCCCAAAAGTTTTGCAGCCACTGCCCAAGAACTATATTCTTGAAAACAGTAAAAAGCGCTACAATTCTAGGTAGAGTCGCCGTTGACGGCCTGAAGTTAGGAGCTAAGTTAGCGCCTCCTGCAGCAATTTTTTGAGAAGAAATCGGGAAGAAATTGGGAAGATTGACTTTTGTGTCTTTGGATTGAGTGGATAACCTGAGGGTTGGTTGGGGTTAATCGCGATCGCTGCACCGGTCTCCCTGAAAGGCTTTAAGGAAATATACTGAGCCACTCATCGTTCCGCCCAAGCCATTGTCGGTCGCTGCCATCTCTTTCTTCCGCCAATTCTTTAGCCAAGAATCTCACCAGTCCAGCAGTTAAGTGTTACTGTATGAAAGTGAAGATGTTAGATATCGGTTGTAGCTTTTGTTTCAAGTGTTAAATAGCGTTTGCGTTTTTCTGCTGACACAGTTCTCTCCGAAATTTCCTTCTCAAGTCCAGTTCTATTTTGGAGACAGCATATGTCAATTTATGTAGGCAACTTGTCCTATGACGTCACAGAAGAAGATTTAACTTCTGTGTTTGCAAAGTACGGCTCAGTCAAGCGGGTGCAGCTCCCTGTTGACCGCGAGACCGGTCGTATGCGTGGTTTTGGGTTCGTTGAGCTCGGTGACGAAGCCAATGAAACCGCTGCCATTGACGCCCTTGATGGCGCTGAATGGATGGGTCGTGACCTCAAGGTCAACAAAGCCAAGCCCCGTGAAAACAGAAGCAATAACAACCGTCGCGACAATTTTTCTCGTAGCTACTAAGCTCTGAAACTGAAAATTTGATCTTCGGTTTGGTATCTTAGACAAAATTTTTGAGCTAAAGATACGGTAAGCTTCAGGCAAGTGTCTGAAGCTTTTTTTTGCTCAGAAATGGCCCTGCTTGAGCGCGGTATGCCACTGACGCCTATTGCTTGATGACCTGCTTGGTTGGGATTCGCATGGTCCGGTTTCTCCACTATTTGCCAACGGCGCTGATTTTGGCATTGGGCTTGAGTATGACGCTGGCGGCGACGGCTTGGGTTGAGCGTTGGGAGCGGCTATCCCGACAAAGTGAGTTTCAAAAACAAACGAACAACCTCACGACGGCCCTACAGCGCACCACCAACCGCTATACCGAACTGCTGCTAGCCATTAGCGACTTATATGATGCGGCCAATAATGAGGTGGATGAAGCGGCATTTCGGCGCTTCGTGAATCGGGCAGTGAGAACCTATCCAGGGATTCAGGCCCTGGAGTGGGCACCTCAAGTAACGCAGCTAGAACGGGATGATTATGAGCAGCAGTTGAGCCAATTGACGAACGGCGATCGCACCTTCATTACCGAACGCGATGACCAGACGGGGCAACTCATCCCCGCCGGGGAGCGCGATCGCTACGTGCCGGTCACCTTTCTCGAACCCATTCCCAGTAATGAACCTGCTCTGGGATACGATCTCGCATCGGATGAGACCCGCCGCATCGCGTTGGAGCAAGCACGAGATACGGGGGCGATCGCCGCAACGGGACGCATTCAGCTAGTCCAAGAAACCAATGAAGACCAGTATGGTTTTTTGGTGTTTGTCCCGGTTTACCAAGCCGTGGCGACAACCTTGCCGGACCGAAGGGCTGCCATTGATGGCTATGTGCTGGGGGTGTTTCGAGTGGCCGATGTAGTGGAAGAATCCTTGCGCGATCTAGATTACGACATTGATTTCTACATTCTTGATCAAACTGCCCAGCCCACCGAGCAGTTGTTAGGGGTTTATACCACCGCTTCGCAAAGCGTCAGTGCAGAACCGCAGACCATTACGACCCTCGAAACGACGAGTGCCCTCTGTGCTGTGCCGGAGAACTGCATTCAAACGATTCAGCTAGGCCAGCGGGAATGGCAAATCGTGTTTGTCCCCGCCAGCACGCAGGCTTTCCTCTGGGGCACTGTGGCGACTTTAGTGATTGGTCTATTGCTGACTGCGACGGTGCTGATTTATGTTTCGCGCTGGCAGGGCGAACTCCAGCGCACCCGCGAATTGAGCGAATTGAAGTTGCGGTTGTTTTCTATGGCCTCCCACGAACTCCGCACCCCCCTCAGCATCATTTCGGTATCGGCGCAATCACTGGCGGCCAATATTCATGAGTTCTCCCCCGAACAACGCGCCCATAGTCTCGATCGCATTCAAGCCGCCGCACAACGCATGGGCAAACTCGTCAGCGATATGTTGACCCTGACGCGGGCTGAGGCGGGCAAGTTAGAGTTCAACCCCGAAATTATTGCGTTAGCCCCTTTCTGCCAGCAGCTGTACGAACAGATTCATTTCAAAGCCGGACAGACACTATCCCTAGAAGGCAATGCCACCCAATCCCAAATTTTTGCAGATAAGAATTTACTCAGCTCCATCCTGCTGAATTTGCTCTCCAATGCGGCCAAATATTCCCCCGCGCACAGTTCGATTCGATTGATCATGCAACAGGAAAAGACCGCAGTTTGTTTTCAAGTGGTGGATCAGGGCATCGGCATTTTGCCAGAGGAGCGATCGGCGATTCTCGATGCCTTTTACCGGGGTGAAAATGTGGGAGCGGTTTCTGGCACGGGTTTGGGGTTGGCGGTGGTGAACACCTGCGTCGATATTCATCAAGGAACGTTGGCGATCGACAGCCATCCGGAGCGGGGCACCTGTGTGACGGTGTGGTTGCCGAATGTAGAGTGAGTCAGCACCGGGGAACAGAGAGGCTGGGGCATTGGGAGCAAGCGGCAGGCGGCCAACAGGGATGCAGAAAGATCGCAATTTAGCGCACAAAACAGTTAGCCTCCACAGCTCAAAGCCACCTGCCAAGCTTCCATCCCGCTTCACTCCTAGCACCCCCCAACTCCTTCTCCTACGCTTTAAGCGTCCATCAACCGATACCCCAACCCGTGTACCGTTTCCACAAAGTTCCGGGGGGCTCCAGCTTTACGGAGCTTTTGCCGGAGGGCTTTCAGGTGAGCCTTGACCGTTTCTTCCCCTGGCGGATCGGCCATCGGCCAAATCGATTCCAAAATGAAGTAGCGGCTGAGCACTCGCCGACCATGCCGCATCAGCAAATCGAGGATGGCGAATTCTTTGGGGGTCAGTCGCAGCGGCGTGTCCGCATAGGTCGCTTCGTAAGTGTTGGGGTTAAGGCGCAGCGGCCCCCACATTAGGGTCGTGGTGGCACTGGTTTGGCCGCGCCGCAATAGAGCCCGAATCTGAGCGGTGAGTTCGGCTAGGTCGAAGGGCTTCACCATGTAAGCATCGGCTCCCGCATCAAGACCGGCAATTTTGTCTTGCCGGGTGTCGCGGGCAGTGAGCATGAGCACCGGCGCATCCATGCTGCGCGATCGCATCCTTTGGCATAAGGTCAGGCCATCTAGGCAGGGCAGGGTCACATCCATCAGCATGAGGTCGTAGGGCATCATGCTCATTTGCTGCCAGGCGGTTTCCCCGTCAGTGGCTACATCCACGGTGTAGCGCATCGCTTCAAGGGCCTCTGACAGCGACGCTGATAAATGGCGATCGTCCTCAACTAGCAAGATTCGCATTAGCCCATCCTTCTGCTTGGTTTAGAGCCGCTCTGATGCTTCAACAACTGCGCTCGATATAGGCATCATGCTGGCTTCATCCGGAGCGCAATGTAAGCCAAACTACACAATCTGAATTGTCTTGATGGGGGGGCACACTTGGTAAACCGTTTTCGATCGGAAGTTTGCGAGAGTCATACTTGAGCCATTTTTTGTGGGCCAGGCGATCGCCACTCCTATTGACACTATGACTGTTCCGCTGCTGGTGCCGCCGATCGCGATCGCCTCGGCGACGAACAGCTGGGCCTCTTTTACAAACAAGCCGAGTGCTAGTCCTGGTTAACGACTGGTTTGCATTGCTTGAAAGCCAGCTTCCCGGCTGTTAAAGACTCGCTTCAAAACAAAAGAAGTCAATTTCAGGGGGCGTGGCGATGCCCAACCTCAGTCATTGTGGCATTACATATTTAACGTCAGTTCGGGTTAAGCGTTTCATCTCGCCGGGAATTTTGAATTCCCGGCTCATGGGCCCAAGTCCATTCAAAATAGACTCTAGACCGCGTCTAAGTTGAAAACTGGAGTTATGTTTAGCCATCAAAACCTCTCCTCTCCTTGAAAAGAAGAGGAACCAGACTGTCATTAAGCCTCCCGTTGAGAAGGCTACTAAGTACACATAAATCCCTCCTGGGCTAGTGACCATCCCTGAAAGATGGCCTCAAATTTCCTGA
>NZ_JACSWC010000431.1 GCF_016888165.1 Halomicronema sp. CCY15110 | reverse complement strand
GCTTCGTCTTGTTCAGCAATCCGTTGCCAGAGTTCCCACAGCGCCTCTGGAGCTAGTCCCAGCATTCGCTTGCCCTGAAGAGGGCGGGTTTGCATCAGGTATAGAAGCTGGTTGAAGAAGCTCTGTTTCATCGTAATAACGGTTAATCCGGCTTAGCTCATTCTCTCTCGATTGTTATTTCTGAAGATGTCTAAAGAGTGGGCCATGGGTGGGTGAATTTACGCTGAGCTGTACTAGACTGAGGCAGCGACAACATGAGGCCAAATTATTAGCAATATTTGCTTTTAGTTGGGGTCTCGATTCCGACTAGATTTTTGGCTGTGCATTTCAGGAAACATCCCCATGGGCACCTGGATTAAAGAAACAAATCAAGCGATCTACTTAATGGAGGGCGGGTATTGGGTTTCCCGATTAACGAAGCATCCCTCAAAGTCGAATCCTGATGAGCAAGTCCTGAACATCCAGGCAGTGCGCTCCTGGTTTATGCGAGAAGATTATCCTCGAGCGATGACAGTCGCCCTCGAATCGACAGAGGAACCGCAGCCAACACCAACCCCGCCACCGTCGACCGCAGCTTCGGAAACTGACCAGATCTCGGGAACTGACCAGATCAATGACGCCGGGCTGGAAATCATCAAGCATTTTGAAGGCCGGAGGCTGCAAGCCTATCAGGATTCTGTCGGCATCTGGACGATTGGGTACGGCCATACTTCGGCGGCAGGAGATCCACAGGTGCGGGCCGGTATGGTCATCTCTGAACAAGAGGCGGAAGACATTCTCAAACAGGATTTGGAACTGTTTGAAGCGGGGGTGCGCGATCGCGTGAACGTTGCCCTCAATAGCGATCAATTTTCGGCGCTGGTGTCCTTTAGCTTCAACGTTGGTCTGGGGGCTTTTGGCAATTCGACATTACTGCGTAAACTCAATGCTGGCGATTACCCAGGGGCGGCTAATGAGTTTACACGCTGGGTAAAAGCCGGTGGGACCACGTTGCCTGGCTTAGTGCGCCGTCGCGATGCCGAGAAAGCATTATTTTTGAGCCAAAACTATAAACAGTTCATTCACTAGGGCGCGTCATCAATTACTTTCAGAGGTCTGGTGGGATCATCATGACCGCGCCCGCACTCCTGAAATAAACTAGGGTCTGCCATCATTTAGTTATCAAATCCCGGCCGCAAGAGAACACTGCCCTGAGCCCATGACATGCGTACGGGCTCGATCATGCTGGCCTCCAGAGTTTTTTTGCACTGACTTGTAACGCCCCCTTGAGGCATGATTGTCTAAAATATTCGGAGTGAGTTGGGCGTTCACCCAGGGGTGCCGATGCCCTGCTGCCGGTGGCGATCGCACCCAGACATCGTCGATCACGCGGCCCATGCTCCTGGTTACCTGATGCCAGGGCGAATGGGCGCTATGTCCCGCTGAGAATTACGGCTGCCATACCGTGTCTGACTCGCCGCAAGCTACACAGTCGCCATCGGTCACACTCCCCAGCAGGCATCTTTCATCAGCGCCACTGGCGATCGCCTTGGGCCATCCATATTGCCCAACAATTCTAAAAAAAGTAGCCCAGATCAGTTACCTTTTAAGGTGCCTTGATAGTTTGGGGAAAATCGATAAACGTTTGATCAGCCCCACAATTAAGGCGTTTGATCTAGAGTTCGCAAGGTGACTGCGGTGGATTTCATGAGAGACTGCCCCGCTCTCCTCAGCAGTCTATAACCAATCCCCATGGGCAGCCCCCTGAGCGACTGAGGCTGGTCATCTGGCATATTTTGCCGTCAGTGCTTAAACCTGTTCCCTTAACTTTGGTTAATAAATCAATGCCTTCCGCCAAGAAAACCTACGTCCTCAAGTTGTATGTTGCCGGCAACACGCCGAACTCAGTACGAGCACTGAAGACACTCAATCAAATTTTGGAACAAGAATTCCAAGGCGTTTATGCCCTCAAAGTGATTGATGTGCTGAAAAATCCGCAGCTCGCCGAAGAAGACAAGATTCTCGCGACGCCCACCTTGGCCAAGATTCTGCCCCCGCCAGTCCGTAAGATCATTGGCGACTTGTCCGATCGCGAGCGGGTGTTGATTGGGCTCGATCTACTGTACGAAGAACTCCGCGAGGATGATCTCTACAACTAGGGAGATAACGGCTCTGTCCCCTCCCTTTTTACCCCTGTCCAGGCCATCCAAACCACAGCCTAGCGACTGATCCATGGCGGTTTTCAATATCCCGCGATCGCGATAGGCTTATGGCTTGAGTGTGACTTTCAATAACTCTTTGCCAGTTAATAATTAAGGCTGTTTTATAAACTCCATGAGTCAACCTCCCGACATTGATATCTACTCAATTACGCGCTCTAACAGTATTGCTAAAATTCGCACCCTAATTGAAGGGTTTGACGATATTAGTCACGGCGGTTTGCCTGTAGGCCGGACTACCTTGGTCAGCGGCACCTCAGGGACGGGGAAGACCCTGATGGCCGTTCAGTTTTTATATTTGGGCATCGTACATTTTGACGAGCCTGGAGTATTTGTCACCTTTGAAGAATCGCCCGCCGATATTGTCAAGAACGCCCTGAGCTTTGGCTGGGACCTGCAAAAGCTGATCGACGATGGCAAGCTCTTCATCCTCGATGCGTCTCCTGACCCTGAAGGCCAAGACGTAGTCGGCAACTTTGACTTGTCAGCCCTGATTGAGCGCATCCAATACGCCATTCGCAAATATAAGGCGCAGCGAGTATCCATTGACTCAGTCACAGCGATCTTTCAGCAGTACGATGCGGCCTCAGTCGTACGGCGAGAAATCTTTCGACTATCGGCGCGTCTTAAGTCAATGGGCGTCACGAGCGTGATGACGACAGAGCGGATCGATGAATATGGCCCAGTCGCCCGTTATGGGGTAGAAGAATTTGTATCGGATAACGTGATCATTTTCCGCAACGTCCTGGAAGGCGAGCGGCGGCGACGCACCCTGGAGATTTTGAAGCTGCGGGGCACCACCCACATGAAGGGAGAATATCCCTTCACGATTATCGATAACGGGATCAATATCTTTCCGCTGGGGGCGATGCGCCTCACCCAGAAATCGTCCAATGTGCGGGTATCGTCGGGCGTCAAGATCTTGGACGAAATGTGTGGCGGCGGCTTTTTCCGCGATTCCATCATTTTGGCGACGGGAGCCACCGGCACGGGCAAGACGCTCTTGGTCAGCAAGTTTTTAGAAAACGGCTGTGCCAATGGCGAAAAAGTTATTCTGTTTGCCTATGAAGAGTCTCGCGCTCAGTTGCTGCGCAACGCTACATCTTGGGGCATCGATTTTGAAGACCTGGAGCAGCAGGGACTACTGAAAATTCTCTGCGCCTACCCCGAATCGGCAGGTCTGGAAGATCACCTGCAAATTATCAAAGCGCAAATTTCCCAATTTAAGCCGTCACGGATTGCGATCGATTCCCTCTCCGCATTGGATCGGGGTGTCAGCAACAGCTCTTTCCGGCAGTTTGTGATTGGGGTAACGGGTTACGCTAAGCAAGAAGAAATTACCGGCTTTTTTACCAACACCACCGAGCAGTTCATGGGGCTGCACTCCATTACGGAGTCCCACATTTCCACCATTACCGACACCATTTTGATGTTGCAGTATGTGGAAGTTCGCGGGGAGATGTCGCGAGCCCTCAACGTCTTCAAAATGCGGGGTTCTTGGCACGATAAGGGCATTCGCGAGTATCAGATTACGGATAGTGGCCCTGACATCAAAGATTCCTTCCGCAACCTAGAGCGCGTTATCAGCGGTTCGCCAACGCGCATTACGGTAGATGAGAAAAGCGAACTCTCACGCATTGTGCAGGGTGTGCAAGACGACGAAATTTAGTCTGTCTGTTTCATCCCTCGCCCTCAATGCTTCGCCGATTAGGCGGCTGTCACGGCTTGGCAGTATCGCATCGACATGACGGGAGAAATTAGTTTGCTACGACTGACTGAATGACAAAGTGCCACATTCAAACGCAAAACCATTGTGATACAGGGCTCAGGCGGTGCATGAGCAACGAACCTAACGACGGCTTGCTCTTGGGTGCAGCCATCACCGTCAACGAGTCGAAGCATTAGGAGGCGATCGCTCGACTCCACGCCGCTTGGGTCAATCCCTCAAAAAGAGGCCCGACTCGGTGCAAATGCCTTGCATAGGGCGATCCCAGACATCACGGGGAAGCTTGGGCAGCCGAGCGTATTCAAAGACAATGCCCACCGTTGGTTTCCGTCGCCATTGGGGTTTGGTCAACAGGCGATCGTAATAGCCGCCGCCGTAGCCCAGACGATAGCCTGTGACATCGCAAGCCACCGCTGGCACCAAAATCAAATCCACCATATCGGGGTGAATTTCGGGGGCCATCCCAACGGGTTCGGTAATGCCGTATTTGCCAGTCTGCAAGGATTGCGGCCCAAGCCACTGGTGCCACACCATTTGTTTGCCCACGCAGCGGGGTAATCCCCAATAACGCCGATGGTCCATCAGCGGGCTGAGATCGGGCTCATTGCGAAAGCTGCAATAGGCGAGAATGCAGCGAGCCGTTTGAAAGGTGGGCCAGGTTTGCAGATGGGCGCAGAGGCGATCGCTCTTTTGTCGCCATTGTTGGGGAGGAATGGCCTGTCGAGCTTTGAGCAATCGACGGCGCAGATCAGCTTTTTCAGTGGCGCGATCGCTGGGCAAGGATGACTGAGCAGGTAAGGACATCAGAGACTCGGTGAGTAGACCTTCGCTTGAGCAAAAGAGTTGCTAGAAAGTCTAAACGGGAATGGGCGCAACAGCACGACAAATTTGGGTGAATCGTCCCGGCCAGGGCCACACCCTGGCGGCTGGCTGGGCCTCCTGATTTGGGACGGCGGCTGGCGATTGGGGGCCAGTGGTCTGAGGGCATCCCGATTGCGCAATTGCCGGTTGTCGCCCTCATCTCCTACGTTGTTCGCTCCCAACTACACCCAGTTCTGCCAACCTCAAACTGCCATATTGCCCCCTGTGTTGCCTCATTCTAGAGACATGCCGAAGTGCCAAGGTTCCCCGGATGAGGACATTTCGGGGGCGATCGGGCCGTCAATGACTGCTCATGCTACTGGGCTGTTCTTGATCGCCACTGAGAGAGCGGTGGGAGAGAGGGTACAATCGAGCGGTCGAACTTAAGTGACAGGGTGGGCGGGAATTGTCCGGCCTACACGATCTGGACGTGAAGGCAGAAATCTGCTCTGTCCAGCGGAGCTTCAGCAGCCCCAGCCATTCCCCCCCGACCGACCCATCACTCACTTAGTCCCTATTTTTCCGATAAGATGCCAGCAGAGGTCAACAGGTGATGACAAGTTCCATGGTGCCGAGTCGGCTAGAAGCGGATAACCAACCTTTGCATGTGGCAATTTCTGAGCAACTCAAAGCAAAGATTGAGGCAGGCAAATATGAACCGGGTGAACGCTTACCTAGCGAATTTGATTTAGGGGAAGCGTTTGGGGTAAGTCGGACGACGGTGCGAAGAGCGATCGCCAACCTCATCCAACAAGGGCTCGTGACGACTCAGCAAGGGAAGGGCATTTTTGTCACTGAGCGGCACAAAATCACGTTCTCCATGTCCAATCCACTGATGTCGTTTGATGCCGCGCTGAAGCAGCAAGGCTATCAAGGACGGGTGCATTCACTCCGGTTTCAGCGCATCAAAGCCAGTCCAGAAATCAGTCATCGTTTACAGCTTTCCACCCGTAGCGCCGAGGTGTACTGGCAAGAAAAGATCATCTACGCAGATGAGTCACCCATTGCGTTAGACATTGCCTACTATCCAGAAGCCATTGGCAAAACCCTGTCAGCGCAGCTACAGACAGGATTTACCTACAGCACGCTGCTAGCCAATGGCATCGACCTCAATGCGGCCAAGGTCACCTTAGAGAGCATTCCGGCCACCTACGAACTGAGCGAACATTTGACAGTGCCCTTGGGAATGCCGCTACTGGTCTTTAACTACGTGGCCTATCAAGGTAATCATCAACCGACGGTTTGTGGCAAAACCTTGACCCGCTCTGACTGGACTTGCTACACCGCCGAAATCAACACTGACTAAAGGCAAGCAGGACTGTCACATCGCCAAGGGCAGTGACAGCGGGGATCACGGCTGAAATGAGCCGGGATAAATCGCTTGACTCCTGCAGACTGTGGGATTGGAGGCATTGCCTGACACGGCCATTCCAGCTAGCGTCATCCGCGCCGATGACCGCTGATCGCCCGCCGATCGAGTGCTGAAGGATTGCTTGATGGGTCATTAGTGGGAGCATGAGAGCGATCGCGCCAATACCAAATCACATAGGCCAGAGCCGCCGTCTGTAGCGGCAGCAGCAGTACAAACGGCTTTGCCAACAGTGGCACCTCTACCTGGCTCAGCGTCCCCAAGCAGGCCGCGCTCGTCAAGATAATTCCTAACTTTACGGGCAAATTGAATCTCGGCATCAAGGGTTTCCGATTTACAGTTACGGTCAAGCAGAAGGAGCAACGGAGCGTGATTACAGGGCCACGGCCCCCGCGACCAACTGCTGCCAGACGACGGCATCATCTAACCCCCAAGGCAGAGCGGGCACAGTGTACCGAATCCATAGGCGCACGCCATAGTACGTCACGTATAGACCCAAAAGGATGACGGCGGCCCGCGATTGCCATAGCCCTTCATACCACTGGACGAGGGAGCGCCGAGTAATGAGTTCAAAGCTAGTGGCGAGCGTCAGCGCCGTAGCCAACACCACAAAGACTGGGCCAAACAGGTGGTAACTGAGCGATCGCGGCCAATCCCCCGCCATCAGCGCCAGCACCGATCGCGTTAGCCCACAACTCGGAGCCGGAAACCCAAACGCCCACTGAAATAGACAAGGCGGAAACGGAAACCGCAGCCCCCAATGACTCACCCCCACCGCGATCGCTAAGGGACTCGCGAAGGTCGTCAGTGTCACGATGCGCCAAAAGGGCGATCGTAACTGGGGTAATGCAATCACCTCCAATGGCATGCTCCAGCCCTGTCGTGGAGGTGTCGAGGAACCAAAGCGTGAGCGCAGCTTCATATCAGCATTCGTATCAGCATTCGATTAGTTAGAGCGATAGCTAGGTGGGAGAGGGTTTGAAAAGTTCTCTAGCCCAGGTTTTGTACCTAAGGCAGCTCAAAACATTAAGGATGCAAGAACCGATTCAGCCCAATCCCAAGGGGTTTAGGTCATCTTTGTTGTTAAGCAAAGCAATCCCTTTAAAGCATCCTCTTAGAACCAACCTTTTTTGTTCTGTACATATGTCGCATCAAACTCTTCATCGGTTTTGGTGAGGTAAATAATGCCCTCAATCAACCCGATAATACCCATTACTGCTCCTCCAAAGCCGCAGGTCAGCACCGTGACTAGCAGCATCACAAGCCCCTCGGTAGTGTAGCCCAACACAAATTTATGGATGCCGAGTGCCCCTAAAAGAATACCTAAGACGCCCGCAATGATTTTTTTATCGCTTTTGTTGCCGTCAGGATTGGTCATGCCTATCGCCTCAAAGTTCAGAATGTATGGCCCTGAGCCTAAATACTCGCGGATTTTCACTAACTCAGTGCCGATATTCAAAACTCTTAAAATTTTTGCGCCGTCCCGACGGAATACTAGCTTGATCAGTAAGTTTTAATGCTTCTTCAGGAAGGTCACTAAGGCTTCAACTTTCTCCCAAGCGGCCCCACTTTGCAGCAGCGATCGCGCCTGCTCAATGCCGTTCTCAATTTCCGCCTCAAAGCTATCGCCCTGGGTGCGTCCCGCCACCTTCAGCGCCAGGGCGGCGTTCAAGCACACGACATCTTGCTGAGCCTGGGTGCCCTTGCCCTGCAACAAGTCCCGCATGATAGCGGCATTTTCGTCTAACTCGCCGCCTCGCAAGGCAGATTTATCTGCGGACATCAATCCAAAGTCGCGCGGATTCAGCACCTTCTCCGTCACCGTGCCATTTTCGAGCAGCGCCAGCTCGGTGCTGTCACCTAGTCCCGCCTCATCTAAACCTTCACGACCGTGCAGCACAATCGCCAGCGGCACTTCCAACTGGTTCAACGCTTCCGCCATCGGCGTGATGACAGACGGGTCAAACACGCCGATCACCTGCCCCGTCGTGCGCAGCGGATTCACCAATGGGCCGAGTAGGTTAAACACCGTACGCACTTTCAACGTACTGCGCAGCGGGCCGACCGCTTTCATCGCCGGATGCCATCCTCGGGCAAACAAAAAGGTAATGCCCACTTCTTTCAGAGCGGCCTTGGCTTTTTCGGGAGGGGCGCTCAGGTCGATACCTAGGGCTTCCAGCACATCTGCTGACCCCACCTTGCTCGATGCTGAACGGTTGCCATGCTTAGCGACAGCCACCCCGGCCGCCGCCGCCACAAAGGCTACCGTGGTGGAAATATTGAACGTGTGAGAGCCATCGCCCCCCGTGCCGCAGGTATCAATGCGGGGCGTGGGCAAATCGGCATCGGCGGACTCACCGCCTAACGATTGGGCCTGCAACACCCGCGCCATCCCCGCGAGTTCCGCTGCGGATACCCCTTTGGCCTGAATCGCCGCCAAAAAAGCACCAGACAGCACCGGGGGAATCTCCTCTTGCAACCAACCCCGCATCAGGGCTTCGGCCTGCGGGGGCGTCAACGATTGCTGGTCGATGATCTGCTGCAACAGAGCTGACCAGTCGTAGGTGGGGGTATCCGCGATCGCAGTAGTCACAATATTTAGCCGTCAGTAAACAATAAAAATGACTGGCCAGACAACAGGATCTGACCAGTTATGGTGAGGCGGAGGCGGGGGCGGCAGCCTCAAATGCTGCAAGCGCCGCTTAAAAAGTGGAATATGCCATCGTCGCTGCGACTTGACTGACCCCACCTCGAACCACTTGCAGCACTAAAAAGCCCAAGATGGGGGAAAAATCAATCCCGCCCAACGGGGGAATCAGTGACCGGAACAAGTTGAGGTAAGGATCCGTTAACTGACTCAGGGTCGCAAATGGCTGACTCATCCAGTCCACATTGGGGAACCAACTCAGCAAAATGCGAATAATCAGCAATACAAAATATATGTTCAAGAATGTTGAAAATGCCTGAGCAAACATTCCGACAAATGAAGATCCCATTTATCTAATCGACTCCTTGTAGATAGCAGGCTTCTTTTACTGGTCTCTAGTGTACTTGATGCCTGCCGATTGTATGTGGTGTAAATATCCTCACCAGGGCCAGCGGGCCTAGCGACATCCCAATAGTTATCCGCTTAACAGCGATTGAGGCCGGATACCTGTCTGCGATCGCACCACAGACCGAACATAATTACGATGCCCTGTGAGGTCTGGCGGACGAGTGCGCCCCTACAGGTCTGAAATCTGGCGATCAGGGACCGGCAGCGCGACCGAATTGTATTCATCAAGGGAGCAGCCGCGTCACTATCCTGCCTAAAGCCTCCCGCCTACACCGAGACTGATTTCGAGCCCACCAAAGCATCGGGATCCATCGGGCAGTCGCAAGACTCTTGCTCCAGCCATTGTTCGCCCAATTGCTTCAGCGACATCATCAAAGGTTGAATTTCCAACCCTTTGGCCGTGAGCGAATACTCGACCCGAGGGGGCACCTCAGGAAACACCTTGCGATCGACGAGCCCATAACTTTCGAGTTCTCGCAGGCGGGCCGTCAGAGTTTTGGTGCTAATGCCCGGCAGAGCGTCTAAAAATTCGTGGGTGCGGCGACTGCCTGAAAAGAGTTCCCGCAAAATGAGAATTGCCCATTTGCTGCCCACAATTCCCAACACAAACTGAATGGGACAACGAATCTCTTTGCACTGGGTTTGGTATTCCATAGTTCTTAAGGGGGAGACCAGGGTGAGTACAGCCATCAAGTACAACATTAGCGACCATCATGGCCGCAGCGGGCCAGAAACATTCAAGACATCACAGTTCTTTTTATTTTTCAATGGCGCAAATATGGCGCAAATGTTAAGCCCAGTAAACTCAGGGGAATCTGCGGACAATTTTTCAGCTCCCCTAGCCCCAAGCAATTGAGGCGATTATTAGAAGAGCCGATCGCCGCTCAAAATATTAAGCCGCTGGTTCGTTTAGCGATCGCCAATGCCAAGCCTTCGGTGCTTTTAGCGAACCTTCTACTGCCAAAAGTTGCCATTGTTCGTCCGCTAAAGACTCCTGCAAAATGACTGAAAATGGCACCTGAGCTTGGGTTAGGGGCGATCGCTGCGGGTAGCGCAATTTGTACCGATACGTGCCCGTCACTTCATACGCCAGTTCATCAGCCACCTGCACCTGGCGCACCCGACTGACCTGCACACGGTTCACCGACAGTTGCGGCAATGACCCACCATCAGCGGATAACTGTCGCCACAAATCGACTTGTTCTTGCTGGGCTTGCCGCGTCACTGCCGCCGTCACCACATGATGCGGAATCGCCGCTTTCCAATGGCCGCATCCCGTCAGACCAAAGAGTAAGACTGCTATCGTCAGCAGCAGCTGTAAGCGCTTAATCATACGTCTGCAAACTCCTGGGGTCTAACGCATCGCGCAGACCATCGCCCAGCAAATTGAACGACAGCACCGTCAACACAATCAAAATCGCGGGCGGCCAGATCAACCAGGGATTCAGTACCAAAATTGACGCATTACTCGCTAAAGACAACATATTGCCCCACGACGGATCGGGTTGCTGAATGCCCAAGCCGATCAGGCTCAGCACCGCCTCAGCCACAATAAAGCTGGGCACCGCCAAGGTCGCCGAAATGATGACGTAAGTGGCCGTCTGTGGCAGGATATGGCGCACAATGATGTAAATCGATTGACCGCCCATTGCCTGTGAGGCCGTGACAAAGGTCTGCGATTTCAAAGACAGCACTTGACCGCGAACGACCCGCGCCAGTCCCGTCCAGCGGACAAAAGACGTAATCAGAATAATCAGCAAAAAGCGCTGGGTGCTGGATAACGTCGCTGGCAACACCGCCGCCAACGCCACTAACAAGAAAATGTCGGGAATCGTCATAATGACTTCCACCAGGCGCATTAAGACGGCATCAATCCAGCCGCCAAAATATCCAGCAATGCCCCCGACCAACATCCCCAGCGGAAAGGTCAACGCAATACCAATCAGGCCAATGCTGAGACTAATGCGACCACCGTGAATTAAACGACTCAATTGGTCGCGGGCCTGCTCATCCGTCCCTAAAATATGCCACCGACCGGAACCTACCGTACCGAACAGATGGATGTTGCCCGGAATACCGGGAAAGAGCTCAACCTCTTGGAAACCCGGCTCCGATAAGGAAAACTGCGTCGGCAGAGGCAACATGACGCGCAACCACCGATATTCGTCGCCTTGGACAAATAACCGAATGGGGCTAGGCTGCGCAAAATCCACAAACACCTCGCGATCGCCCGTCTCGATCGACACGGGGCCTTGGGTGGTGGGATACACATGCGGCCCGATGAACCCACCCGTCGTCTGGTTGCGCCAGAACACCTCCGTCGGCGGCAGCAGCGAAGCACTCGGTGCCGAGAAGTAAGGATCGTAAGGCGCGGTGAACTCTGCCAAGAACACGGTGAGATAAAACACCAGCAGGATGAGGGCTCCCACCTGCGCCAGAGAATTCTTCCGAAGCTTTTGCCACCAGGTCATGCCGGCCTCAAAGATGAACTAGGTTGGAACAACGCTTTTTTCGTTCTCAACCATAAACACATTTGAGTATAGATTGGCAATGATTTGTTTGCCTTCCTGGGTGAGCGACAAATACCGCAAGCCATCTTGAATGTAAGGATGCACCACATTCCAGTAGAACTTGGGATAGTTGTGCTTCAGGTCGTCGGGATGGCGATAGTTCAGATATTTGTTTTGGCCGGTTTCTTCAAACTCATAGAACAGTGCCCCAATTTTCTTCAGATAGCGGGGATCGCTCAGCTGCCCAATCAGGTCAGCAGCTCTAACTAATCCCGGAAAATATCGGGTGTCTTGATGATCTTCTTCCTTGGGCACCGGAAATCGAGTCAGTTCAACGTTGCGCTTGATGATGCCGGCATCAATGAGCCGATTTTTGCCAAAGCGTTCTTCGATAAAGAGCTTGCCGCGATCGACGTGGTAAGGAGTCAGCGACGCATCCGATGCCCCCGGGCTGAGTTCCACCATTTCTTCGCCGTTACCCGTGGCGTAAAGATGTTCGCGATCGCGATCCATCCGGCACACGCCCTTGACATAACCAATGTCGTGGCACACCAGCGAAATGATGAAATGTAACCAATCTTCAGTGCCCACCCCACCTTCGCGAATTTGCTTGCCCCGGAGAATCTCTTGGCCCACTAGAGTAACCAAGATCGTATGTTCTACGTTGTGGTACAGGGCATCGCTATTGGCAATATTCTCTAAAGCCATGCTGCCCGCCCAGGCAATGATGTCTTCGTAGTCGGGATTCAAGCCGCCGTAAGTACGGTGATATCCGGCGCGCAGCTTTTCGACGAAATCAGAGATGAGAATCTCAGTTGCATTAAACATGCCGATGCCTACCTAAACGTTCCAAAACCATTGACCGCTCTCGTTTCAGGAACCCTTTCGACAAGATGCTAACGAGTATAGCGATAGTCTTTGTACTGTCACCTATCTTTCCAAAGAATTTGGAAGGATGGGTGAGTAAGTCCCCGGCAAAGGGGGGGGATCAGCCCGCTCTTGCCACTGTCCCGTTGGCCCAGAAAACCTGATGGGCGATCGCCAAGGTTCACACTAAGCTATCTCAGCAGGAAAGCGCTGGAATGTGTGTGATTTCGGTCAAGCGGTTATCTCACTTCAGCATACCCAGACCACTGGCGTCGCCAACGGCCACTGATGTATGGGGACTGATGAATAATCGCTGATGGATTGATCGGGCACTCTTGCCCCCGATGATCGACCCTTCAGAAACCCCGTCAACCAGTCATTTTTGGTAGAAATAACTATAATAGAAATCCTCTCGATTAGCCCTTTTTTACTAAAAAGCACTGTCTATGTTTACGACTGCTCCACCGAAGTCAGCTACTGCTAACACGCCGTTAGATCTCTTTGCCGCCATTGCTGAACTCAAGCAAGCGTTAAACGCTGTCATCTTGGCGCATTACTACCAGGAGCCCGATATTCAGGACATTGCGGACTATATTGGCGATTCCCTCGGGTTGTCGCGCCAGGCCGCCGCCACGGATGCTGAGGTGATCGTGTTTGCTGGCGTTCACTTTATGGCAGAAACGGCCAAAATTCTGAACCCGGACAAGCTGGTTTTGCTGCCCGATCTCAATGCGGGGTGTTCGCTGGCTGACACCTGCCCGCCCGACCAGTTCGCCGCGTTTAAGGCGCAGCATCCTGACCACATTGTGGTGTCTTACATCAATTGTTCGGCAGAAATCAAAGCCATGAGCGACATTATTTGCACGAGCTCTAACGCGGTCAGCCTGATTGAACAGATTCCCGAAGAACAGCCCATCATCTTTGCGCCCGACAAAAATTTAGGTCGTTACGTTATGCAGCAAACGGGGCGTGATTTGGTGTTGTGGCAGGGCAGCTGCATGGTACATGAAACCTTTTCCGAAAAGAAGTTGGTGCAGCTCAAAATCACTCACCCCGACGCCGAAATCATTGCCCACCCGGAATGTGAGGAACCGGTACTGCACCATGCTGACTTCATCGGTTCGACAACGGCCCTGCTGAACTATGTGCAGCGGAGCGATCGCACCCAATTCATTGTCGTGACGGAACCGGGGATCATTCACCAGATGGAGAAACTGGTGCCGACTAAGCAGTTCATTCCGGCCCCCGCCACTGGCAACTGCGCCTGCAACGAATGTCCACACATGCGGCTCAACACCTTGGAGAAACTATATCTGGCTATGAAACATCGTCAGCCGGAAATCACTATGCCAGAAGCCACTCGCGTTGCCGCTCTCAAACCGATTCAGGCCATGTTGCGGATGAGTGCGTAGCCATAGTGGATGCGGGGAGGCGTAAGGGCGTTGTTGGATAAGTTGCGGATTACGGGCCGGGAATTTATTGTGCGCGTTCCTTTTCACTTGTGGGCAAGGCCATGACTGGAGAGGACATCTCAATTGGCTGCGTCTATCCCAATTGGCGAACACTACACCTGATGGCAACGCGGGATCAATTTGCCCATTGCTGATGTCTGGGTTTGTTGACAATGGCTGCGATCGCGTCAGGCAAGCATTGGGTGCGGCAGCAAGGAAGCGCGCGTCAAATCTTCCGGGGTCTGGAGCGCCAGCGTCTTTACTCACGGTGGCAGTTTCATAATGCCGCGATTTTTCAGGCGGTCGAGTCAGTCCACAACTTTAATGCGGCCATTCTGCACCGCATCAAACAGACGGTTGATCTGACGTAACTCTTCCTCATCAACACTACCGTCGGCGAGTACCAGTTGCGAGAGGCTTTGATACTGCTGTTGGGTAATTTTTCTAGCCGAAAATAGCTGCTCGACCAGCTTGGTTAAAGCACAAGTGTCTTCAAATGCCCCTGACACGATCGCCTCCTGGGATTGCCTTCTATTTGCCAGTCGTCACGCCAAAGTCGTGTCTTCCCAGACACTTCATCCTTGAGTGGCATCAACCATTAAGTCCTCTCAATTTAATACGAATATCTCTCTTGCACGCCAAACGCTTCACTTGCGTTAGCATCTGCGGACTTTTTGGGGTGGGCACTAGCGCCGATCTCCCTTCCATCTATACAGGTTTGGCAGGGGCGCTTGGCTAGCCCTGATTTAGGGCAACCTGGGAGCGGTGCATTGGCAGGAAAATTGGTGACGGAATCGTCGGTATCCGCTTTAGTGATCGCTCAAATCCGCCTCCAAGAAATCTGGGGCTATCCAGCGTTTCGACCGCCGCAAGATACAGTGATTCAAGCCTTGCTACAGCATCAAGATGCGCTCATCATTTTGCCGACGGGGGGCGGCAAGTCCCTTTGTTTTCAACTGCCCGCGCTATTGCAAACAGGGCTGACGCTGGTGGTGTCGCCCCTGGTGGCGCTCATGGAAAATCAAGTGCAGGAATTGCGCGATCGCCACCTGCCCGCCGCCACCCTCCACAGCGAGCTGCCTAAACGGGAAAAATTTCGGGTGCTCAAGGCGCTAGAGCACCAACGGTTACGCCTCCTGTATCTTTCCCCCGAAACGTTACTGGGTTCGGCGGTGTGGGAGCAGTTAACCCGGGCCGACCTGCAAATTAACGGTCTTGTTTTGGACGAAGCCCACTGTTTGGCCCAATGGGGCGAGACCTTTCGGCCCGCTTATCGACGGTTGGGGGTAGTCCGCCAAGCCTTGGAACAGAGCAAGCCTGGGCACCCCAAAATTCCTATTGCGGCGTTTACGGCCACGGCTGATCCCCAGGTGCAGGCGATTATCGGCGCTACGTTGAGGTTGCGATCGCCCCAGATCGTCCGGTTGAGTCCCTATCGCCACAATTTGCACCTCGCCGTGCGCACCGTTTACACGCCCCGTGGCCGCCAACAACAGCTGCTCAAGTTTGTGCAGCAGCAGCGGCACCAAACGGGACTGGTGTACGTACGCACCCGGCGCGATAGTGAGGCATTGGCCCACTGGCTCAGGCAGCAGGGACATCAAGCGTTGGATTACCATGCCGGACTGGGCGCGAGCGAGCGCCGCCACCGTGAGCAGGCCTGGATGAGCAACCAAGTCCGCATTGTGGTGGCGACGAATGCCTTTGGCATGGGTGTGAATAAACCCGATCTGCGGTGGGTCGTGCATTATCATGTGCCGACCTTGCTGACAGAGTATGTACAGGAAATTGGGCGTGCGGGCCGGGATGGCCAACCCGCCCAAGCCTTGTCACTGGTGAGTGAACGAACGGGATTACTGGATCCTACTGACCAGCAGCGATCGCAGTTCTTCCGCCAACAAACTCAGCAATTGCAAACTAAAGCAGTACAACTCAGCCACAAAATCCCGCCCGCCGGTAGCCTGACTGACGTGCAAAAGGAATATAAAGAAGGCGCGATCGCTTTGTCTTATCTGCACAGCCAAGGCCAACTGCAATGGACCGATCCGTTTCACTACCGACTGTTGCCCACACCATCGGCTGCGCCCTGCGTCAATGCCACGGCTGATCACGTAATTCGAAAACTGTTACATGGCAACGGCTGTCGTTGGCGCACCATCATCCAACAGTTTGGATTTCGCCACGCGCGCCCCGACTGGCGCTGTGGACACTGTGACAATTGCCAGCGATAATTTGCGCTTTAGCTCGTCCTAGTGACAGCAGCGGTGAAGGCAACCGATACAATAGAGAGCCTGTTGACAGTAATTGCTCCTATGGAAGTTATTCCCGCTATTGATTTGCTCGAAGGCCGCTGTGTTCGTCTGTATCAGGGCGACTACAACCAATCCGAAGTGTTTGGTGAAAATCCCGTTGAGGTAGCGCAGCGCTGGGCTGATGAAGGGGCAACCCGACTGCATCTCGTGGACTTGGATGGAGCCAAGGCGGGCAAACCGGAAAATCTGCAAGCGATCGCGGCGATCGCGGCAGCCCTCAATATTCCCATTGAAGTTGGCGGGGGCTTACGCGATCGCGATCGCGTCGCCGCCCTGTTTGACCTCGGCGTGCAGTACGCGATTCTCGGCACCGCAGCGGTGGAAAATCCTGAGTTAGTCAGCACCTTGAGTCACGAATTTCCCGGACAAATCATCGTGGGAATCGATGCCCGCGATGGCAAAGTCGCCACCCGTGGCTGGCTCGAAACGTCAGCGCTAGACGCGATCGCCCTCGCCCAAGATATGGCTCAACGCGGCGCAGCGGCAGTAATTTACACCGACATCAATCGCGATGGCACCCTTCAAGGTCCCAATCTTGAGGCGTTGCGGGCGATCGCTGAAGCCACCTCCATTCCCATCATTGCGTCCGGCGGCATGAGTTCCGTGGCCGATCTGTTGAGCCTCTTAAAACTAGAGCGCCTCGGTGTCAACGGCGTCATCATCGGCAAAGCGCTTTACACCGGCGACATTGTGCTCAAAGAAGCACTACGAGCGATCGGCCCCGGTCGTTGGCAAGATGTGCCCACAGATCTCGGCTCTTCCTTCGCTTAGGCCGCATCATCCGATCAATCCAGACACCTTAGACCACCCAAACGTCACCGCTCACTCGGCTGAAGGCTGCATCGACCCATCCAATCTCCCAAACTTCATTCCACGCTAGGGCGCATCATCAATTGGGTCCAAAAATCTTTGAAAGCATACATTACCGCGCCCGCACTCACTGCACCAGCTAAGGGCTGTCAACCGCTGGCTGCAACAACTTCGCCGCTAAATAATGGCAGCCCTTGGCATGCCAGCATGTTGCTCGCGAGCGAAATCTACGACGCCGCTAGTCGCCCATAGTTTCGTGCCGTCACATACGATGGCACAAGGGTCTTCATCCCCTTGCCCGCAGGTGCCAACAACGACAATCCCACCATCACAATTTCCTCAAAATAAAAGGCCAGCAAAGTTGCTGACCTTCCCCATCTCAGACATTCAGCCCGTATGGCCTAGCCATTACCCGGTTGTGACTTAAGCGTTTCCAATTCGGCGCGTAGGGTCGATAATTCTTGGGTCAGCGCCTCTAAATCAGTTTGCACGGACGCATCCGCAACCGGGTGAGCGTCGGCATCCACCGTCGCCTCGGAGGCCGGCGTCGGCGCGAATGGATTGGGCATTTGCCCCATCTGACTCATCACAGAATCCACCACAGCCCGAGCTTCCCGCTCAGCGTCAGTCCCTTTCGCTTCCAATTCTTGGGTCAGTACTTCAAAATCGGAAATGTTGCCAAACTTCTCTTGAGAAGCCTGCGGGTCTCGCAACGCATCGACCAAAGAGGCCGTTGCCCCCAAGGTGACACGGACGCCTTTTTGAATCGTCGCAGCCAGCGTCTCTGAATTCATAAGGAACCCTTGAACCTCCATATGCCGTCATTCCAGTCACGCTAGATTCTAGCGTGGAGTGGCCTTGCTGTATGACAGATAGACCACCGTTGCCTCTCAGATGGCCAACCAGAGTGGCCGCCACAGTTAACCAGAACCACCCCAACCAGCGCCCTTAATCCTGTCAGATCATGATTTTTGATGCATAGACATTTTACTTATAAGTTCTTGATAATCATCAGGATTCATCTTCAAAACTATTAACAAGTGCGTTTAACCCTACGAGAATAAGACTTATAGGGAGGCAGCAAAATTCGCTATCCATCCATAATTAGTACAAAAAACCTACTAAAAATGTGTTTTTTAGGTGAATTCTGTCGGATTTATACGGAACAGGAGTGGTAGTCAACTTGTTTGTGCAGCTACAATTGTGTGAGGCAG
This sequence comes from Halomicronema sp. CCY15110, assembly GCF_016888165.1. GTDB lineage: Bacteria > Cyanobacteriota > Cyanobacteriia > Phormidesmidales > Phormidesmidaceae > Halomicronema. Next base: position 39,155 of record NZ_JACSWC010000431.1, on the reverse strand, counting down.
GTCACAAACTTAGATTCAGAAAGGTCTAATGAGCCTGCTGTACACGAAAAGGTTTTTGTTCAGCTTTAATTTATTGCAGTCTGTCTTTTGCGTTTAGAGACACGTTCTCGCCTCATTTCAGTATGGCGGTTAGAGATCTTGCTCATTTAACAACATTTGGCCCTGAGGCCATCACAAAAACAGGGTGTTAAGCTAAACGAGCCTTTGATTGGAAAGCATCACGCACGAAGGAGCACGAGGAACGCGGCATGACTCAAGCGAAAGAATTGCTCGGAGCAATCAAGCCCCAAAACGAGTTGGAGCTTTTAATCGATGGCGATAGTAGCTCATCAAAATTTGATAATTCTGACGATGCTGGCGCAGCCAAAGCTCCCGCAAAAGCGGCAAAGAGCAAGACAACTCGCCGCAGCCAAACCAAAAAGAAGCACTACACAGAAGATTCTATTCGCCTCTATTTGCAAGAAATTGGCCGCATTCGCCTCTTGCGGGCCGAAGAGGAAATCGAACTCGCTCGTAAGATTGCTGACTTATTAGAGCTGGAACGCATTCGCGATGAGCTGATGGACGGCCTCGGTCATGAGCCCACTGACGCGGAATGGGCGGAAGCCGTTGACATGGCTCTGCCAGCTTTCCAAAAGCGCTTGCATTTGGGTCGCCGCGCCAAAGACAAAATGGTGCAGTCAAACCTGCGATTAGTGGTCTCCATTGCGAAGAAGTATATGAACCGGGGCTTGTCTTTCCAAGACCTGATTCAGGAAGGTAGCTTGGGTCTCATCCGGGCAGCTGAAAAGTTTGACCATGAGAAGGGCTATAAGTTTTCGACCTACGCAACCTGGTGGATTCGTCAGGCCATTACCCGGGCGATCGCGGATCAGTCCCGCACCATTCGCCTGCCTGTTCACCTCTACGAAACCATCTCTCGCATCAAAAAGACGACCAAGCTGCTATCTCAAGAGTTAGGCCGTAAGCCGACTGAAGAAGAGATTGCTACCAGCATGGAGATGACCATCGAGAAGTTGCGCTTCATCGCTAAGTCCGCTCAACTGCCGATCTCGCTAGAAACTCCTATCGGGAAGGAAGAAGATTCTCGCCTGGGCGACTTTATCGAGTCGGATGGTGAGACCCCTGAAGATGAGGTTTCTAAGAGCTTGCTTCGTGAAGACTTGGAAGGTGTTTTGGGCACTTTGAGTCCGCGTGAACGTGATGTGCTGCGATTACGCTATGGCTTGGATGATGGCCGCATGAAGACGCTGGAAGAAATTGGCCAGACCTTCAACGTGACCCGCGAACGGATTCGCCAAATTGAGGCTAAAGCCCTGCGTAAGCTGCGTCACCCCAATCGCAACAGTGTGCTGAAAGAGTACATCCGCTAACAGCGATCGCGATTTGTCCTTAATTTTGCTTTACTAAAACAGCCCTGGAAAACTTTTCCAGGGCTGTTTTGCTGATGATTGAAGAAGTTGAAACCGCCGAGATGGCTGTTCACTGGCAGGCACAGTATTGCTTTAGCCAAAATTGGTTGTATGCAATCCTGATCCCTAAGAGCTTGCATGAGCTTCGTCCTCCCCGTCTATCATGTTGCCCAAGGGTTTAAGGACTGCGGGTGCAATCACCAGGGCTGTTAGCCAAATTTGCGCGGGGGGCAGGAGCGGCGCTGACCGTCCAGCTCATCAGTGCCGCTCTGCTGTATGCGGCACAGGTGTGGCTGGCTCGTTGGCTGGGCACCACCGCCTACGGTGTGTATGAATACGCCACCGCCATCAGTATCATCGGCGCGTTTATCGCCAGCTTTGGGATGCCCAGCGTGGCGCTACGGCTGGTGTCGGCCTATCGCGCGCAAAGCGACTGGGCGCGACTGGGAGGACTCATGCGCGGCAGTTGGCGACAGCTGTTGCTCGCGAGCATTGGCATTGCCGGATGCGGCACAGGTATTTGGGCGTGGCTACAGACGAGCCGCGACCTGGGCATGTATACCTGGCCCCTACTCCTCGGCATTTGGAGCATTCCGGGCCTCACGCTGCTCAACCTACAAAAGGAAATTATCCGAGGCTTTCAGCAAATCGTCTTGGCTTTTGCCCCATCGTTAATTGGGCAGCCCTTGGTACTCCTAGGATTGGCCAGCGGGTGGCGATCGCACCGCCCCTTCACCAGCACCGTCGCCATGGCCTTGAGCTTCACGGCAGTTCTTCTGATACTGCTCTTACAGTGGAGTTGGTTTCAGACCCAGGTCGCGCCCCAAATTCGCCGTCCTCCACACATTTACGAAACCGCGCTATGGTGGCGCATCGCGTTGCCTCTCGTGTTGATGGGCGGCTCTTATATGATTCTGAGCCACACCGACACCCTCATGATTGGCCTGCTGTTGAATGCTCAACAGGTCGGCATTTACAGCGCCGCGTTGAAAACCGCCGCTTGGGTTCCGTTCATTTTGATCGCGGTAAATGCCATGGCCGCGCCCCTCATTGCCACCCTATACGCCCAGGACGATCAAGCGGGGTTGCAACAACTCGTTGCCATGATTGCCCGGTGGATGTTTTACCCCGCCTTGGGAATGGCGATCGCGATCATGCTCTTTTCGCGGCCCATTCTGCAATTATTCGGGGCCGAATTTGTCGCGGCGCAAGGAACCTTAGTCGTACTGATGCTGGGTCAACTGGTGAATGTGGGAGCCGGGTCGGTGGGCTATCTAATGACCATGACGACCTATCAGAACCAGGCGGCGGGGGTGATGGCCGTCAGCGCCTTGGTCAACGTCATGTTGAATGTCGTCGGCATTCCCGTCTTCGGTATTTTAGGGGCCGCCATTGCCACGGCCCTCTCCATGGCGCTGTGGAATGTTTGGCTATATAGCTTGGTTGTGCAAAAGCTCGGGGTCCGCCCCTCCATTCTGGATACCTTTTGAGTGGGGCACCGTTGCCAGTTGACCAGGAATTTTGACCTCGGCACTGTCCTATTTTTGCGAGCGGCAGAATTTGTATCATCTTGCCCTTGTGGTTTGCCCCGGTTCTGCGTCACGCTGGATGGCGATCATTCAAGGGCTTCGGCAGCATGGCAGACATTCGACTACTGGTGTTGGATATCGACGGCACGATCGCGGGCAAATCTAACGACGTGACGGCAGGGGTGAAGCAGGCGATCGCCGCCGCCCAACAACAGGGCGTGCAGGTAGCGATCGCCACCGGACGCATGTATCGTTCCGCCGTGCGGTTTCATCAGGCGGTGCAGTCACCGTTGCCGCTCCTGTCTTACCAGGGAGCGCTGATCAAAGATCCCACCTCGGGCAAACTGTATCGCCACACGCCCCTCTCCCGCGAACATACTCTGGCGCTGCTGGCGGCTCTGGCCGAGTTGGAAGCTGCCGAACAGCTCTCCATTCACCTCTATATTGACGACCAACTGCATGTCCGCGAAGTTTTGACCGACACCCGCGACTATGCCGCCCGCTCGGGCATTGAGCCGATGCCCGTCGGTGACTTGGCGACCTACCTGACCGCCCAAAGTGCGATCGAAACCACCAAGTTGCTGGCTCTGAGTCCCGACCCCGTCGTGATTACTGAATTGCTGAGCCGCTTTAAGCAACAGTACACGCCCGCCGAGTTGTACCTCACCCAGTCCGTGGCCACCTTCTTTGAGGCGACCCATCCCCTGTCCAACAAAGGGGCGGCGGTGCAATATCTCGCGGAGGAGCTACTCGACCTCTCTCCCGATCAAGTAATGACCGTGGGCGATAACTTCAATGACTATGAAATGATTCGCTACGCGGGGGTAGGCGTGGCCATGGGCGATGCGCCAGATGGCGTGAAGGAGATCGCTGATTGGGTGGCCCCCAGTGTCGAAGCGGATGGCGTCGTGAACGCGATTGAGCAGTTTATTTTGTAGCGATCGCTCAACTCGGTCAGCGCTGTGGAAATATTTAAAACAGAAAGGGCACCGACGACTGGCCGTGTTTCGTCTCGGTGCCCTTACTGGTTCGCTCCTCACACACCAATAATGTATCGGAGAAATGGAAGTCTGTCACTAGGAATCAGCCCTTCTGCACTTTAGATTTTCTTATCAATAACGCGATCACCATCATCAGCAACCGTCAAAGCCGCCTCAGCCAGGACATTAGAGAGTACCGCGATCGCATCCCCAAGATGCGAAAAAATGTCGCTGCCTATACCAAACTTAATTTTGGCTGGCGACAAATATCTTTTAGAACGAGGATGATAGCTCTAGAGGTGTCACTGCGGCCAAAACGGAGACACTCAGCCAATAACCTCATCGGGCCGTTTATACCGCTTTATGACAGTTTGCCCGCGCCGCCGTAATCGGTTCGCTAAGATTGATCTATAGAGCCGCATCTATGCCATTCCTCTGCGATTTCCAGGCAGCTTGCGGCGATGCTTACGAGCTAAACCCATGAAAACGACTCTCGACACTGGGGACGCGATCGCCACATCCACCTCACTCCGACAGGAGAATCAAGCCCTGCGAGCGGAAAATTGCCGCCTCAGAGCAGAAATCCAGCACCTCAAGCAGTTAGTGCGGCGACTCGAACTCTTGGTCAGGCGATACTGGTAACCGTCATTGGCCCTGAGAGTGACGCGCACAATCGCAACCTCAACGATGAAGAAAGGACACTCCCAGGCATCCAACGTCCCCGTCATCTGACCACAGGACTCAGACAGGACATTGTATGCTTGCTGATTCCCTAGTCTGGCAGTTTGTACTGGCTGACAATGCGCTTGGCAAACTCGGGGACGTGGTCATCCAGCTTTTCGGGGTGGTTACGCTTCACATACAGGTAATTGCGGGTGAAGTGCGAGTCGATAGAAAAACGGGCGTATTCCATGCCTTTGGGGCCAACGCGCTCAATGACGACGCCCATGAGTTGCGCGGCCCACATCGGTAGGGTCACGCCCTTGTCATAGGCGGGGATGCTTTGCTGCACGGCGGCATGGCGATCGCCCTGGGAATCCACTGGCTTAGTCTCTAACTGATCCATCACCAGGTCGAGCATTTCTTGGCCGCGCTCATTGCGCACGGTGATCCACTGCCAGCCAAAGGGTGCGCCCATGTAGCCCACCACAATGTCTGCCAATCCATTCACATAGTCAAAACAGCTCATGCAAGACGGTGCAAACACATCCTTGAGCTGGTTAGTTTTAAGGCCAAAGAAGGGGACTTTTTCAATCGAGCCGTCTTCGTGTTTGAAATGCACCCGAAAGTCTTGCATGAATTCATAATGCACCACCGTTTCGGGTGAGCGGCTGGTGGTGTCTAAAAACTTTTGCAGCCCAGCGCGGGTGACGTTGTCCACACAGGGCGTCCCGAGCACATAGAGCTTTTCCAGACCCAACTCTTTTTCCACCGCTCGCAGGGCCTGAATCTGGCAGCCGACGCCGATCACGAGCAGCCGCTTCATACCCGACTGCTCGATTTGCTCTAGCACGGATAGGTTGGGTGACAGAGTGGGTTTGTTAACCCGCGCCGCCAAAATCTCTTCTGGCGTGGTGGCGATCACGGGCTTGGGCTGAAAGCGGTCTTCTTCGGTGTTTTGGACACAGACCACCCCTTCAACGTGACCTTGGGTGAGCATGGCGATCGCGATCGAACTCACGATGCCCGTCCATTGTGCCCCCTCAATGGGCTCGTGCTTACGAGCCGCCATCATGTCTTGGTGGACGCCAAAGTATTGCTCTAGGGGGGCCTCTAAATCGCGATCGCGCCCATGGGTTTGGGTTTCCAACTCAGGAAACTGTTGGTTGAGAAAAGCGCACGCTTCTTTCACATAGTGAATGTAATAGGTATCGCAGAGGCCGCATTCACTGCAGAGTTCCTTGGCCGGACGGCGGGCTCCCGGGCGGAGGGCTTTGGCTTTTTTATGGGCAGAGTGAGCCAACGTCATGAGTTCAAAAAAGGGTGTAAAAGGAGTCTGACAACCACCTTACCGCAGGGCTTTGAGGTTTCTCGTTGGCGGCAGCAAATGTAAAGAATTGCTGCGATCGCCCGGCCCTCAGCGTCCGTTAAGACGCCACACAACCGGAGCATCAATGGTTCCCTCTGGTAGTCTGAGGCCAGCCCAGTGAGGGCGCGATCGCCTTGTTTGCAAATTTTTTGCCGATCATTAGGGAATCAGAAAACTACACTATGCTTAAGTCTGAGTTTCCCTGCCTGGTGAGCCGATTTTGGCCAGGCGGTGGGCAACCTAGATACAGCAAGGGAGTGAATCGCCGAGCCGTGATTGTGGTCAACTGTCAGTCACGTCGCGCCCAGCGGGCGGTCTCTCCGTGTGACTGTTGACGAGCCTCCTGGGTCGATGGTGCATCTTTATGACATCGATAGACCGGGTAGTTAGTGAGGTTCACATGTTTGCCGGTGACTTGACCGGACAGGGTCTGTTGAATGATTTGTTGCTTGAATCCTCAGTGTGCGCATCCTCTAAACCGCGACGCGGCGCAAACTTGTCGCAGTTGCAGTACGCCTCTGGTCAAAATGTTGCGGGGCCGGTATCAGCCCCAAAAGTTAATTGGGCGGGGCGGTTTTGGTCGTACCTATCTTGCGTTAGATAGCGATCGCCTGAATGCCCCCTGCGTCATCAAACAGTTCGCCCCCCAAACCAAAGGCACTAAAGCTTTCAACAAAGCGGTTGAACTGTTTAATCAAGAAGCCGTGCGACTGCACGATTTGGGCGAGCATGTGCAGATTCCGGCGCTGCTGGCTTACTTTGAACAAGATCATTTTCTCTATTTAGTTCAGCAATTTATCGACGGCAAAACCCTCATCCAAGAAGTGCTGGAAAGCGGTCCGATGGATGAGCACAGCATTCGGGATTTGCTGCTCGATATTCTGCCCGTGCTGGACTTTATCCATCGGCACAACGTCATCCATCGCGACATCACGCCCACCAATTTGATCCGGCGGGATACCGATCGCCGTCTTTTCTTAATTGATTTTGGGGTGGCCAAGCATTTTGGCGAAGCTTTATCGGAAGCCACGCCAGGCACCCGCATCGGCACCGAAGGCTACGCCCCCATTGAGCAACTGCGCGGCGGCCAAGCCTATCCCTGTAGTGACTTGTATAGTCTGGGGGCGACCTGCCTGCATCTGCTGACGGGTTGCAAACCGGAAAAGCTATATGACCACATGGCGGGCAACTGGCGGTGGCCCGCCATTTTGGCCCAACAAAGCCGCTCCGTCAGTCCAGAGCTAACTGCTGTCCTCGATCGGCTGGTGATGGATGCCGTGGGGGAACGGTTTGTGGATGCCCCGGCAGTCTTAGCCGCACTGGACTCGTCATCCACCTTTCGCGGCAACGTGCCGGGATGGGTGCGCCAACATCCTGAAAGCAATGCGGCGACGACGACTGATCGGGCACGGGGCGCAGTCGCCACGCCGACCATCGACCCTCAGATCCCCCAAACCAGTTCCCCGACGGCCACCCCAGCGCCCCTTGCCCTGCCCAAGCCGTCTCCCCCGCCCGCGCCGCCGCCCCTCGCGATACCGGTGACGGTAGCCGATTCGGTAAAAGCGCCCGAGCGGTTTTCGGAAAGTGATAATTGGCAGTGTGTCCGGGTGCTATCGGGACATCAGTCTTGGGTGACAGCGGTGGCCTTTAATCCGCGATCGGCCACGTTGGTCAGCGGCAGTTTGGACGACACCATTAAGGTATGGGATTTACAAACCGGGGCCGAAATGGTCACCCTGCAAGGACATCCCCGAGGCGTCAATGATCTGCGCATCAGTACCAAGGGGCAAGTCTTGGTGAGTTGCGGCGATGATGGCACGGTCAAAGTCTGGAACCTATCGGCAGGGCGATTGATTCACACCCTGGAGGGGCACGCCCGTGATGTCACCAGCGTCACCATTGGCCATAAAGGATGGATTTTGGCGAGCGGCAGCAAAGACAAAACCATCAAACTCTGGAAATTGGATAAGGGAAATGCCATTCGGACGTTGCTGGGGTCGCCAGCGGCGGTTCGGGCCGTGGCCATGATGCCGGATGAATCGACGTTATTTAGCGGTGGCCTGGATAATAAGGTGCGCCAGTGGGATCTTAAGACGGGCGAGATGATCCGGTTCTTTTCGGGCCATGTGAGTCCGATCAATGATGTGGCGGTGAGTCCCGATGGGCTGTTTGTGGTGAGCGCCAGCAAAGATAAAACGCTGGTGGTGTGGAGTGTCGGCACGGGATCAATTATCCATGTGCTCAAGGGGCACAACCAAGAGGTGAATTCGGTGGCGATCGCTCCCGATAACCGCACGATTGTGAGTGGCAGCAATGATCACACCGTGAAAGTTTGGGATGCCCGGACGGGAAATCTTGTGCACACCTTGCTGGGGCACAGCCAAGTGGTGAGCGCGATCGCCATTCACCGGACGGGTCGCCTGATTGCCAGCGCTAGCGCCGACAAAACCATCCGGGTCTGGCGTTTGGGGGGCAGCTAAGTCGCTACCCGCTGCATCCCCAAAGAAACCCTTTACAATCACCGTGGGGGCTGGTCGCCAGGGTAACCACCGGAACAGAGTGTAATGGCATTGGCCGGTCAGCCGTCGGCATCATGGTCTCTAGGGGAATTGCCCCCAGCCGGTGCTTTGCTTGACCAGCCTACAGTTGTCTTTTTCCCTGGGAATCTATGGATTTTGCGCCCGCCCTCCCGACCTTTTTTGTCACCTTGCGCGAAGGGGTCGAAGCGGCCCTCGTCGTCGGCATTGTATTGGCCTGCCTGAATAAAGCCCAACAAAGTCAGCTCAACCGCTGGGTTTATCTGGGCATTGGGGCAGGGCTATTGGGCAGTGTACTGAGCGGCATCGTAATTTTTAACAGCGTGGCTCAAGCGCAACAAGCTTTACCCACCCTAGAGCCAATTATCGAGCCATTTTTTGACTGTCTGTTTTGCGCGATCGCGATCGTGATGTTGAGCTGGATGCTGCTGTGGATGACGCGCCAGGCGCGATCGCTCAAGGGCGATATCGAGGGCAACGTGATTGCCGCTCTGCAAGGCGACGATGCCGCCGGGATCACGATTTTCAGCTTGGTCTGCATTGCCGTCCTACGAGAAGGCATTGAAACCGTGCTGTTTATTTTCACTAACGTGCAGCAAAGTGTCACAGCGGTGATCGGGGCGGCGGGCGGGCTGCTGGGGGCAACCCTGATTGGTCTAGCGTTGTTCAAATGGGGCGTCCGCATTAACTTAAAGGCATTTTTTCAAGTGATGGGGGTGCTGCTGATTTTGATTGTGGGGGGACTGGTGATCTCGTTTTTCCGCAATTTAGATGCCGCCTTTCTCGCTATCAGCAACTTTGATCCCGTCAACGCCGACCTCTGCATTTCCCAAGCGTCATGCATCCTGGGGCCGCAACTGTGGGATGCCCGCGCCGTCTTGCCGGATCATGAGTTTCCTGGAGTGCTGCTGAAAACATTGCTGGGCTATCGCGAGCAGCTGTTTGCCGGACAACTCTTGGCCTACGTCGCCTTTATCATTACCGTTGGCGGCACTTACTTTCGCAGTCTCGGGGCCGGGCCAACTGCCCAAAAGTCCCCCTCTAGTTAGGGCTCGCCGACCTCCTGCGTATGGCTGTTTTATTGCCCGCGATCGCCCCCGTGGCCCTGATCATTTTGGTGGGGTTCATCGCGGGGCGCACCCTCGGCCTCGACCGCCGTACCCTGTCGCGACTCAGTCTCTACGTTTTACTGCCCGCCCTAATTGCGAATAGCCTCTATGGCATTACGCTGACAGCCGAGCGGGCGTTGCTCATTGTTATGGGGTTCTTTGGGGCATCGGCCCTGCTGTATGCCTTGGTGTATGGATTTTGTCGCCTGATTCGAGCCCATCCTCTCCAGCAAAAAACGCTCCTCGCCACCACCCTCTTTGCCAATACAGGCAATTTAGGACTACCCTTTATCACCTTCGCTTTGGGGCAAACCGGGTTAGAGGGGGCGATCGTCTATCTGGTGAGCAGCAGCATTTTGCTCACCACCGTCGGGCCGACCCTGCTGAAAGGCCAGGGCTTAGCCACCGGACTCAGAACAACGCTCAAGCTACCCGTCTTTTGGGCCATGCTGACGGGACTCGCCTTACAAGCACTCGCCATTACCTTGCCGCTGCGACTGGATGAAGGGCTGGCCCTCCTGGGTGGGGCGGCGATTCCCGTGGCGCTAATCACCCTGGGAATGCAGCTCGCCAAAACTCAGTTTTACCTCGATCGCCCCGTGCTGCTGGCAGCCGGGTTACGCCTGGCTCTCGCCCCTGCGATCGCCCTGTTGATTGGGCGCGCGATCGGCCTCCAAGGTCAAGATTTGCACGTGCTGGTGCTGCAAGGAGCCATGCCCACAGCGGTGAATACGTTTATTTGGGTGACGGAGTTTGGCGGCGACGCCGACTTGGTCGCCCGAGCGATAGTGCTTTCCACCCTGCTGAGCTTTATCACCCTGCCCGGCATTTTGTGGGCGCTACTAACGTTTACCTGAGCCAGCGAACGGAGATTAGCCCCCATCAATAACCGCGCGATCGCGATACCTGATTCAGCAACGGTGCGCCTGTCTGCGATCGCCGATAATTTTCCACAATTTGGGGCGCGACCGACTCCGGGTTGGTGATGCTGGAGGAATGGGGCGTAACCCGAATCTTGGGATGCGCCCAAAAGGGATGGGTCGGCGGCAGGGGCTCTTGCCGAAAGACATCCAAACAAGCGCCGCGTAGATATCCGGCATCAAGCGCTGCCAACAAATCGGCTTCGACCAAGTGCGCCCCGCGCGCCACATTGATGAGATAGGCCGGACGTGGCAGTTGGGCCAGGAGATCGAGGTTCAAAATGTCGCGAGTCTGTGCCGTGAGCGGCAGTAAACAAACCAATATCTGGGTCTGCTGCAAAAACTGTGGTAGCTGTGCATCCCCGCTGTACGCAGTGACGCCCTCAATCTGCTTAGGCGATCGCGCCCAGCCCACAACGTTAAAACCCAGCTTCACCAGCTTTTGGGCCGTGTAAGTGCCCAGCTGCCCGAGTCCCATGATGCCCACCGTACAGTGCTGACTCAGGGTCGGGGTATGGGATTGCCAGAGTCCACCCATTTGCTGAGTTTCGTAAACATCAAAGTCCCGCAAAATGCCCATCACCGCTGCGGCAATGTATTCAAACATTGACTGCGCCAATAACGGATCGACCAGCCGCACAATCGGTGTATCAGTCGGCAGGTCGACATCTTGCAATAAGTGATCGACACCGGCCCCAAAGGACGACACACAGCGCAGATTTGGAAACTGTTGCCAAATGCCAGCGGGCTGTTGCCAAGCTAAGGCAAAGGTGATGTCTTCTGGAACTGTCACCTGGGGCCAGACCGCAATGTCCAGATCCGGCGCACAGGTTTGTAGGGCCTGTTGCCAACGGCTGAGATCAGAACGATGAGGTGAAACAATCAGCAAGGTCATGGCAGTTGCGATGCCTAAAGGGCGTTAACCACGGCCTGCATGGCTTGCCCTACCGTGGGGTACTGGTACTCAAAACCCGCCGCCTGCAAATGTTTGGGCAACACCTGCTGCCCTTCTAAAACAACCACGGCCCCATCACCCAGCATGGCTTCAATGACAAAGTCGGGCACAGGTAACCAAGAGGGCCGATTGAGTGCTTGCCCCAACGCTTCGCAGGCCTGCCCCATGCGGACAGGATTCGGAGCCGTCGCGTTGTAAACCCCGCTCATGGATTCATCCGTCAGAGCCCGCATCAAAATGGCGACCAAATCCTCTCGATGCACCCAAGAAAACCACTGCTGGCCGCTGCCAATGGGGCCGCCCGCAAATAAGCGGAAGGGCGTCAGCATCCGTTCTAAAGCACCGCCGTCGCCTAGCACAATGCCAATGCGAGGAATGACTAACCGGACGCCCTCCACGGCTTTGACTTGCTGGGCGGCCGCTTCCCAGGCTTGACAGATTTGCGAGAGAAAATCACTCTCTACTGGGTCGCTGCTTTCGTCAAAGGTGGCCGTTTTACTGGTGCCGTAGTAGCCGATCGCCGACGCACTCACTAAAACTTTGGGTTTGATATCGGCTTGAGCGATCGCTTCCACCAACTTCTCAGTGCCGACCTTGCGGCTATCCATCATGGCCCGCTTGTGCGCCGCCGTCCACCGTTCGGAAATGGGCGCTCCGGCCAAGTTGACCACGCCATCGCACCCCGAAATTGCCGCTTGCCAATCCCCGGAAATCTGGGGCGTATAGGCCACTGGAGTCACGTTGGGAAAAGCGGTAGCGGGAAAAATTCGTCGGGCTTTAGCCGCATCACGAGTCAGCACCAGCACTTCGTGACCGGCGGTTTGCAGGGCTTTGACCAGCCCGCTACCCACAAAACCCGTGCCCCCGGTGACTGCTACTTTCATCTAACCCCGACTCCTTCACAATTCACTGCCTTAAACCTATCAAATTGCCTGGCGCTCTGCGGCAGCCAAATCGTGTGCGCTCTCTTTGGGATCATGCCTGGGCATAAAAATGGCTGGTTTCGGCAGTCTACCGAGACTCTGCCCAAACCAGCCGTGTCCACAGAAGTTAGCCTGCGCTTAGAACGCGGACTCAGGCAATTCGGGGGGTTCTTCGCCAAACCATTCTTGATAGATGGCGGCGTAGGTGCCATCTTCCATCATGGTCATGATGGCGTCGTTGATGATTGCGACATTGGGGGAGCCTTTGGGCAGAGCAATGCCGTAAAACTCAGTGGTCAACAGTTCGCCCACGACTTTGAGCCCGTCGATATTGCCGGAGGCGATCGCGTCCAGCGTCACCGGGGCATCGTTAATGACGGCATCAACATTGCCATTGGCCAGTTCTTGCAGGGCGAGGGGAGCCGAGTCAAAGGTGCTGATTTCGGCCCCCGGAATTTCCGCTGCTGTTTCGGCCCCAGTCGTTCCGATTTGTACCGCAATCCGCATGTCTTGCAGGTCATCCAGGGTCGCGACTTCCATGTTGTCGGCTTGCACCGCGATCGCCAGACCCGCTTTCACATAAGGCCGAGAAAAATCAACCGTTTGTAGACGCTCTTCGGTGATCGTCATGCCACTAATGGCCGCATCCACAGTGCCTGCCTGCAAAGCTGGAATGATGCCGTCGAAGGGGAGCGACTCAAACTGCACTTCCAAGCCAGCAGTTTCGCCAATCGCGGTCATCAAATCAATGTCAAACCCAGCTAATTCGCCGTTTTCGTCCTGAAATTCAAACGGCGGGAAGGCGGGCTCAGTGGCGACAGTGAGGGTGCCGGTGGCTTCCTCGGTGCTGGCGGAGTCCGTTGCCGAGTCCGTGCCGTCTGCCGTATCGGTGGGCGCAGAACCGCCACAGGCGGCTAACACTACTGACGCACTGAGGCCAAACGCGACATTCCGTAAAAAGGCTGAACGTTTAATCGACATATAAAATCTTTCCTTTCACCACAAACTGGCTTTACACGATACGATACTGCCAGCTTGTCGATGATAATCTTCACAGTATTTCCCGAATGCTATCCCCATTACAGAATTCGCCCATTTACTATGCCTGACTCTCAGACCGCGATCGCCTTTAACCAACTGCGCAAAAGCTACGGCCCACTCGAAGTCCTGAAGGGGCTCAGCGGCGAAATTTATTCTGGTCAAGTGGTAGCAATTATTGGCGCTTCCGGCTGCGGCAAAAGCACGCTACTGCGATGCTTCAACCGCTTGGAAACCATTAACGGCGGCACCCTGACGGTGAATGGTATGGACTTGTCCAGTCCCAATTTATCGCGCAAACAGTTGCAGCGGCTGCGGGCGCAGGTGGGCATGGTGTTTCAACAGTTCAACCTGTTTCCACACCTGACCGTGCTGGAAAATTTAACCCTAGCCCCGCAGAAAGTGCTCGGCAAGCCCAAAACCAATAGCCGGGAGCTGGCTAGCCACTTTCTCAGCAAGGTGGGCTTGGTGGAAAAGGGGAATGCTTACCCCGATCAGTTATCCGGTGGGCAAAAGCAACGGGTGGCGATCGCCCGGGCCCTCTGCATGGAACCCGAAATCATTTTGTTTGATGAACCGACCAGCGCCCTCGATCCAGAACTGGTGGGCGAAGTACTGGATGTCATGAAGCAATTGGCCGAAGAAGGCATGACGATGGTGATCGTGACTCACGAGATGCAGTTTGCGCGGGACGTGGCCGATCGCGTGATCTTCCTCAATCAAGGCTTGGTGGAAGAAGATGGCAAAGCCTACGACGTGATCACGAGCCCACAGAGCGATCGCCTCAAAGCGTTTTTGAGCCGCATGCAGCTAGCCGGAGTCGTCTAGCCGCCTACGTCGCCAACACCAAAACGCGTCGCCTAGCTAGTTCTAGACGACGCGTTTTCACTTAAAAGTGATATTCGTTACGGTGTTTCAGATTGGCAGATTGACTGTGTGGGTCTACGACTCGCCCTTCTCATCAATATTGCCGACTGCCGTAATCAGCAGGAGGTTGACCAGCGTCGTCGCTAGGATAATTATTCACGGGGCGATAGTCGACATAGCTATCATCTCCACCGTTCCCGGCAGTAGTATCTCCAGTCTCCGGCGAAGAATGGCTGCTGTAACCACCAGACCCGACATAATTATCCTCACTAGCAGCGGAATAACCAGTCCCAGCATTGCCACCATAGTTATCGCCATTGGCCGCGTAACTACCGCCATTAGCCGAGTAGCCGCCACTGCTACTGGCCGACGACGAATAGCCACCAGAGTTCGCTGCGTAGCCGCTCGCCGACTCGTCCCATCCCCTAGCGGGAGGGATATCATACCGACCCGCACTCGGCTTAGCGCGGCGGCGGATGCGATCGCCACTCGGATTTAAGCGCTCGACCGGACGATCGTTTGGGGGCGTCGGGCGATCAGGATAACCGTTCTGCGGGGCACCATAGCGATCGCCATACCCGTCGTCGTAATAGCCAGATCGCCGCGAGGACTCATCACGACCGCCAATCATGCGGCGATCTTCTGGAAACCGGGGACGATATGGCCCCTCATTATCCAATTCGGCCCGCACATTCATGCGGGGGCTACTGCTTCGGTAATCTTGCGGGGGCCGACTGGGTCGATAGTAATCATCGCGGCCACCACTCGCTGGCTGGGGGGCGTAGCGATCGTCCCTCGGCGTCCGGGCATAAACATTTTGAATCGTGACGGTGATCAACATGCCTGCCATCAGTAACTGCTGAAACGAGGCCAGCAGTTCCATATTGAGGTGACCTAGTAAAAAGACCCCTGAAATCAACCAGAGAACCGCGTAAACCTTGTCAGAATCTCGGCCATAACCGGGCTTCAGCCTGTCCACAAAAAACAGGGCAACCCCGCCGAGAATTAAGACAATGCCAATGAGAAGGGGAACTGGTGTACCGAAATTCACAGAGGATTCCTCTCAGGATGAAGACGCAACATTGACAACCTTGGATCAATCCCTTAAATATGCCTATCTGTCAGCAGCGATCGCTGTCCCTAGGCGGTTGACCAAATGTGGCAGAGCTATTCTAACGGTTGCTGCCACAACCTGTTGCTTGTCATATGCTAACGGACTTTAAAGGGCTTTCAAAAAATCTTTTGACTCGTTTGATGCGTTTCAGTCACGGCAAATTTTTGATTTAGTCAGCACTGCCGATACCAAATGAGTTCTCTTGCTGCGATCGCCCGCTAGCCGAGGTTCAGGTGCAGCCTAGACAGTTAGGTGTAAGGTGACGATGTGGAAGCGTTGCGATCGCTAGAAAGTCAACTTAGCCAAACAAAAAGAGCACCCAAACACTGGGATGCTCTCTGTCGGATGAATGAGTTTAGATCAATTATCTGAGCAGCCTTCCGCTCGAAGCTGATTACTGACGCTGAATTTTATCCTTCTGGCTGACGAAGACCAAAAAGATAGTCGCCGGAATGACCACAATGAGAGTACCAGCCAGGAGGCTCAACAAAAAATTAGTAAGAGAGGGTGTCATGATTTGCAGAGTATTTTAATAAACCGACTTTTAGGATTGTAACCTACCCCCTGCCAGCCCACGCAAAAAGAACCGCCTGAAAACCGCAAATCTTAAGACATGTGGTGGATTAACGTCGGAGTGAGCGAGGAGCAAATTTTGTCGTTGCGAGTTCACTTTCATCCACTCCATCGGGGCCGCGATCGCCCTATCCTGAGAACCCGATAAACTCTCTGTAAAGAAAACAAGGGCTAACATTTTGCCAATTCACGAGTGCCCCACCTGCTGACACTTACTACCAGGTTGAAGAATTGAGCGCAGGCGCACAAGAATTTGCGCCGGTTCGGGGCATCATATGACTACTGGCCAGACTTGAGCCACTGGCCATCGAAAAGCGGCCAGGTTTTTACATCAATAATCTCGTTGAGAGCACTAGGGCACAGATAAATAGCTTGGCAGGGATAGAGCAGTTTTGAATCAGCAGGCGGAGTTTTCTGATATCAGCGGCGACTTTTGTCCGGTAGGTCGGGACGGCCTACTCCTGATATATCGTGCCCCCCACATCAAGACCGAGCTGCAACGGATATTAGATGCCCACTATCGTTTAGAGCTCAGCCACGACACCGTCGTATCCCTAGAATTATTAAAATCCCACGAAGTCGTTCTAATTCTCATTGAGGCCACGCTCTTCGTCGAGATTGGCTACCACTTTTGTCAACAGCTCAAAGACCAGCGCTGGAGCCGCGATATCCCGATCATTGTGGTGGGCGATCGCGATCCGAAACAAGTCGCCACCGCTTTCGATGCCGGGGCGCAAGACTATCTCAGCCTCCCTCTATTCGCTGAAGAAGTCACCGCGCGCCTGCAAGCCCGACTCAGTGACTACCGTCGGGGACAACAGCTGAGTCAACAAAATCAGCTGCTCCTGGCCGAAGTGCGTGAGCGCAAACAAGCCGAAGAAGCCCTCCAACGAGCTGAAACCAAATACCGTCGCATTTTTGAAAACGCGACGGAGGGCATTTTTCAAACCAGCCGTGAAGGACGATACATCAGCGTCAACCCGGCTCTGGCCAAAATTTACGGCTATGCGTCCCCCGATGAGTTGATGCAGGCGATCACGAATGTTGGCAAAGAGCTGTATGTGGAGCCTCAGCGGCGGGCAGAGCTAGTCGTTTATCTCGAACAATTTGACCAAATTGAAGGCTCAGAATCCGAGATTTACCGCCAAGACGGCAGCAAGATTTGGATTAGCGAAACGGTTCGCAAGGTGTACGACGAATCGGGTAATTTCCAATACTACGAGGGCATTGTCCACGACATTACTGAACAGCGGCAGATGGAAATGGAACTGCGGCAACAACGTCAACAAGCTGATCGCTTGCTGGGCAACATCCTGCCCTACCAAATCGCGAATCGGTTAAAGGTAGGGTCAAAGTCGATCGCTGAAAATTACGACTCGGTCACCGTTCTCTTTGCTGACCTTGTGCAGTTCACGGCCGCCGCTGGACAGATGGACGCGCAAAAGCTGGTCAAGTTGCTGAACGAAATCTTTTCTGCTTTTGATCGCTTAGCGGAGAAATATGGCCTAGAGAAAATCAAAACGATCGGGGATGCCTATATGGCGGCGGCGGGCTTGCCCACTCCCCGGGCCGACCATGTGGATGCGGTGGCCTCCATGGCGTTAGAAATGCAAATGGTGATTGAGCAGTTTTATCGTCCCGATGGGCAACCGTTTCAACTCCGCATTGGCATTAGCACCGGCCCTGTGATTGCTGGCGTCATTGGGGTGCGCAAGTTCGCCTACGACCTGTGGGGCGACACGGTCAACCTGGCTAGCCGGATGGAAAGTACCGGCATTCCGGGCAAGATTCAGGTGACTTCAGAGGTCTATGAGCGGCTACGTCACCTTTATCATTTAGAGGCTCGCGGTACGGTGTTTGTCAAAGGCCGGGGCAATATGGAGAGCTACTGGTTATTGAGTCGCAAACGGCCCCTTTAGCGATCGCCCCTGGCATACTGAGAAAGCACCGTATTGCCGCATCGCCCATGACTGCGCTCTCTCCCACTCTGCAGCAAAAGCTGGCGACGCCTCTACAGATTGGGGCGATCGCCGTCCACAGCCGGGTCTTGCAGTCGCCGCTTTCCGGGGTCACCGACAAAGTGTTTCGGCAACTCGTCCGGCGCTACGCTCCCACTTCCATGATGTATACCGAAATGGTTCATGCGCCCAGCATTTGCCAGGTGGAAACCTTGCCCAAAATCATGGAAATCGATCCGGACGAGCATCCCATCAGTATTCAATTATTCGATTGTCGCCCCGATTTCCTCGCGGATGCTGCCCGCAAAGCCGTGGCCGAAGGGGCCGACACCATTGACATCAACATGGGCTGCCCGGTGAACAAAATCACCCGCAAAGGGGGCGGCTCCTCCCTGCTCAAAGACCCCGATATGGCGGTCAAAATCACCCGTGCGGTGGTGGAGGCGGTGGATGTGCCCGTATCGGTCAAGACGCGCCTGGGGTGGGACGACGACCACATCAACGCGATCGAGTTTGCCCGCCGTTTAGAAGCGGTCGGCATTGATATGCTGACCCTGCATGGCCGCACGCGATCGCAAGGCTACACGGGCACTGCCCGCTGGGAGTGGATTGGTCGAGTCAAGGAGGCGCTGTCAATTCCCGTGATTGCTAATGGCGACATCGACTCGGTCGAAGCGGCAGTGCGGTGCCTCGAAATGACCCATGCCGATGGGGTGATGTGTTCTCGCAGCACCCTGGGCTACCCATTTCTGGTGGGAGACATCGACTATTTTCTGAAAACCGGCGATCGCCTCCCTGCCCCCACGGTGATCGATCGTTTGCTTTGTGCCCAAGAACATTTGCGGCTGATTGCCGCCTACAACGGCTATCGCGGCATTTGTCAGGCGCGCAAACACATGGCCTGGTACGTCAAAGGCTTTGCGGGCGCGGCAGAACTGCGGGAATCACTGTGCCGCATTGAGTCAGTAGCCGACGGCGAAGCCTTGCTGCAAGGGGCGATCGCCAACCTGCAAGCGCAGGGAGAAACAGCCTGTCGATGGCATTCATCGTGGCCTACCGCAACTGAGGTTCAGCGACACAGCCGATTACCGACCATCAGATAGTGCGGAAATATACCCATGTAATTTACATTTTTTGGCTAGGATAGTAAGCATTACCGCCTCGGACGGATGATCTATTGGGTCACGCAAACGCTGAGGTGATTGTTTTATTCATCAAGTTTTCATGACTTCCTACGCAACATCCACCGCTAGAGCCGATATGGGAGAGTTACGCCGTCTACGCAGCCTATTGCCGCCCGAGCTGCAAAGTTGGGTCACGGTAGAAGCAGCCACCGATGTGACACCGCCCCTGATTACCAGTGAAGAGCTGGGCAAAGACCAGGTCGAAATTCAAATTGATTTGGCGAAGTGGGAAAATTTCGCCCTCGATCAGCGCAATCTCCTGTTCTGGCATCAGGTCGGTCATGTGCAAAACGACACGATTCCCCGCGATGGTTGGGAAATGGCAGCGCTAGCCATTGGTCTCGGTGGGGCCATTGGCGAACTGTGGGTACAAGATGGCTTGTTGCTGATGCTGGCGCTGGCGCTATGTAGCTTTTCGGGCTGGCGACTGTACAAGCGTAATAACCCGATCAAAGCGGTGGAAGAGGCGGTTGATGCGGACGAGCGGGCGATCGCGATCGCGACTCGGTTTGGCTATACCCTGCCCAATGCTTACAAGAGCCTCGGCAGCGCCCTCAAAACCCTGATTGAGCAAACCCCGAAGAAGCGCAAACGGGATCAATATATCAAGCGATTAGATGCGCTGAAGAAAAGCGCATCCAAGGCTAAAGAGAAGGCCAGGGGGCCAGCCGGGCCAGATGCCCGTCCCGCATACTAATTCATTGACGTGTAGAATCTTGTGATGGAAAAGGGAGCCTGAATATGGCTTCCTTTTTTATGGGTTTTTCTGCTCTCGCCGGTTCAGTCGCTAGTTGCCTAAGGCCGTAACCACTTGAGAATCTGTCTGCTGATCTCCCCTCAATGTCCCGATATCCGGCAACATTGCCTCCTGAGCGTCATATTGAAGGATCGATCCGGCTGAGAAACGCTAGTCTTACAGGGATAAATACTCCGACAACGCCCCCTTCTGAGGAATTCACATGCCCGCACATGAGGTTCGCCCCTGGCGACTAGCCGTCTTATTCGTCGGCGTTTTTATGCTGACTGCTTACATGCCCCACCCCAACTTAGGAGAGTCACTGCCAAATCTCATCGGCAATTGGCTTAAGGGCAGCACCGCTACAGCTGACAGCCCCGCCCGTGCAGTAGTTTATCCAGAAGGCTCCTGATCAGCGCGTCTTGGCGGCCTGAAACTGTCTCTGAACATGGACTTTTGCCAATCGGCATCAACTAAGTAGGTCGCCTGAAATTAGGTCGCCTGAAATATTTATCGCTGGTGGAGGACGGGTCAGCGCCGCGAAACTCCCCCGGATGTGAAATTCTATCTCTGAATCACCACTTCCGATGCTGACATCCAGTGAGTGTCAACCTGGTTAGGCAGGACGGTTAGGGTAACGTCGCAGCAATGTAAAAAAGCGATTGTAATCAAATGAGCGGGGATCCTGGCGACTGCCAGACTGGTCAACTGCTTTGTGGGTGGTGATGCGGCTATCTGGAATACTACTCTGCGCCAACAGCCAGGCCAACGATTCATACTGGGCGGTGGTGTAGCCGCTGTGGGTGGGGCCATTGCCACGGCCATCGCCAGGGGTTTCGAGCGAAACGTGGTAGGCAAAATTGTTGACTGATGCCGGAAAAGCTGGGTTTGTCGTCACCATTTCTGGGCCATTGGGGCCATTAAACACGGAATTGCCCGCCCCATAAGCGCGTTTCTCCGGCGGCACGATGTAGTAGATGGTGCCGTCACGGCCGACCAGGGTGTGATAGCTGACCTGGTCATTGTCATTGGGGTGATAGGTCTGAAACAGGTTGATGGCACTTTGGGCTGACCCCACCGTTTCATGCATGACGGCAATGAACTGGTTGCGAATCGGACGACCGTAGGCGTCAGTGCTGTAGCGATCGCCATAGTTAGACGGATCGGCTAGTTGAATCACCTGGCGCGGCTGATAGTTGGGAGCCGTTTGGGCCACAACGTTGTCAGCGGGGGCAAAGTCGAGGGGACTGTCGGCATTGCCCAGGGTGGTGGGCACCATGGCGACGACCGCAGACTCTGCCAGTTCTGGCAAGCCGGAGACGGACTCAATTGCTTGGGGGTGGGGCGATCGCGGAAATAATAAGAGCAGTACCAAGCTCATTAAGATCGCACTCAAGCCCGCCCACCAAAATTTACCGCTGCGTCTCAGCATGACAATTCACTCCCCAGTTTGATTGCGCTAGTCGATGTGTATAGTTGTAAACCAGCTTGCTGTTAATTTTGCCGAAGACTTTAACCGCGAGCACAGGTTTTACAATTATTTTTCTGGAAAGTTTACCAGGAAGACCAGCGATCGAGGGCTCTTTTGCCCCCCCAACGCGCCACAATTTCATCATCATAATTGTCGGCCTTGCTGACTACTGTCGTCACTGAGTATTGGAGTTCAATTTGGTCACAGGTCGAGCCGACCAAACTGTGCTCAAAGACGATGTCATTTTCCGAATCGAGGGCAAAGCGACCAAAGCGAATATCGTTATTTTCGCGCAGTAGATAGTAGGAAAGTTCTGGAGTGACGTTAATGTCGGTGACGACATAGGAGCGGGTCGTAATCAACGCATCGTTCTCTTCCCAGGGAATCACGCGGGTAGACGCTACCGCTGAGCCAAAATTCACCACAAATAGCGGTTCGTCATCAAAGAGCACGACGCTGCCGCCAAACAAATGGTGCATCCAGGGGCCAATACGCTTGTAGCAGGCTTCTTGAGCGGTTGTCTGAAATTCCATCACTACAGATAAATCAATCCTGACATTTATTTTCGCATCGATAGGCCACCCTGATCGGCGGTTAACCGCCGTTAATGTGATTTTTGTATCACAGTATCTTAGAAAGACTTCCGTGATTTATAGGCGCTCCCCTGATATGCCTGATGTGTCCGACACAAACAACTTGGCCGATGAGTTGGATGCGGTCATTGTTGAATTTGAAGATCTGCAATCCGAACTGACCTACGACCAAGCTAAAGGCGCATTGCAGTCGATTCTGGAGCGGCTGCAACTGACGCCGCGTGAGGCGGTGGGCCTTGAACAAGAAGTGCAAACGCTCACCGGGTTAATGCAAAAACTGGATCAAGCGGTCGTGCAAATTGCCGTCTTTGGCTTGGTGGGGCGGGGCAAGTCTTCGTTGTTGAATGCGCTGGCGGGAGAAGCGATTTTCGCCACTGGGCCGACCCATGGAGTCACTCAAACCCTTCAGTCAACCGAGTGGCAGGTCCGTCGAGAAGCCCTCAGCGATCGCACCACCATCAACAAAGCCACCCTTCAGGGCGTGGGGCAATCACGCATCGAGCTGATCGACACCCCCGGCCTGGATGAAGTGGCAGGTGACGAACGGGAGCGTTTGGCCCACCAGCTGGCTAATACTGCTGACCTGATTTTATTTGTCATTGCGGGAGACATTACCCGTGTCGAGTTCGAGGCTCTGGCCCAACTGCGGGAAGCCAGCAAACCCATCCTGTTAGTTTTCAACAAAATCGACCAATATCCCGCTGTGGATCGCCAGGCGATCTACACCGCCCTGGTCGATGAACGTCTACGGGAGCTGATTTCTCCCAATGAAATTGTCATGGCCTCGGCGGCCCCATTAGTGGCGGTGGCTCAGCCCCAAGCGGATGGCCGCCTGCGCCCAACGTTACAGCGGGGGAAACCGGATGTGGAAACCCTCAAGCTCAAGATTCTAGAAATTCTGCAACAGGAAGGCTTAGCGTTGATCGCTCTGAACACGCTGCTTTATGCCGATGAGCTGAATGAGGCGATCGTGCAGAAGAAACTGGCCATTCGCGAACAAATGGCCAATGAAATCATCTGGCGGAGCGTGATGACGAAGGCGATCGCTGTCGCCCTCAATCCTGTCACTGTGTTGGATGTGCTGACGGGGGCGATCGTCGATGTCGCGATGATTCTGACTCTCTCTCGCCTGTATGGCCTGCCAATGACGCAGGCAGGGGCCGTCAAGCTGTTGCGCAATATTGCCCTAGAGCTGGGGGGAATATCCGCGAGCGAACTCATGGTAACCCTGGGGCTGAGCTCTTTGAAAGGGCTGCTTGGGGTAAGCGCTCCAGCTACGGGGGGACTGTCCCTCACGCCTTATACTACGGTTGCGATGACCCAAGCCGCCGTCGTGGGGGTCGCCACCTATGGCATTGGCCTCGTTACTAAACAGTACCTAGCCAATGGTGCCACCTGGGGGCCAGAAGGCCCAAAGCCTGTGGTCACTCGCATTCTCGACAATCTGGATGAGGCATCCATTTTGCATCGCATCAAAGCTGAGTTGGCGCAAAAACTAGAAACAGCGCCCAAGCGATAAGGCGATCGCCCAACCTTTCCCGGATCTCTACTATTCGACCATTTTTGAACGTTCGTAAACTTAAGCCGCTGAACAGGCTAACTAGCCAGGTACTCGCGTACATCGCTCCGGCGCTTGCGCAGTGAAGAGAGTGCCTCACGTTCAATCTGCCGCACCCGCTCCCGGGACACGCTCAGAATTTCGCCGATTTTAGCCAGGGTCATGGTTTTGCCATCCGTCAGCCCAAACCGCAGAGTGAGCACTTGGCGCTGTTGCGGCGTCAAATCCACCATGAGCCGGTCCAAATCGCTTTTCAGGGAGGACTGGGTGGCAAATTCTTCGGGCGAAATGCCATCGTCCTCAAGCAGCTCGCTCAGCTCGGTATCTTGGTTATCACCGACCCGCAAATCCAACGACAGCGGTTGCCGGGATTTCTCTAAGTAATCACGCACCTGTTGGGGAGAGAGTTCTAGAGCATCAGCAATCTCCGACACGGTAGCCGCTCGCCCATGCTGCTGTGATAGCTGGCGCTGCACCTTCTTAATTTTGTTGAGCTTTTCAGTAATGTGGATGGGCAGACGAATGGTGCGGCTTTTTTCCGCGATCGCTCGGGTAATGGCTTGCCGAATCCACCAGTACGCATAGGTAGAAAAGCGGTAGCCCTTGGTCGGGTCAAACTTTTCCACGCCTCGCTGCATGCCAATGGTGCCTTCCTGAATCAGGTCGAGCAGGTCAACATTGCGCTTGATGTACTTTTTAGCAACAGACACCACTAGCCGCAGGTTAGCCTCAACCATCTTGCGCTTGGCCTGACTGCCAATTCGCACCAAGGTTTGGAGTTCGCCAACTGCCATCTCAGCCGCTTCAGCCCATTCTTGGTCCGTAGGCTCGCGTTCCAACTCATCAACGAGGGCGTCTTTAATCTTTTCCAGCGCCGTCAGTTGCTGTACCTGCTTTCCCAGAACAATCTCCTCTTCATGAGTCAGGAGGGGCACCCGACCAATCTCTTTCAAATACGTCCGCACCAGATCAGTACTTTGGGTTGTTTTCATGGGAACAGCGCGAATAAGTGACACAGATATAAATCGCGGTTATCTGATCGCAACAGCTCAGCAGCCTAGAGCCAAAATGAGAAACGTCACGTCACAACCACCTTCATGTAAACCAATGTAACATTTATGAGAGGCTTTGAGGGGTTTCTTAGGGAGGATTCTTAAGGAAGCTTTTATATATAGAGTATGCCGTAGAGTTGCCAGATCATAGCCTTTTCAAGCTTTGGGAAACTGCATCCGAAATCACAAAACCGCGATCGCGCGCCCGCCAAGCTGAGAGCAAGCTCGATGCTTTCTTGAGGGATTGTAAAGAAATATTGAGCATCAACTAGCTGCGGTCTCCCCCAATTCCGTCAACGACCGACACGGCAACCGCAGCTAGTCGCTGGCCGTGTCGGTTTTTCCGCGACGAGGGGGTTCGTTTAGACGGACTGCAACTGAGCGTTGACGGCGTCAACTTTGAAGCGTTCGGAGTCAAAGTCAACCCCGATCCAGTCCAGCAATTCCTCATATTCGGGGTCTTCAGGATCCGCTAAGCGCTCTAGCAACCCTTCGTAGCCCCAAACGCCGCCGCAATCTTCAGGGGGGCAGGCGCGATCGCCCTCTAGGCAACGGGGTAACTTCACATCACTGCGCCAAGGCAGGATGTCCGCCACCGTGATCTGATGTCGCCAGCCATCCCCAAAGTCATAGGTGTAGGTAAACTGCGTGTCTTTCGTGAGTTGGAAGCTTGCTAGCAGAGGGGTAGTCGCATCCAGCGTGCCATCGAGGGGAACGGGAAACGGGGAAGCGTAGCGATCGCCGACAATTTCAAAGTCGTACAGGTGGCTAAATTCCCAGCCCATCACCCGCTGCAGCACCCCGTGTAACGCATCCAGCGTGATTTGGTCACTGACTTCAAAGCGACGCCAGATCGGCGGCTCGCTATCCAATAGCCACACATGCAGCTGCAAGATCTGGGGCGTTGCCATATTAATTCCTACAAGCTAGAGCTGGTGCCGTACTCATCGAGCCAGTCACGGCCAATTTGAATGGTGATGTCCGAGTCGAGGACGCCGGTGCTCTCGACTCGGACATCGCCCACGCCCAAAAAGCGCTGGAGCGTCTCGGCACTGGCCAAGTCACCATTCTGAGCCACCACCCGAGTAAAGGGCAGTTCTGAATTCCAGGGCCGCTCGATGTAAACGTTATAGTAGCCGCTGTCGTAAAGCGTCTGGACAAGGTTATCCACGGCGATCGCATTGCCCGTGCTGTCTTGAATGGCAATGCGCAGCGATTGTGGATCGGCAGACGCCGCGACCTGACGCGTGCCATAACCAAAATATTCCGACACCATGGTGTCAATTTCGCCGAGATTGGGCAACCAGTAACTCAGCTCAAACTCACTGCTGCTACTAAAATCACCGGGCAGCATCAACATCTGCGTATTGTAAGCGTCGGTATTAGCGGCATATCCCGCCAAGGCCAACAGCTCTTCGATGCTCAGGTTAGTGTCCACATGGGACTGCACCACCGAAAGAACTTTGGGTAAGCGCGCCACCGTTTTGGGACTCAGCGCCTGTTCGACCAAGGCCCGCATCAACATTTGTTGCCGCTGAATACGGCCAATATCGCCATAGTCGTCATACCGAAACCGGAGGAACTGGAGGGCCTTATCACCATCTAGCTGCTGTTCCCCGGCTTTCAGATTGATGTAGAGATGTTGGCTGTCGTCCTGATATTGCAAATCTTTAGGCACATTGACCGTCACGCCCCCGAGAGCATCAATCAGCTTTTCGACCCCTTGGACATTGATGCGGACGTAGCGATCGATCTCGACCCCGCCGAGCAAATCGCTGACCGAGCGGGCGGCCAAAGCAGGGCCACCATAGTGATTCGCCTCATTCAGCTTGGTCATTTGACCTTGCACCATGGTTCGCGTATCTCGCGGCAGCGATAAGACGATGAGCTGGTCAGTATGCGGGTTGAAACGCACCAGCAGCATCGTATCCGACAGGCCATCAAAGGAGTTCACCAGGGCGTGATAACCCAAATTACGCGCCTCAGGGGGCAAGTCATTGACATCGGTGGTCAGCACCTTCATGCCGAGCACCAAGATATTGACCGGGCGGGTCAACTTCGGCACTTGCAAACTATTGCCCGCCGTAATCGGATCATTATTGTTAAAGACGGCAGACTCTTCTTCGGTGAGGCTGTCGTGCAGCAGTGGCGTGCTGTTAAGCGAAACGGCCATCATCGCCCCTCCCACCGCTGAGATTGTCCCAACGCTCAACAACGCCACACTGACCCCTAGCCATTTCGGAATCCGAAACCGCCGCGCCTTTTGGGCGGAAGGATGGGGCTGATAGTGGCGAATCGGGCGATAGGATTTTCGACTAGACACAGGAAACCTCAAACCACGGGGATTGGTCAAAATGGAGAACGTTGGCAGAGCGCCCTTAGCAAGTAGGCAGACACCAGCTGAAGAAAGGCGATCGCCCTTTTTGTGGTACACCTGTTTCAATCCTCATCAAGATTTTAACAGGCTGACTCCGGGCGAGACAATGCCCCAAGCAAGCTCTCAAGGACTTTCAAATGGCTGAAATACTAGCAGCTTTTTGGGGCGATGACACCAATTTTCCTCAGGCTTTGCCAAAAGTCTCCAGTATTGTAGTGACGAATCGCCAAGTTGCCAGTTTTTTGCCCACAGAACATTTGACAGTTAGGGACAGACTCATAACAAAAGCATCAAAAAATCATAGATGAAAAAGCCAAGGATAGAGGGGACGGTTCCCTTGATCGGGACCTTTCCGTATCAGTTAATTCGACTAATTCGACCGGGAACCGTCCCCTGGGGTAGCCAATTTTAGGGGAGGCGATCGCCCAATTTACTAATGCCGGGGAGTCGGGCTGAACCGCCTTGTAGGAGCCGCACCATCAGCCATAAGTTCGTCACGAAATAGCCGGTTGTGGTTAACAGACTGGTCACCAGCAGGCGAGTCGAGACCAGGTCAGAGGCTTGACTCCCGGCGGCTGTCAGCACATACACCATCACCCAGGCCAAAGCCAGAGTCACTGCCGTTTTGCTGACGGTCTGCTCGCGCTGAGAGCCCTGCCGCAGGTAAAGGCTCCACAACGAGGGAAAGAAGCCAAAAATCGGCACCAGATAAATGATCAATTTCAGGGTTTCGAGCCGAGTCTCAGGGTCAGAATGGCGGGAACGCATGGCAGCAGGAAAAACGGAGTGGATGGGTTGCCCCGCAGACAGGAGCACCCGTTTGCGATAGTTGCACGGTAGCTTATTCGCGATGCCACTGCGGCTCGATTAGCGACAACTCTTAATCCTGAGGGCAGGCCATCCTCTGCTTGATCAGCTCAAACATCGTCCGCATCCCCATGACTTCGCCCCCTTCTGGTCGGCCCGGCAAATTGCGCAGATTCCAGGCCATCACATCAATGTGAATCCAGGGAATTTGGGTGTCAACAAACTCTTGTAAGAAGAGCGCTGCCGTAATTGCCCCTCCGTAGGCACCGCTGGAGACATTCGACAGATCCGCCACCTTGCTATTGAGCAAATCCCGATAAGGCGCATGGAGCGGCAGATTCCACAGCGGATCAGTGGTCGCCTGCATAGCCGTTTCTAAGGGCTCCAAAAATGCGGAGTCGTTGCAGAAAAAGGCTGGTAACTCAGTCCCCAGGGCCACTCGGGCTGCCCCCGTGAGGGTCGCAAAATCTACGATGAGTTCGGGCTGTTCGCTACTGGCTGCCCACAGGGCATCGGCCAAGACTAGCCGCCCCTCAGCATCTGTATTGCCCACTTCGACGGTGATGCCTTTGCGGGTGGGAATCACATCGAGCGGCCGCATCGCATTCCCCGCCACGCTATTTTCCACCGCTGGAATCAGGACACGCAGGCAAACCGGTAGGTTGAGTTTCATGATCATGGTGGCGAGGCCCAGCACATGAGCCGCGCCGCCCATGTCTTTTTTCATCATCAACATGCCTTTGGCAGGCTTTAAATCCAAGCCGCCAGAGTCGAAACACACGCCTTTGCCCACTAGGGTCACTTTCGGTGCATCAACATCGCCCCAGCGCAGGTCAATCAGCCGTGGTGCCGCCACACTGGCTTGCCCCACGGCATAGATCATGGGGTAGTTTTCGGCTTCGAGCTGTTTGCCCTTGATCACGCTCAAATCGGCGTCATAAGTTACCGAGAGAATGCGAGCGACTTCTTCGAGGTCGTCTGGCCCCATATCGTTAGCCGGGGTGTTGATGAGGTCCCGAGCCAGGGAAGTCGCCTCGACGACCGCTTCGATGTAAGCCGTGTCGGCCTGATCTGGGGGCACTAACTCAGCGATCGCCCCCGGTTTGTTTTGCTTGTAGCGGCTGAAGGAATATTGCCCGAGTCGCCATCCCAAGGTCAGGGCGGTGGCCTCCTCCGGCGTCAAGTCACTGATGAGCTCATAGCGATTCACCGGTAAGGACTGGGACAACAGCCCGAGCAGCCACATGTCTAAGGTTTCGGGGCGACCCACCAATACTTTTGATAAACTTTGCTGCGTGCCGGGCAGGAGGCAAAAGGTGCCGGGCTCGGCCTTGAATCCCATGGCGTCGATCCAGCTTTTTTCGGCTTTGAAGTGGGTCTGCAACTGGTCAGCAGTGACTAACAGGATGGGAATCGGCGTGGTGGATGGCATGCGTTTGAAGACTTGAACAATTCAACCTGACAGGCTCTGCATCGGCAGCCAGGGGCGATCGCTCTGGTACATGAGTCGAGATCGCGGCTGCACACGTTCATCCCCATGGCGAGAAGCATGGGGCATTGGGTAGACCTGTCGAGGTTAGTGTATCGCTTTTGTTCAACCTCAGGGCGGTTTCATCGGTAACCCATCGGGGATTAGATATTGATGGCTTGCTATCAAGCGCCCGCTCACCAGCAATAAAAAACCCCCGACCGTGAGGCCGAGGGTTAGAAATCAGGGTGCATCTACCATTCCTTTCTACTGAAGGGAGCAGGCGCATCCGGACAGAATTGCAAAAAATGTTTGGCGGCGATCGCCGCTCCCTTCAACCGGGCGAAAAATCCTTATTCACCACGTGGGCCACCGCCGGTCGGGCCAGGTGCTTCCCCCGTTTCAATATACAGAATTTGTTCTCGCAGGCGTTGCGCCGTAAAGGGATCGCCATCCGCTTCGTAGAGCTCAGCCGCCGTTTCAAAATCAGTCACAATCAAATCCCGCACCAATGGCGGTAAATCTTCCAGAAATTG
Organism: Halomicronema sp. CCY15110; assembly: GCF_016888165.1. Classification (GTDB taxonomy): domain Bacteria; phylum Cyanobacteriota; class Cyanobacteriia; order Phormidesmidales; family Phormidesmidaceae; genus Halomicronema. The sequence continues at coordinate 9,429 of NZ_JACSWC010000431.1, read as the reverse complement.
CTCTTCAAAGGAAGCGTCTACGCTTTCGTCAAAGTTGCCCTGGGCTTCCCATTCATCCAGGGCTTGACCAAACGTGGCATCAGCCCGCCCCAAAAACGCTTCAGGATTACTGTCATCCAGTTCAATGGCGACGGAAAACGCCTCGATCGCGGCAGCCAAGTCTTGTTCTTCTAGGCTCATCTGCGCCTCATTAAAGGCGACTTCATACGGTGAGGCGGGCCGCACTTCTAGCGTGAAATCCCCGCCCTGCTGACCGTCATAAGTCATGGTGCGGATAATATAGTCGCCACTCGTCTCTGCCGAAAACACAATCCGAGAGTTCAGCGTGCCGCCGTAATCGTCGTTAAAGGCGACTTCTTCACCATTGGGACCAATCAAAGACACCATCGTGTCAAAGTCTTCGCTGGTGACGACGATGGCGATGATGTCTCCCGCCGCGATCGCTAGCGGATAATCTTGTAGCGCTGGGGCAATGGTGCCTTCTTCTTCAAGAATGGTTTGAGCGCTGGCGGTGGCGGTGGTACCGAGCCACATCCCTCCAGATAGGGCGGCCATCGTCGCCAACAGCCCGACAGTCCTTGAAAATACATGCTTCATGTTGCCAATCCTTGTCTAATTCGTCCTCAGGGTATCGAGTCTTGACCTGACTGCCCCAACTATTATGCCGTTTGTTGCTGGCGAACTCATTCAGGGGCGATCGCCCGTCGTCGGCTAGTCATTCATCAACATACTGCGTAACCCTACGTGACGGGCGCAGCGCCCCAGCAGTTCCGCTGCCACCAGGGCTGAGGATGCAGGGTTACAGATGCGGCGCGAAAGAGTATGGTGTGAGCAGTTTCCGCGCCACCGTTATTTGTTATTTGCATGAAGTTTTCTGCCCTACTGTTGCCGTTACTGACTGGGGTTGGCCTGTTGTCCGGACAGACAGCAGGTCGGGCGCTACCGCCCCCCGAAGAGATGCCCGAGGAGCGGATGCGCACAGAAATTATTCTGGAGGCGCGATCGCCCATTGACGGTACCCCCCTGACCCCAGCGGAGTATGAAGACCTGCAGGCCGCGATCGTGGACTATCCAGCACCCACGCTCGATCCCCAAATCCGCGAAATTGTCTTTCTCCTACAGATTCGCCGAGTGCTGCGCCCCGTGATCCCCTTTTTGCCATAGCCAATCGAAAAAACTGCTCTCTTTTATCCGTAAATTCTAATTTTGTTACGAAGTTTTGTTAATCTAATCCGCATAGATGACAAACCTCCTCAATCAAAGCCTAGTGGGGAAGCTCACTCTTAAATCGCTGCTGAAATCCGTTTTATATAAGGTTACCTATGGCTGTTACGGTTGCTCCAGAGCAGATTGATAGCATTGTTTGGAACCAGCACCACGATCCCTTCGAGGTCCTGGGTCCCCACATGATTCAACAAGATGGCCAGACGGTATGGGCCATCAGAGCCTATCTGCCAACCGCCGACGAAGCGTGGGTCGTCTTGCCCGAAAGCCGTAGCGAACACCCGATGGAAAAGGGGCATAATCCCCACTTTTTCGAATGCGTACTCACCACCCAAGAGCTGAGCAATTATCAATTCAAGTACACGGAAGGGGAACACGAGCGCTTCGTCTACGATCCCTACGCCTTTAAAACACGGCACATCACGGACTTTGATGTGCATCTGTTTGCCGAAGGCAACCACCACCGCATCTACGAAAAACTGGGAGCCCACGTCACCGAAATCGATGGCGTCAGCGGGGTTTACTTTGCCGTTTGGGCACCGGGCGCACGCAACGTTTCGGTGTTGGGTGACTTCAACTATTGGGATGGCCGCAAGCACCAAATGCGCCGCATCGGCAACGGCATTTGGGAGCTGTTCATCCCCGAAATTGGCTACGGCGAGCACTACAAATACGAAATCAAAAACCCCCACGGCCACATTTACGAAAAGTCTGACCCCTACGGCTTTCAGCAAGAAGTCCGGCCCAAAACCGCTTCCATCGTCACCGACCTCGATGCCTACGAATGGCAGGACGCTGACTGGCTGGAGCAGCGACGACACACTGAACCACTGGATCACCCCGTCTCGGTGTATGAAGTTCATCTGGGTTCTTGGCTCCATGGCTCCTCGGCTGACCCCGCACAGCTGCCCGATGGCACGATTCAGCCAGCCGTACAGGTGGCGGATCTCAAACCCGGGGCACGCTTCCTCACTTATCGAGAACTCGCGGCTAAACTGATTCCCTACGTCAAAGAGTTGGGGTTTACCCATATTGAGTTACTGCCGATCGCGGAGCATCCGTTCGACGGTTCCTGGGGTTATCAGGTCACGGGCTACTATGCCGCGACCTCGCGCTACGGCACCCCCGAAGATTTCATGTACTTCGTCGATCAGTGCCACCAGGCGGGCATTGGCGTCCTGATTGACTGGGTACCGGGTCATTTTCCGAAAGACGGTCATGGTCTGGCCTTCTTCGACGGCACCCATTTGTATGAACATGCGGATCCGCGTCAGGGCGAGCACAAGCAATGGGGCACTCTGGTCTTTAACTATGGGCGCAACGAGGTGCGGAACTTTCTCGTGGCCAATGCCCTGTTTTGGTTTGACAAGTACCATATCGACGGGATGCGCGTGGATGCCGTGGCGTCGATGCTCTACCTTGACTACCTGCGGGAAGACGGGGCCTGGGTCGCCAACGACTATGGCGGTCGCGAAAACATCGAAGCGGCTGACTTCTTGCGGCAAGTGAACCATGTGGTCTTCAGCTATTTTCCGGGGGTGCTTTCCATTGCGGAAGAATCAACCTCTTGGCCCATGGTGTCTTGGCCTACCTACGTCGGCGGCCTCGGCTTCAACCTCAAGTGGAATATGGGTTGGATGCACGACATGCTGGATTACTTCCACATGGATCCGTGGTTTCGGCAATTCCACCAAAACAATGTGACTTTCAGCATTTGGTATGCCTTTAGTGAAAACTTTATGCTGGCCTTGTCCCACGACGAGGTCGTGCACGGCAAGAGCAATATGCTCGGCAAAATGCCGGGGGATGAGTGGCAAAAGTTTGCCAATATGCGGTGCCTTTTTTCCTACATGTTTACGCATCCCGGCAAAAAGACCCTCTTCATGAGCATGGAGTACGGGCAGTGGAGCGAGTGGAATGTGTGGGGCGATTTGGAATGGCACCTGCTGCAATATGAGCCCCACCAAAAGCATCACACCTTTATGACGAAGCTGAACGAGTTGTATAAGAGCGAGCCCGCGCTTTATACCAACGACTTCTCGCAAGATGGCTTTGAGTGGATTGACTGTAACGATAACCGGCACAGCGTGGTGTCGTTTATTCGCCGCGATCGCGACAGTCATGACTTTGTGGTGATCATCTGCAATTTCACTCCCCAGCCCCATAGCCACTACCGTCTGGGCGTACCCGAGAGCGGCTACTATCGCGAGATCTTTAACAGCGATGCCCGCGAATTTGGCGGCAGCAACATGGGCAATCTCGGCGGTAAGTGGACAGATGACTGGGCGTATCATAGCCAAGCCTATTCCATTGACGTGACGTTGCCGCCCATGGCTGTGGTCGTGTTCAAACTCGATCGCGAATACAGCGAAGGAGTGCGATCGGGCACCATTCAGCCCTGATTTCGCCCGCATCAGTGTCGATAAATTCGCTCCATTAACAGTGCACACCCGGCATCTTCTGTAAACAGATGCCGGGTGTAGGTGAGGCAAAGTCGTCGAGTCTAACTCCGCAGGGCTACCTTAAACTGCTTTTCTAACGCGGCGCGGACTTTTTGGTGGACGGGTTCCACATCGTCGTCGGTGAGGGTGCGATCTAAAGCGCGATAAACCAACCGAAAGGCAAGACTTCGTTGCCCCTCCGGCACCGATTCCCCTTGGTACTCATCAAACAGGGTGACTGAGTTGAGCAGTTTGCCTCCGGCTTTGGTCATGGCTTTTTCTAAATCGGCCACGGTGACGGCAACCGGCGCGTAAAAGGCAATGTCGCGATCGCTCGCGGGGAACGTCGAGTACGGCTGGAATTTCACCGCTTTGCGCCGTTCCGTGGCGAGACAGGTGACCAGCGCTGACCAATTGAGCTGGAAGACGTAAACCTCATCGGGCAAGTCCTGGGCTTGGCAGAGTTGGGGGTGCAGCTGCCCAAAGGTGCCTAGCCGCAACCGACCCCGCACCCACAGAGACGCGGTTCGGCCAGGATGCAGGCGCTCATCTTCGCGATCGGCCCGCCAATCTACCGTCAGACCTAACCGTTGGAAAATAGCTTCTAAAGTGCCTCTCGCCTCAAACCAAGTGAGCGGTTGGGGGCGATCGCTGGTCACCCATTTCCCTTGTCGGGCATCACCGCCCAAAATGCCGCCAACCACTTCCGATTCCTGGGGTTGACCGTCTACCAACTGGAAGATGCGGCCAATTTCAAACCCGTTCAAGGGGCCATTGCCCTGCTCCAGATTGAAGCGATAGGCTTTGACCAGACCGTCAATCAAGTCGGTGCGCAGGGCGGAATATTCAGGAAACAAGGGATTGGCTAACACCACCTGATCGGGGGTGGTGGGTTTGGTCAAAGAGTAGTGAATGAGCTCGGTCAATCCCGCGCCCCGGCAGGTTTGCCGCAGCTTTTGAGACAGGGCCGCTTCGGGCGACAGCTCTCCCCCAGCGGCGGCTTGGGGCAAGGTGTTGGCAAAGTGGTTGTAGCCATAGATGCGGGCCACTTCTTCAATCAGGTCGATTTCGCGCTCCAGGTCGCGATAGCGGAAGGGCGGTACGGTGACTCGCCACCCGTCATCACCACTCGCTTCAACCGTACAGCCCAAGGTTTCCAGAACGCTTTTGACTTGAGGTGCGGGCAACGGAACGGGATGCTCGCCGACGTTGGTGACCGACCCCAGAATCGCATGGACTCGCGACAACCGCAGATTGAGGGTGCGGGTGGGCGCGATTTCGCCCACGGGGGTGGGATCGGTCACCTGAGAAACTACTTGGGCCGAGGCCAGGGTCGTCATCAGATGGACAGCGCGATCGCAGGCCAGTCCCAACTCCGCCGGATTCACGCCGCGCTCGTAGCGGGCCGACGCTTCCGTCCGCAATCCCTGGCTGCGGGCCGACTTCCGAATCACCGCCGCATCAAAATAGGCCGCTTCGAGGGTGACAGCCGTGGTACTGTCGATGACCTCAGTCGCTTCACCGCCCATCACCCCCGCCAGGGCGACGGGTTGGTCATTGGCGGTGATGACGAGAGATTCGGGCTTGAGCGATCGCTCCTGACCATCCAGGGTGACGAGCGATTCTCCCGCGTTGCCGTAGCGCACTCCCAGTTCATAGTCGGAGCGATTGGCGGCTGTCGCGAGGCGATCGCCATCAAAGGCGTGCAGGGGCTGGCCCCATTCCAGCAATACATAGTTGGTGATATCCACCACGTTATTAATGGGGCGGGTTCCGGCGGCCTGTAGCCGTTGCTGTAGCCAGGTTGGCGAAGGGCCAATTTTCACGCCATTCAACGCTGTAGCAATGTAGATCGGGCAGGCTTTCTCATCCGTCAGCTTGACTGCCACCGTCGAGGCGGCCGATTGGGGTGTAGCTGCGGGGGCGATCGGCATTTTCAGCTCAGCCCCCGTGATGGCCGCCACTTCGCGGGCTATACCCACCAGGCTCAAGGCATCGGCTCGGTTGGCGGTAGAGGTGACATCCAGCACCACATCATCTAGTCCCAGCAGGGGACGGGCATCGCTGCCCACGGTTAAATCCGACTCGGAGAAGATATGGATGCCGGCGGAGTCTTTCGCCAAACCGAGCTCCGCCAGGGAACAAATCATCCCCGCTGACAATACCCCCCGGACTTCGCGGGGTTTAATCTTGAGATTGGGAATCGGCAAGTGGGTGCCCACGGTCGCCACGGGAACGTAACTAGCCGCTTTGACATTCGCAGCACCACAGACGATGGAAGAAGGTTCATCAGCGCCGATATCTACCGTACACAGGCTCAATTTGTCAGAGTTGGGGTGCGGCTGCCGTTCGGTGACATAGCCCACCACCACGCCATCGGCCCATTGACTGCGGTCTTCAATATCTTCAACCTCAAACCCGGCCATTGTGAGGGCGTCGGCTAACGCCTCTGGCGATAGGGTGATGTCAACGAGTTCTTTAAGCCAGTTCAGAGAGATCCGCATCGATTCTTTCGATAATTTGTGACAGTCAACAATCAACGAGTCGGGGGGCGATCGCCCGATTCGAGCCGGGGGCAACGAGTTCGCTACATCTGGCCCAAGCGACTCAGGGACAGTAAATCATGGCCGTTTGCCTTAGTGCCACTATCAACCAGTACGCAATCGTTGCGGTCATCCGGCGGCAGTTTGCAAACTTTTGAAACATCCCCTAGTCAGTCTACTCTAGGGATTGCCTCAAAACCTGTAGCCATCGCGAACGATCAGGATCGGGGGGCGGGATGGTCCCACAGGGGAGTGCCTTTCAGGTGGCTGTCTCCTTTGCGGAGAGGGGATCACAGACGATATCGCCTGGTCTCAGTTGGGAGCCAGAGCGATCGCCCCTAGCTACTCCTCAGCTCTGATGAAGTGGGGCTGCTTATACGACCGAGCGGCGATTTCAGCCATTTCTTTAAGGGGATGCGGTGAGAACTTTATCAGAATCTTAAAAAGGGCATCAAACCCCTCTGGGAAGGTGGGAATAATTAGAGTAATGTGACATCACTCACATGGCTTTCATGATTCAGCGTCTTTGCGGACGTATATGTAGCTAGCCGTAATCGATAGTATGGAGTTAGGAGTAACGCGGTCTCTGTAACTTCAGGGCGTTCTATAGTCTGTTGCGCCTAAACGTACTACACGGGCACACATCATTACCTCGGGTCGCATGAGTTACTGCATTAATTTAGACTGCCCAAAACCCAAGAACCCGCCGCGGACGAATGAATGTCAGGCTTGCGGGTCCTCATTGATCTTGCGCGATCGCTACCGCGCCTTAAGAGCTTTGGGGCGGGGGGGGTTTGGTGCGACCTTCCTCGCGCGGGATGAATCTTTGCCGGGACACCCGCCCTGCGTCATCAAGCAACTCCGCCCCTCAGCTGATGCCCAACACATTCTCGACATGGCCCGTGATTTATTCCAGCGAGAAGCCAAAATTCTCGGCAAAATCGGCAACCATCCACAACTCCCCCGACTCCTTGACTATTTTGAAACTAATCAAGAGTTCTTCTTGGTTCAAGAATTTATTAATGGTAAAACCCTACAACAAGAAGTCAGAGGCGGTGGCCCGTTTACCGAAGCCGGAGTGCGGCAGTTTCTCAGTGAAGCCCTACCTCTAATCCAATACGTTCACGACAGTAAGATTATTCACCGCGACATTAAGCCCGCGAACTTGATCCGTCGCAGCGAAGATAAAAAGCTCGTGCTGATTGACTTTGGTGCGGTCAAAGATAAAGTTGCGCCCGCCCAAGAGACGGCTGACCAAACCGCATTGACGGCCTATGCCATTGGCACCCCCGGTTACGCCCCGCCGGAGCAAATGGCCATGCGCCCGGTATATGCCAGCGATATCTACGCCATGGGGGTGACTTGCATTTATCTGCTTACCGCCAAATCTCCCAAAGATTTAGACTATGACCCCACCACTGGGGAAATGATGTGGCGTAATTTAGTGCATGTCAGCGATCATTTTGCCGACGTGCTGCAAAAAATGCTGGAAATTTCCGTGCGTCACCGTTATCAGTCAGTGGATGCGGTCTTGCGCGATTTGGATCTCGAACCTTATATGGACAGCCTGGCACAAAACCTGGCGTTCCCCAACTCCACCAGTGGTCGCGAAGACAGCAAAGGCGATCTCAGTAGCGGGTCAGACTATCAACAGTTGCGTGAAGGTCGCAGTCGTGACTCGGCCTCTTCGCCCTCTTCTCGCATGGCGGCGGCCATTCGGGCGCGTCGTGAGCGGGCCAACTCGCGCTCGGACAACAGTAGCGCCAACAGCCGCCAGGGCATGACAACTCGCAATTCCCGCATGACCACTGGGTCACGCTCGGGCGGCAACACCAAACTCACCGCCGAGGAACTCAAGCAGGCTTATGCCAAAGGACGGCGCGATTTTTCACTGTTGACACTGTTCGCCCTGGATTTGTCAAAGTTGTCTTTAGCGGGCACCAGTTTTGTAGAGTCAAAACTGAAAAAAGCCAATTTTCAAAATTCTGATTTGAGTGGGGCGAACTTTGGTCGAGCCGATTTGACCCAAGTTTCCTTGCGCGGGGCGAATCTCGGGCGGGCGTACTTTACCAATGCCAATCTGCAGGGGGCTGATTTGCGCGGGGCGAATCTCAACTATGCCACCCTCTCTAACGCCAACTTAAAAGGCACGAATCTGTGCGGAGCCGACCTGACGGGCGCGCGCGTGAGCGATGACCAACTGACTGCCGCCAGGACGAATTGGGCCACCGTCTATCCCAACGGCAAGCGCGGCCTCATGCGTTAGGAGCACGGCTTCGCCCCATCGTTCCGCCACATCGGGGTAGTCAGGTCGCTGCCGGACTGGAGAAGACGACGATGGGGCGATCGCGCCTGAGTGACCGATCACCTGTTTGCTTGGCACCACTAGCGGGGCCTGTATGGTCGTGTCCGGTGCTTGTGCCCCCTCAACACGACGGGCAGAATGCCGACAAGAAGTGGTGTACAGTGGCGGCAAATTTAGAATTTATTCTGTATTGAACGATACCAAACTTGACTATGATGATTTCATGTTGAGTGGAACTGATCATGACGCAGCTGCAAGTCTCTTCTGTGATGGCTCGTTTGCAAGCAGGGCAATCACTTGCCCAAGCCGAACTGAGTCATCTGAATCTCAATTTCAGTTGCTTAGATGGCGGCGATTTTTCTCGGGCCTATCTGCGTCGAGCGCAGTTGCAGCACGCCTCATGCCGAGCGGTCGATTTTTCCCACGCAACGCTAGTTTGGGCTGATTTGTCTGGCAGTGATTTGTCCGATGCGGAATTGTCAGCGGCAGTGTTGACTCAGGCCCGACTTTTCAAAGCCACACTGCAAGGTGCGGTAGCCAAAGCTGCCCAGCTTTATGAAGCCGATTTGACCCAGGTGAATGCCCGACAGTCTTGCTTTGACAAGGCCAATCTCCGGGGCATCCAGGCGACGCAAGCTCACTTTGAGGAAGCATCATTGATTTCGGCTCAGCTCGATGAGTCGAATTGCAGTCGCTCAACGTTTGCCAAGGCCCGGTTGCGCAATTCGTCTTGGTCGTCGGCCATGCTGGTGGGGGTGTCCTTTGCGGGGGCGCAGCTATCGCAGGCCAGGCTACACCAAGCCCTGCTGATGGGGGCCAATTTTTCTGAGGCCGATTTGCTTATACCAATTCTCTATAAAGCTGCATAGAATAGAGCCTCAAGGATAAAGTCATAGCCGGTCAAGGAGGCGATGGC
>NZ_JACSWC010000430.1 GCF_016888165.1 Halomicronema sp. CCY15110 | reverse complement strand
AGGATTCTCCATCTCGATGACCCCATGTTTTCTGGCAGCATCCTACTACAACATGACTTGTGTGTACTTAGTAGGTTGAGAAGGAGAGGTGCCGCAGGCGGTGAGGTCGGACAAACATCAAAACTCCACTTCTGAATCTGGATGAGGTTTATCAAGCACTCAAAGACTCCTTTCAAGTCCGTTTTAACGGACTTTGGCACCCTCGCCAGGGAATAAATTGCCCTGGCGAGGGTGCCACGGCCACCGCAAATTTAGCAACGGCGTTGACGATCGCCGGTAGCACCGTTGCCAAGGTTTTATCGACCGATGAGGTGATCAGCTATATGACAAACGACTGGGTGACTGGAGAACCCGGCGCAGTAAAAGGCACCAGCGATCCGGACGGGCGGCAAGAAAGTTAGTGCTGGCACAGCATCAAGGGAAACCAGCATCTCCCTGGCGTCGCCAAACTTTGATTTCCCCATGCCAGCCGCCGCTCACCAGGGTACGGCTATCGGGGGCAAAGGAGGCCGACCACACCCAGCCCGCATGTCCTTCGAGAATGCTGATCAGTCGACCGCTGTCGATGTGCCAAAGGCGCACCGTCTTGTCGCTGCTGGCCGTGGCCAACCACTGACCGTCAGCACTAAAGGTCACACAGTTTACCGCCGCCGAGTGGGCCGGAAACTCGGTGATTAACCGCCCACTATTCACTTTCCAAAAACGGACATAGCCGTCGGCCCCAGCGGTAGCGAGCAGCCAATTGTTGGGACTCGTGGCTACTGAATGGATTTCTGTGGGGTGATTTAAGACGTGATGGGTGCCCCGGTTTTGTAGCCGATGTAGATGCACTTGACCGTCTTGTCCCCCGCTGACGAGGGTGCTGCCGTCGGTGGTGACGGCGAGCGATCGCACCCAATGCTCGTGCCCCGTCAGCACCTGAACCGGAGAATTGAGCCCCACGCGCCAGACTCCAATAGTCTTATCCTGACTACCGCTAAAGAGATACTGGCTGTCGGCGCTAAAGGTGACCGCCCGCACCCAATCTCGATGCCCCGCCAAGGTGGCGGCTAAAGTCTGCGTGCGTACATCCCACAGGCGAATTTCATTATCATTGCCTGCACTCGCCAGCCACCGACCGTCAGGACTGAAGGCGACACAGCGCACCCAGCCCTCGTGTCCTTCTAAAAAGGTGAGCCGTTTGCCCTGGGTGAGACTCCACAGGCCAGCGCGTTTGTCACCACTGCCGCTGGCAATGTGCCGCCCATCAGCGCTAATGGCTACGCTGCGCACCCAACTGGTGTGTCCCTGGAGTGTCTGCTGGCAGCGCCAGCCACTCGTCACACTAGCACTAGAGCTAGGGCGTAAAGCAGCCAGAGACGACACTGGCGGCAACCTCGCACTGGTCGAGGCTGCGGCAAAGGGCGTCGCGGTCACCAAGTTTGGGGTGGTTGGGTCAGACAGTGCCATAGCGGTCAAATCTGGATGAGTAACGTCAAGTTTAGTCAATTGCGATGACACCCTGCGGAAGCAAAGGCTGCTCAGGCGAGTTGCGTGTAGATGACTTGCTTCATGAAGCACCTACAGAAATCAGCCAGGCGATTCCGCAAAGCTACGGAGTCACTGAGCCATTGCGGTGACTGCGAGGTGGCATACAAGGCTGGGACGTTATCCTCAAAACCGCCGGACTGCGATCGCTGAGGCGAGTCAATATTCGTTGAGTACGGGAATCAGGTACAGCGCAATAAACGCTTTGGCGGCGCTGGGATCGAGCTGGTTGAGCGATCGCACAATTTCCACAATCGTCTCGCCGGTGGGGTCAGTGCGTTCATGCACCCAGCGATACACCACGGTGCGTTCCATGCCCATGGTGACGGCCAACTTATTTTGGCTAATGGCGTAGGTTTCCAGCGTTTCTTTGAGGGCGCGTCCGGCTCTGCCCATAGAGATTGACCGCCTTTCGCAAAATGAGTGAGTCAATGATGACCTTAGCGGCTCAGGTGCCCAAAAGCCAGTCCATCGCGCGGCTAAAGGAACGCTTAATCTGCTCGCGCCGCCGCCATTTTTCAAAGCGGTTGCGATATTGCTGTTCGTTCGGCCAATAGGTTTGCCAGGCTTGCAGGCTGAGACCCGCCCCCCAAAAGACCAAAATGTACAGTGCCCAAGAGAGGGTGTCTGCTGCCATCCAGTTGAGGATGAGCAGCACCGAATTAATGATGGCGAATCGGACTAGGTGGCTCTGAAAGCACTGCTGTTGATATTGGTTGAATTCCGCGAGCTCAACACTTTCCTGCTGCTGCAAGGCCCATTGTTGTTCGGCTTCCCTCAGGGTGGTGGGGGCAATGCCGAGTTCGTCGGCAATCTCAAATAGCTGCGATCGCGTTAGCTCGCCGTCTTCCGTGTGGCGGGCGATCGCGATTTGCAGAATCGCCTGAGCATCTTCGGACTGATAACTTGCAGGCTCGTCTTGGCTGGGGGGCACTATGGTCGATTCAGACATGCCAGGGAGGGATGAGCTAATACTTCTGTTATAGAGAATTTTCGGCAAAATGGGCACTGGAATATGGCGGTTTGTAATTTTAGCGGGGAAAGAGAGGGGGCGCAGGGAGATAGGGAGCCGGGAAGCGGGGGAGAGATGAGGAGGAGCGGGGGAGCAAGGGAGCGGGGGATGGGTTGGTCAGTGAAGGTCAAAGCTCGGTGCAATGAGGAGAGGTGACCGAGCTGGGAGGAGGCATCGTTATCCTCATGAGACGGGAGTGCGATCGCACATTGTAGGGAGATCATCACATGACGAAGATTCAACGCGTCACGTCGGGTAGTCCGTGGGAGGCCAAGGTGGGCTACTGTCGGGCGGTGCAGGTGGGCAATCAAATTTTCATCTCGGGGACTGCGCCGTCGGATGGTCAGGGGGGCACCTTTGCGCCGGGAGATGCCTATGCCCAAACCAAGCGCTGTTTTGAAATTATGGAGGCGGCGCTACAAGAGTTGGGGGCCGATCTCTCCCACATTGTGCGAACGCGGCTTTACATTACCGACTTTGCCCATTGGGAAGACTTTGCCCGCGCCCATCGGGAACTCTTTGGGGCGCATCCCCCGGCGAGCTGCATGGTGGCAATCTCGGGATTGGTGAATCCTGACATGCTGATTGAAGTGGAAGCGGACGCGATCGCTCCTGATGCCGTTGACTGAGTCAGAGCCTGGAGGAGGACAGGGGCCATGGCAATCACATCGCGGCCTAGGGCAACCCTGGATAATGCCAGGTTTGGAGGACTTGGCCCCGGAGCGATCGCTGGTAGAACGGGGTGTTGCGGGCGGGCGATCGCAGCGTGGACGCATCGACCGTCCATGTCGCCGCCGGATCAAAGAGAAACGCTTCGACGGCTGCGCGCTCGGCAATTTGGGGCGGTGGGAGTTGCAGAATTTGGGCGGGGCGATCGCTCAACGCCCGCAACAGCTCCACCGCCGTCCAAGTGCCGGGGGCCACAAAACGCTCCCACAGGGCGGCAAACGCCAGTTGTAGACCGATCGCTCCAGGGGGCGCATCGCCAAAGGCAACAGTCTTTTCTTCGTAAGCATAAGGACTGTGGTCGATGGCGATCGCGTCGATGATGCCCGTTTTAACGCCCGCAATCAGGGCTTCCTGATCCGTCGGATTGCCCAGGGGCGGGTCGAGGCGCAGGTTGGGGTCGTAGCTCAAGGCGTCCTCGGTGGAAAACAGCAGATGCATCCAGGTCGTGCTGGCGGTGACGGGCAGGCCGTCGGCTTTGGCCTGCTCGATGAGGGCGACACTGCGCGCGGTGGAAATGCGCATGAGATGCACGGGGGTGTCGAGCTCCCGCACCAGTTCCAAAATGGTGGTGAGGGCGGCAGTTTCGGCAGCGACCAACACGCCCGGCAAACCGCCCATCAGGGCTAATGAGCCATCACGAGCGATGCCGTTGCCCGCCAGGGTGCGATCGCAGGGCCAGAGCGCTAGAGGCCGGTTGAGCGATCGCGTATATTCCAGCAGTCGCCGCAGCAAGACCCGATTCGTCAGTGGTTGACCATCGGCCAGTCCCGCGATCGCAAAGCTTTTAATTTCTGCCAGTTCCGCCAATTCGGTCATCTGCTCGCCCTGAGCCCCTTGGGTCAGGGCAGCCCAGGGCAGCAGCAGCGGTTGGGGCAGTTGATCCAACTCGCAGGCCAAATCGACCAGCCGCCGCAAAGCGCCGGGATTATCCAACGGGGGCTGTGTGCCAGGCAAAATGCCGACGCGAGTGAACCCGCCCGCGATCGCCCCGGCCATCAACTCAGCCAGGGTTTCCCGTGCTTCGTTACCCGGTTCGCCGCTGTGGCTGTACAGATCCACGAGGCCAGGGGCGAGCACTTTGCCCGTGCCGTCGATCACGTCTACATCATCGGGATCAATGTCTAAGGTTGGGGCGATCGCGCTCCAGCGTCCCCCCGCCATCCACACATCTTGCACCTGATCGGTGCCCGTCGTCGGGTCAATCACCCGCACTTGCCGCAGTAATGTGCCCGCCATCGTGGTCTATCGCCTGAGAAAATTACAACGCACCCGCCGCCGTCTGATCGAAGATGCTGCCCGACAGATGCATGGTCAGGTTCGCCGCCGTTAGCACCGGGGCACTTTCGACCCCATGGGGGTAGTCGATTACGCTGACGGCCCCGTTGCCCTGCTTAAACTGCCAAAAGGACTCTGGCCCTAGCCCTGCCACGTAACACAGAATCGCTTTGTTGATCGCATCGTGGGCTGACACCAAGACAGTCACGGGGGGTTCGGTATGGCTGTATTGGGCCACGATGTCGTTCCAGGTGGCGATCGCCCGCGCCCAAACTTGTTCTAGGCTTTCGCCCCCCTTGCCCGGCATTTGAACCGTTTCGGGTTTTTCCTGCCACTGTTGCAACAGGCCCGGATAGCCTGATTCGATTTCGTGTTCGTACAGCCCTTCCCATTCCCCGTGGCCAATTTCCTTCAGGCCGTCGGTGGTCGTCAGTGCGACCTGGGGATGGTGTTGCAAAATCAGCTCGGCGGTTTCCTTGGGTCGAGAAAGGGAACTGGACACTGCCGCATCAATTTTCACCGATTTGAGGAACTCCGCCGCTTGCCCCCCCTGTCGTTTGCCGTTCTCGTTTAGCGGAATGTCGATTTGCCCCTGGAAGCGCTTTTGCCGATTCCATTCCGTTTCCCCATGGCGCACCAGCAACATCCTTGGCCCGTGGTGGCGCGATCGCATCGTGGGCAGGGCTTCTCCCATGTGGCTGGTGAGGTTCAGCGATTCGAGCTGTACCCCATCCCCCAGCACTCCGGCAAAATTCAGCACGCTGATGGCGCAGTTCGCCTGACCCAACTGTTCGTGAATGTCTGGCCCCTGGCCGAGGGCCGTGGCGATGAGCGCTCGGTTGATGGCGCTGTGGGCCACCACCAATACCGTGTGGCCGTCGTGCTGCGGCAGGATGTCTTGCCAAAACTGAGTCGCCCGCTCGTAGAGCGATCGCACCGGATAAAACTCCGTGCCATCGGGTAGCGGCATCATGCAGTTCTGCGGATCTTCGCGCCAGAGCCGATAAATTTCCGGATACTTCGCTTCAGCATCTCGAAAAGAAATGCCCTCCCACAGCGGCAAACTAATTTCTTTGATGGTGTCAACGGCTTGGGGCAAGGGCGTGTCGGCCACGGTCGATTGCATTACCCCAAAAATCGTTTCCGCCGTTTGATAAGCCCGCTTGAGGGGACTGGCATAAAACTGGTCAAATGCGATGCCCTTCAGCGTTTCCCCCACCTGTTGAGCCTGCGCCAGGCCCAGCTCAGTCAACTCGGAAACGTCGATCTGCCCCTGAATCAGCTGCTTAAGATTAAATGTGCTCTGTCCGTGTCTCACCAAAATGACGCGTGTGGCCATGCTGTCTCCCTCCCCTGCTGCCAGCCTGTCCGATTTTACCCTGATAGCGGAAAGCACACGGGCAAAGATAGCGAGAGGCGCATGGGTCAGGTCAGCCCCCACGTCAGCGCTTGCCCCTGACGTGACGAGCGGGGCTTCATTCGCCGCCAGAGCAGTAACCCTGAAGTCTGGTGGTGATTAACAGTCAGGCCAAACCTTGAGCGAGGCAGGGCCGCGATCGCCATTCATGGGGCAATCCTCTCACCAAGTTCCCTTTCACCCCATTTCCTTTTAAGTTGAGAGGGTTGCTCTTTGATTAAAGTCAGAGAAGCGGTGAACGTGATTTCAAGGGAGTGAGAATGGCATGGTTCGCACATCAGAGAGTCGCGCGCGATCGCTGACAATTATCCTGCTGGCAATCGTGCAGGGTGGGGTGAGTCTGCTCGCCTGTGCCTCTGGCATTTTCTTAGTATTGTTGATGACTGGCACCGTGCAGGTGTTGTCACAAGATTTGCGCACCTTGACCTTGCCGCTGAAGGGGCTCGTCGCCGGGGGGCTAGCCATCAGCTTGTTTGGTCTGGTGGTCACCTATGGCCTGTGGCAACTCAAGGCTTGGGGATGGACGGGCTCGATCATCTTTCAGGTCATGTGCATTGCCAACAATGGACTGACCCTGCTGCTGGGGCAAGAACTGTCGGGTAAGGTGTATTTTTCCATTGCTTTTAGCAGCACCCTGATCGCGGCGTTATTTTTGCCCAGTGTGCGAGAGGTTTTTGAGGCTGATGCCCCAGATGCCAACCCGCCAATGGCTTGATGGCTGGTGACGTTGCGCCCTATGTGGGCGGGCAAAATGGCTTGACAGGGCTGGGGAGTGCTGTCGATTTACACAGGATTTACACAGACTGAGTCGGTTCTGGCACCACCGTCGCCTGACGGCGCTTTGATTTATGCACAGGATCCGTCCACTTTTCTAACCAGACAAACGCTTGCGCAGACAGGATGTTGAGTACCAGGTACACCAGTGCCACGGTGAAGTAAATTTCGAAGGCGCGATAGTTGGTCGCTACGATCAGTTGCCCTCGACGCAAAATTTCTTCGTAGCCAATGACTGCGACCAAACTCGTGTCTTTGAGCAGCGTGATGAACTCGTTGCCCAGGGGGGGAATCATGCGGCGAAAGGCTTGAGGAAAAATTACGTAACGCATCGTTTGGATGGGGCTCAGACCCAGCGATTCGGAGGCTTCGCGCTGTCCCGTCTCAATCGATTGAATGCCGCCGCGCACGATTTCGGCCAGGTAGGCCGAGGCGTTGAGGCTCAGGGCCAAAATGGCTGCCAAAAAGCGATTAAAACTAATGCCCGTGGCGGCGGGAATGCCGAAGTAAATCATAAAGATTTGCACCAGGAGCGGTGTCCCCCGGAAGAAGTCGATGTAAACGCGACTGGCAATTTGTAAGGGTTTGAGGCTCGACAACCGGGCCAGGCCGAGCAGGGTACCACCGATCAACCCCAAAATTACTGCTGAGGCCGTTAGTTGCAGAGTCGTGATCGCCCCGATTAATAATGTTGGCAATGCATCTAGGGCAAATTGCATGGATTCAGACACCGCGATCGCACTCCTCAAATAATGTGTTTCACAATCTCGCCATAGTATCAGTGCAACTCACGATTAGTCGGTTCTGGCTGTACTTCTGCACCGATTTCTGGGGGAAATCAACTCATCGTCAAAATGTTGACGGGTTTCTTCGGAATGTCCCCAGGCAGGCAAGATGCCTGCGCTAACAATCCCCAGGCAGGTAAGATGTCTGCCCTAACAGTTTGGATGTCATTTGATCCTCATGCCTGACGGTGGCGATGCCCCTGGGATGTGGCTAGAGAAATTACTTTATGGATGTGCAGGCAATTAAAGTACCTACGTCAGAGACGGAACTGACTCAGCTACCCAGCTACCCAGCTACCCAGCCACCCAAGCACTGCCGTTACCGGGATATTATTCGCCCGCCGATCCCTTATGGCGCGATCGCGGCTCCATCACTGCGCGGGTCACACCCGCCCTCATCGGTACCGTCCGCATTCAAGCGAATCACGTGGGCATGGCCCATTTTTGCCGTCCAGTCGGGGGCGGTTTTCACCGGCTGACCGCGATCGCGCAGCGCTTGCTGCACCGCTGGTGGAATGCGTCCTTCGAGGGTGAGTCCGGTTTCGACCTCGCCCCAGGTGCGGCCCCAAAGCCAGCGGGGCTGATCAATGGCGGCTTGGGGATCAAAGCCGTAGTCGAGCAGTCGCGTCAGCAGAGCCAGTTGG
The DNA here is from genome assembly GCF_016888165.1 of Halomicronema sp. CCY15110. Taxonomy (GTDB): domain Bacteria; phylum Cyanobacteriota; class Cyanobacteriia; order Phormidesmidales; family Phormidesmidaceae; genus Halomicronema. The sequence goes on along the minus strand of NZ_JACSWC010000430.1, from coordinate 12,118 downwards.
GTTTGGGGTTGCCCTTCGCCACCCATCGTCCCCAGTACCAGGTAAGGGGAACCGTCGGGATGCCGCACCATACCGGGCATCAGGGTATGGAAGGTGCGCTTGTGGGGCGCTAACACGTTGATGTGGTTGGCATCGAGGGAGAAAAAGGAACCGCGATTTTGTAAGACAAATCCAGTTTCTGGCACTACGACCGCCGAGCCAAAATCGAAATACAAGCTTTGAATGATTGACACCGCATTGCCTGCCGCATCCACGATGGCGGTGTAAACGGTGTCGCCGCCCACGGGGGAGGCCGGGTCGGGGTTCGCGTGGTCGAGTTGGATTTGAGGGCGACGGCGATCGCTGTACGTCTTACTAATCAGCTCATCCAGGGGAATATCGGCAAAAGTCGGGTCGGTGAGCCAGCGATCGCGATCGACAAACGCCAGCTTCGTCGCTTCCACCATCAAGTGATAGTAGTCTGCGGTGCCGTGCCCCAGTTTCCCCAGGTCAAAGGGCTCAATTAAGTTGAGCATTTGCAGCAGGGTGAATCCTTGGGAGTTGGGGGGCAGTTGCGCCACCCGATAGCCGCGATAAGTCGTTTCCAGCGGCTCCACCCAATCCGAGCGATGTTGGGCCAGATCCGCAGCGGTTAACAAGCCGCCCACTGACGCGAGGAAGTCGGTGATCTGAGCGGCGATCGCTCCCTGGTAAAAGCTTGTGGCTCCTTCCTGGGCTAACGTTTGTAGGGTTACCGCCAGGTCAGGATTGGTCAGGGTCTCCCCAGCGTTAGGGACTTCGCCAGAGGGCAAAAATGGGCAAGGCGTCGCAGCATCGGGTTGCAGATAGGGGCGATCACGACGGGTCCAATGCACCTGTGAGCCTGTGGCCGGATACCCGTGGCGAGCGAGGGCGATCGCCGGTTGCAGTAAATCCGCCCAGGCTAACTGCCCAAATTGTTGATGGGCCTGCGCCCAAGAATCGACCGCTCCAGGCACCGTCAACGCGGCTAATGGCCCCCGCTGGGGAATTTCGCGGTAGCCCTGTCGGGTGTAGAACTCTGGAGTGGCTTGGGCGGCGGCCCGTCCGGAGCCGTTGAGCCCCCGCAGGGCTTGCGACTTGGCATCGTAAATGAGCCAAAACGCATCGCCACCGAGGCCGGTCATGTGGGGATACACGACGCTCAACGCCGCTTGAGTGGCGATCGCGGCATCGACCGCATGGCCCCCCGCCCGCAAGATCTGCGCCCCGGCTGCCGAGGCCAAATGATGCGGACACACCACGAATCCCGTGGTGGATTTGACCGACTGCCTGGCACTGGCGATGTTCATGTGGAGACCCCATCTCTAGCCATCAAAAAAGGCGCGATGGGCGATCGCGCCTTTCGGAAAATCATCGAAAATCGGCCCAATTAGTGACCACTAACCCAAACGATAGCCAAAGCCCCGCACCGTCTTGAGATACTGCGGCTTGCTGGGGTCTTCCTCTAACTTTTCCCGAATCCAGCGAATATGCACGTCTACTGTTTTGTTATCGCCCATGAAATCATGCCCCCAAACATGATCGATAATCTGATCGCGCGACCAGACTCGCTTGGGCTGACTCATGAAGAGCTCTAAAATCCGAAACTCCTTCGGCGATAGGTTGATTTCGGTATCGTCCAAAACCACCCGACATTCTTTGGGACTCAGGGTCAACCCTTCGAACCGCAACACGGGGTCAGCCTCCGGCTCGTTGCCACCCCGATGCCGCCGCAACAAAGCGCGGCAGCGAGCAATCAACTCACGCATGCCAAAGGGTTTGGTCAAGTAGTCGTCGGCCCCAACCTCTAACCCCACAACGCGATCGGTTTCGGTGCCCTTGGCACTCAACACTAGAATCGGCACGTCAATGCCCTGATATCGCAACAGCCGACAGAGATCCAGGCCGTTCATCCCGGGCAACATCAAATCTAAAACGACCAAGTCAACTTCCTGAACTAAGCGGTGCTGATTGTTCTTGGTGCCGCCCAGCATTTCCAACGCGGAAAGTCCATCGCCTGCTGCCAGGACTTCGAATCCAACTTCGGCCAAAGCAAGGCCAATGGTTTCGCGAATGAGTTCTTCGTCTTCAACGATGAGAACACGCCCTAAACCAACTCGAACCGACTGCTTATCCGACGTCGATAGCGTGAGAGATGACATAGAAACCATTGAGTCACTTACAAGCTAAATGTAGCAATCAACCGGATCCTTTTAAACCAGAGATAATCGGATGCTGATGGCGAGACGAGTGGTGAGGTGCATTAGTGTCTAAACGATCGTGCGATCGCGCCGCTTCTAGTCCACTCCAGAGGGCCGGGGTTGGGCGGTGAAAGGCCTGGGTGGATTGGTTATTCAAACTTTTCCAACTGATCGAGACGGAGCCAAATATTCGGCGTCGGCACGTGACCAAACATCACCAGGGCGTAATCATCACGGGTTTCTAAAATTTCGCCCTTAGTTTCAAAGAGGTAAGGCGGAAAGCGAGTATCGCTAGCGGTGGCCTCAACGCTGTTTTCCAACTTTTCTCGGACTGCGCGCACGAGGTCGCCACGCTTGGGGGTGTCAGCCATGATTTCGTCGCCCTTTTACTGAACTGCGTCTGCAATATTGTAAACCGCTAGCCTACGGCCATCGGCACTGAGCGGCGATCCAGCGATATAAAGTTCTAAGCCAATTGATAAGGTGATGGGCCGTCGGGCCGGATGGCGTCTTCACGGTGTGGCTTCATCGCTGACATTGGGGGCAAAAGTGGGCCGATCGCCCCGCCAGTTTGATGCGCTTAATCGGCGTTTGGCAGACGCGGCACGGCTGCTGCTCGCGATCGTACACATTAGCCACGCCGCCGTAGTTGCCATTAATGCCATGAACGTTGCGAAAGTCGCTAAAGGTGGTGCCGCCTTGGGCAATCCCGGCGGTTAGGGCGGCTTGGATGCCGCTGTGTAAGCGGGCGATGCGTTGGCGACCCAGTCGGGCACACAACGTCGTGGGGCGAATGCGGCTCAAAAATAGCGCTTCGTCGGCATAAATATTGCCGATACCCGCGACTAAAGCTTGGTCGAGCAACGCATTTTTGACGGGGCGCTGACGGCCCCGAGTGGCTTGGTAGAGATAGGCCGGGGAAAAGCGATCGCTAAAGGGCTCTGGCCCCAGGGCCGCAATGCCCGTGATGACTGTCTCGACGGCAACGCCGGGGGGCACCCACCAAATGCGCCCAAAGGTGCGTTGGTCCACAAAGCGCAGTTCGTGCTGTTCATCAAAGCGGAACCGCACCCGACAATGCTTAGAAACGGGCTCTTGGGGAGACAGCCACAGCAACTGCCCCGTCATGCGCAGATGTACCCCCAGATGACCCGCCGCTGCTCCATCGGGGCGTTCGAGGGCCACCAGCAAATATTTGCCACGCCGATACCACCCCTTCAGCGTGGTATCGGTCACTCCCCGCCAAAACTGCTCCAGCGACTCGGGGTGGGCAACACTGCGCGGCAACAGCACTTCCCCTCCTTGAATTCGATGATTGAGGGTGACTTGATTCAGGCCACGACAAACGGTTTCGACCTCAGGCAGCTCAGGCACAATCGCAACAACTTGGTCAAAGACCTGCACAGCATTGCTAATATACCGCTCTGAGTTGGTGGGATGGCACGACATCCGCAAGCAAAAACCCACCCAAGCTCGACCATCGGCAGGCTTGTGTGGGCTTATTTGGCAAGAAGCTCTGTGTTGAAGAAGCTCTACTTCTTCTTTTTCTTCGGAGCTTCCACTTCTACTAGCTCATCTAACGCAAAGTTGTTGGTATTGATGCCGGCATAGTTGACTTTGTCAAACCGCACGACGGCGGGGTAACGAATACCACTTTGGTCGATGGTTGCGACTTTGCCAGTTTCCTGAAACCAGTAGGAATCTGGGCGCAGGATCCGAACCGTAGAACCACGTTGAACCATGGATATGTCCTCTTGAAAAACGAGTTTTATGAATAAATGACTCAGTCAACAGACTACTACGAAACCCTTATGATGCCGTGCTTTGAGGTTTAAGTTTTGTTGCCGGAGGGCTGGATCTTCGGGATATTGAAACACTTTGCAACATTCTGGCGATCGCGCTACTGACTTACTCCGGGGGGTGAACTAATGGCGGTGCTCAGGGCGGTGAGTTGGCGGGCAATGCACACGGGTAACCCCATGCGGCGATCGCTGGGGCCAGGAAACGCGAATGTCCATGCGGTGTTTTCGGCGTGTCCGGAGGGAAATCGCGGGGGAAGTCCGTTTGATATACTTGCTGTCACCCGCGATCGCGCTGGTGGGCTGGTGCCCCTAGGGCGGGCGATTAGCGTTGATGAGGACAAGGGTTACGGAGCGATCGTGGCCAGTTGCTCTCACATGCAGTTTGGTATTAGTTGAAGGACGACAACATGCTTATTCCACTGTGGTCTCTGGCCGAATTAGACTATTCAACCACCCTCAAAACCGTGTTTTACGGTTTGCTGGCAGTGGGCTTTTTGTCGGCGGTGATTATTGGCTCCATCGCCTGGTATAACTCGAAAAAGCCGCCCGGCTGGGAAGGCGCGGAGAAGCCTGACTGGGTCCCTGGAATGGATAAGGAAACCTCTCCCAAGGACTCAGAGTAGACCGTCCGCCGTTAATCAATCGAGCTGGCTATCAGTGCATCATGACTCGCGTTGTGATGCACTGGTGGTTTTGGGGGCTGACGTGACCAGCGGACGATCAACAGATGAGCCGCTGGAACGTAATAGAGGGCTAGCAAGGTCGCGCCGCCGAGACCACCCGCGATCGCGATTGCTAGCGGGGGCCAAAAACCAGTGGGGTCCAGCATGAGGGGAATGAACCCGGTAATGGTGGTGACGGTAGTGGCGATGACGTGCCGGGTGGCGTGCATGACGACGTGTTCGGTGGCGTGGCGATCGCCCTGACGGGCTGCCGGATCTTCTCGCAGGGCGGCCAGCACCACAATCGAATCGTTAATCGCCAAGCCAATCAGGCCGAGCGTGCCCAAAATGGCAGTGAAGCCAAAGAGCGAACCGAAGACCTTGAGGGCCAGGGCGGCCAGCCCGACAGCCAGCAGTGCCACGGAACCAATCAACGCGGCCAGGCCAAAGGAGTTGAATGACAGCACTAGCGTTGCCGTCATGAGAATTACCAGTACTCCCACCGTGGATAAAAGGCTTGCCACAGCATCTCCGCGAGCATCGGCTTCGCCGCCATATTCCAACCGATAGCCCGCCGGTAGTTGCCAACTTTCTGCGGTGAGCTGCTGCTGGAATTGGGTCAGCACCGTGTCAGGCAGCGCCCCAGCGATGAGAAAAGCCTGAACCGTGTTGATGCGCTGCCCATCGCGCCGGGCGATGGTGGCGAGGTCGGGCTCTAGGGTGACGTCGGCGAGGGCGGATAGGGGCACCGTGGCACCATTGCCCGCCACCAAATCCAGCGACGCGATGGGCGCGACGGCTTGGCGATCGGCATCGGGGACGCGCACTCGCACGGGCAGGGTTTCGGTATCATCCAAAATCGAACCGCCCAGATTGCCGTCCAGGGTGGTTTGCAGTTGTTGAGCGATCGCGCGATTATCCAGTCCCGCCCGGCGCGCTTGGGTTTCGTCAATTTGTAGGGCGAGTTTGGGCAGGGCTTCTGTCAGGCTGGCGCGGGTGTGGGTCACTGCTTCAAACTGCGTGAGTTTGGCCCGCAGATCATTCCCAATCGCCCGTAACTGATCCATGTCCGACCCGTAGACCCGCAACTCAATCGGCGCATCAAAGGGGGGCCCCTGCTCCAGTTGTTTGACTAAGATTTGCGCTTCGGGAAAGGCTGCATCGAGCTCTGTCTGTAGGCTTTGGATCGTTGGTCGCAGGCCCTGCGTCCCCTGTAATTGCACAATGCCCTGGGCATAAAAGGGGGCATTTTCTTGACTGGCGACAACGTTGTAAAAGAAGGTTGGGGCGCTTTCGCCAATGAACCAATGAATGTCCTCCACATTGGGATGCTGCTGGATGCGATCGCGGGCCGCCAAGACTAAATCACGGGTTTGGGCGATCGCGCTCTGGTTGGGCAACTGCACCTCGATCTGGAACTGGTCGCGATTGGTGGGTGGGAAAAACTGCTGGTCTAGGGTGCCAAACATCGCAAAGCCAGCGACGGGGAGAATGAGCGTTAACCCGACTCCCAACCAAGGCCGTTGGAAACAGCGGCGCAGCGTCCAGCGATATCCTGCGGCCAGCGCCGCGTTAGACAGGCCGTGTTGCCACCAGTCCCGCTGCCAGTTCAGCGGTTGCCAATGGTGCAGCCGTCCCGCCAGAGCCGTGATCACCGTCAGCGACAGAGCCAGGGAACTGATGAGGGCCAAAATCACCGTCAAGCCGATAGTGCCAATAAATTCGCCCGTGCCGCCGGGGGAAGTGGCGATGGGCACAAAGGCCAGGATGGTGGTCAGAGTGGAGGCGAGCAAAGGTACGAATAAGTGACTCACCGTTTTGCCCACGGCCTCGGCTGGGGGCAGCCCCGATCGCAAGCGCCCCTGCACTTCATCCACCACCACGATCGCGTTGTCGATGAGCAAGCCCAGGGCGATGATGATGCCCGTGACCGACATTTGGTGTAGCGGTACGCCGAGAACGTGCATCCAGCCAAACACCATCAGCGTCGTCAGCGGCAGGGCCAACCCCACCAGCAACGCCGACTTGGCCCCCAGTATCAACAAAGAAACCGCCACCACCAACAGCGAGCCAAAAATCAGGTTGCCGATCACGCCGTTGAGCCGCTGCTGTACATATTGACTTTGATCCAACACGACATGCAGGCCGAGTCCATCGGATAAGGACGCTGCGTAATCCGCCAAAACTCCGCGAGCCGCTGCGGCCCAGGTATCCACGCGATAGTCGGACTCCACTGTTGCGGCCACCACCACCGCTGGGTAGCCATTGACATAGGCCAAACTGTCGGCGGGGTCTTGCACGCCCTGACTCACGGTGGCGATATCGCCCAACCGCGCGGTGGCTCCGTTGCTGCCGATTTGAATGGGGATGGCGCGCACCCGTTCGAGGGAGTCCAGAGCACTGCTGACTTCAAGGAGAAATTCGTTGCGATCGCCCTGTACCTGGCCCGCCGACACTTTGGCATCACTGGCGGCAATTTGTTGCGAGAGGGCTTGGGCGGTCAGTCCTAGCCGCGCCAATTCACTGGCGGCAATTTCCACGCGAATTTCTTCATCGGCATAGCCAAAACGTTCCACTCTGTCGGTGCCGGGCAGCGATCGCAGCCGGTCTTCTAACCCCTCTGCTAACCGTCCCAAAATGAGCTGGTTGGGTTCTCCTGGCAGTTCCCAGGTGAGGCCCACAATCAGGGCACTGGCACTGACGCTGCTATCCCGATATTCCGGGTCGGAGGCTTCGGGCGGCAGGTCTGGTACGGCGTCGTCAATCTTGCCACGCACTTTGGCCCAAATCGGTTCCACATCGCGAATGGCCTCTTTGATCTCCACGCCAATCACCGAAATGCCCGTGCTAGAGGTGGATTCCAGAAAGCTCACCTCTTCCAGTTCAAACAGCTTGTCTTCCAGCGGTTCTGTGACCAGGGACTCCACTCGCTCGGGAGTGGCTCCCGGCAAAAACGTCACCACTTGGGCATAGCGCTGAGTGATTTCCGGATCTTCCAATCGTGGTAGGGCGAAAAGGGCGGACAGCCCCCAGACGATGACCAGGGTGAGGGTAAGGGTGAGTAGTTGGCGGTTGCGGTAGAAGAGGGTGAGCATGGCGGGGAGTGGCGGGGTATGAGGGTGGCAGGGTATGAAGGCGGCAGGGTATGAGGTGGGTGAGAGGGGCGGGGTGAGAAAGTGGGGGGACAAGCTGATCGCCCTTAGGATCAACGAGTGGCAACCGACGGGGGTAATCGAGTTCGATGCCGTGGTGCGGCTGATCAATCGGCGGGGAGAGGGGCTGGGGGACGGGGGAGAGATCGCGGTTCAGTGAGCCACTGACCATGACTAAACCGGTGATCAAACCCGCTAAAATCAAGCGCTCCATGGCGATGCCTCCGATAGCAACAAAACAACCCCCAGGGTTCACTGGCGGGGAATGAGCATTAGAGATACTCAAATCGCTGCTAAAGTTCCTGCTGTTGGGGTCAGGGGCGGGCAGTTAGGGCTGCCAGGTGACGGACTGGCCAGGCGTGAGGCGGTGAGTCCCCGTGGTGATCGCCTGCTCCCCCGGCTGCAACGTGCCACGCACCAGGGCGCGATCGCCCTCGGTATGTACAACCTCCACCTCCCGCCGACTGACGATGTAGACATCGGCTGGGGACTCGGCAGCCGACTCCGCCAGCACGTACACCGACCAGAGGCCGCGATCGCTGGGCACGAGCGCTGTAGTCGGTAGCCAAATGCCCTCGGCGGGTTGGGTGTCGGTCAGGCTCAGGCGCACGGTTTGGCCCACGGTGAGGTCAGCGGCAGCGACTTGCAGCACCACGGTCACGGTGCGACTGGTGGCGTCTAGTTCGGGGAGCAGCGCGGTGATGGTCGCGGTGTAGGGGCGATCGCCCACAGTGATCGCGACTTCTTCACCCTCGCTAAGGGTGTCGGCCACGGCGGGCGGCACGCCCACCTTGGCCTCCAAAGGACCGGCTTCCACCAAGCTCAAAACGGCCTGGCCACCCGCCACCACCACGCCTTCGTCCACTGAGCGGGCGCTGACCACGCCATCAAAGGGAGCCCGCAATACGCTTTTGTCCAAATCCACTGCCACTTGGCGCAAGCTCGCGGCGGCTTGGCTGACCTGGGCCGCTTGGGCATCGAGCTGTTCGATACGGGTGCCCGCTTGCTGCTCATTGAGTTGGCTTTGGGCTTGGGCGCGGCGATTTTCCAGGGCACTGGTATTGAAGACTTCCCGATCCAATTCTTCGCGGGAAATCGCGCCTCGGGCGTAGAGGTCTGCGCGGCGATCGCGCTGCAACTTTGCCAACGCCAACTGCTGCTCAATTTCCGCCACGGTAGCTTGGGCGGTGGCAATGTCTTCTTGACGCGGCCCGGCCTCTAATTCCCGCAGTTGGGCTTGGGCGGCGGCCTGTTGAGCGGCGAGCTGCTGCCGTTGTGCCTCCAAAGTCCGGATGTCGAGTCGGGCCAAGGGTTGTCCGGCAACCACGCGATCGCCCTCATCTACCAGCACAGCCACTACGGTACCGGGGCGCTCAAACCCTAAGCTACTGCTGCGTCCGGCGACCAGTTCTCCGGTGTATTCCCGTTGAGTGGTGTACTCGCTCACAGATTCCACTGGCAGGGCCGCAACGGGCAATGCCGCCGTCAACTCGGACGATGAATCAGCGGGAGCGACGATGCGGTAAAGGGAAATGCCCCCGATGAGGAGGGCGATCGCTCCAGGCACTAAGCCCCAGCGATAGCGTCGCCAGCGGTGAGGCGGTGCCGTAGCGAGGGACGGGCGATCGGTCGTTGACGTAGCGGACGGCAAGGTTCCCGGATGCGACACCATAACAATACCCAAAGAGTTTTTGACAACAAGTTTGTATTCAACTTGTTGTGTATTCGCCTTGAGCTTATACTCAACTTATTGAGTATGTCAACCGCATCCCTTATGGCCCTTGCCCACACCATCTTGACCGTCCTTTGTGAGCACCCCGCGAGCGGCTACGACCTCAGTAAACAGTTTGAGGAAACGGTGAGTTGCTACTGGAAGGCCAGCCAGCAGCAGATTTACCGCGAGCTGGGCAAGATGGAGGAAAAGGGCTGGGTGTCGTTTGAGTTGGTGCCCCAGGCGGGGAAGCCGGACAAAAAGATTTACGCCATCACCGACGCGGGCCAGCAGGAACTCCGCCGCTGGTATCGAGAACCGACGGAACCGACTCCCATTCGAGAAGATTTGCTGGTCAAGGTGTTGGGCGGTGCCCACTTGCCGAATGAGGCGTTGATTCGCGAGTTGCAGCGGCGGCGGCAAATGCATCAGGCCCAACTCACGTCGTATCAGGAGAAGGAGAGTTGGTATCAGAGTCATCCCAATCCCCCCCGGCAAGAGCAGTATCGCTACCTCACACTGCGGCGGGGCATCCGCTATGAGCAGGACTGGATCGACTGGTGTGATGAGGTGTTGACGTTTTTGAAGCAGAGCAATGCTGACGCTTGAAATGTGGGGCTGGGGGCGATCGGAGAAATCCAAGACGCACTCAGATATGCATTGGAACGGGTCTTCTCATCTCAATTGCCACACACCTAAAATCCGCAACCTCTCGTTACGGCTGCCATACCAAAAAACCTATTCTCGTGTGAGTAGTTGCGTATGTATACAACTGCTCTTGAACAATCAAGGGAAATTTTCAGCTCATCAATAAACTAGTCTTTTGATTCAAGAAATTGATTGACTATTCCTGTATATTTTCTGAATTCCTCATTCTCAATAGAACTAGTAGGAATGTATAAATCAGCTCTAAGGCTGTGCTTAAACCAATGGGCCTGTCTCTTAAGTTCTTGGAACGTTAATTTATTCTTATTAAAAGCACCACAACTACGGCGTAGACCTGTAAGATGACTCCTTGATTCTTCAGACATTAATAAGCCTAAGCTTTCATAAGCGAGAGCGGTCAGGCTATCTGCCATCTGTTGTACCGCTACCACGGCATTTTGGTGGGAGTCCTTTGCCCACTCGGCACCCCCTATTCTTTTCCATTCATATCCAGCTGTTATTTTCAATAACGGCCAAACTGGCGAATATGCCTCAAGTCTAGCTTCGTAAAGTTTGATGGATGTTTCTTGAAAAATCGCCTGAGTAATCCCTCTTTCTACTGCTCGTTTCCATTCATTTTGCTTATTCTGGAACTCTTTTTCCCATTGTCTTTTTTCTGCTTGATTTTTGCGCTGTTGCAGTCTGATTTGGAGTGCATTAACAAAGACACTTGAAATGGAAACCACAATAGCAACAATTGCTGTTATTAATTCAACTTTCATGTATTTTCAACAACTCAAGGAGACCCTCGGAAAGACTTGCGATTATTTCCATTTATATAAATTAAATACAATAATACTTTTATTTGAATGATTTTTGTTTGACCATGTCTTCACGTGCTCAATCATTCTAATGAGTAAGCATCTCGAACCGTATTTCCAATCTCTTCGAGTCCAGGGCGTTCAGTAGGACTATAATCAACCATTCTTTTCAAGAGGTCAACAATGCCAGGCCTTAGTTCAGGAAGTTCAAATTTTCCAGCACCAATAGCTTGAGGACTTGGCAGCTTACCTGTAAGTATCTCTATCCAGCTGACACCTAAAGCATATAAGTCTGATGCTTCAACTGCATCATGCGGAGATTCTTGTTGCTCTGGAGCCATATAGAACCAAGAGCCTAACTGCACTGATTCCTGAGTTATTGTTCCTCCCTTTGTAAAAGTTTCATCAAAGTCACTCCATTTAACAATGCCGAGGTCTCCAAGCTTAATGGTATCTGGAAAATCTAAGAGGTTTGCTGGTTTAATGTCTCGGTGAGTACAGCCTTTTGAATGCAGGAAGTCGAGACCAATGACAGTGTCTAATATTATCTGTGCTGTTTCTTCTTCCGGAATAGGGCCACTAGTGCGTAGTTGTTCAGCCACGGAACGTTGTGCTAACTCCATAATTAAGAAGGGGTTATTTTGAACCTCTCCTACGTCAAGGTATCGAACAACATTAGGGTGATTTATTCTGCGACCATTGCTCGCCTCTCGCCTGAATCGTTCCCGAACATTGGGAAGCTTGGATTCTTGCAAAAGATCCTGACGTGGGAGCATTATCTTAGCGGCTACTAGTAAAACTTCTGGAGATTGCAGTCGAGCAGACCAAACATTTCCTACGGCTCCATTCCCTAATGGTTCAACCAGCTCATAGGCATTATTCTCGCCTAGCAAGACATCTTTTGCAGAAAGTTGCACATGTCGTGGTGCTGTTTGAGTAAATGTCTCGTGAAAGAATTTCTCAGTGACCTCGTCACCATCTAGCAGCACTTTGAGTTTCCGATCTTCCAGTTTTTGAAGAAAAGGAGCAATCTTATTTTTGTTGATGTAATACCAATTCTCTATAAAGCTGCATAGAATAGAGCCTCAAGGATAAAGTCATAGCCGGTCAAGGAGGCGATGGCC
>NZ_JACSWC010000043.1 GCF_016888165.1 Halomicronema sp. CCY15110 | reverse complement strand
GGCGTCATGAGGGTACCCATCCAAATATCGCTACAGCCTTACTCTAATATTCCTCTTCAGAAAGTGACCTGCTCCCTCTGCATATGCGCTGGTTGAGCCTGACGAATTTGAATGGCTATCGGGTCAAGACAAGCTGAGCCACTATGTGGGGGAGCATGGTTTTGGCATGTCATTTTGCAGCGTTTGTGGATCGACACTCTGTGGGACCTACCAAGGCAACGTTCATGGGGTCACGCTCGGCTGCGTGAATGGTGACCCTAAGGTTGAGATTGGCATGCACATTTTTGTCGGCTCCAAAGCCGCCTGGGAAGTGCTGCCAGATGGCATCACAACATTCGAAGCGGGGCCGCCTGCTTAGAATAAAGCGACAGGGTTGTTTTAGTTGTTTTCAGAATCATGATCCCTCTTTCCTCTATCGGTTTGGGCTCAGCGATCGCGCTTCCAACATCAAGGCTAAGCCGACGATACCCAGCAGCGCAAATGTCCCCATCCAGGCCCAAGTGTTAAAGCTGACCCAGTTGATGGCGCGCACAGCGATGTCCACAATGACCACACCTGCCAGTACCAAACCACTCAAAGTTGTCTGAATGAGCCCCAACATACAGAGTTGCATCGGGGTTGGTTGTCGGGTCAGCAGGGCGGACGCGGCTGCTCCCGTCAGAACAATGGCACTGTAGAGCTGACAGTGGAAAACATCCAGCGGCCACGGCCAGAAACCGCCAAACAGGGTCGGCAATAGCAACAGCCCGAAGCCATAAATGCCCATAAATGCCGCCTGTAGTTGCAGGTACAGATGCCAGTGGCGGGGCAAATGGCCGCTCACCATAAATATTTGTCGCCTGTAGTGCCAAAGGTAATAGCTCGACCCGAAGCAATCGGCGGCGTAGAGGCCAAACCAAATGGCGGTTGCCCGTCGAGCCAGATCAAACTGCTCGATTTGCAGACAAGAGACAACGAAAACGACGGTCGTAAATATCCACATTATCGGCACAATGAGGCGGACGGAGAGCACTCGGCGCGTCACTAACAAAATCGAGAGCCCGACCAATGATGTGAGATAGATAGCCCCTAAAAATCGGGTATTGAACGGGGTTAAAGACCAGACCCAGCGGGAGCGAGCCGCCTCTGGAAAGAAAAATAAACTACCGCCCACCAGTACCAATAGCAGACTAGAAATCAGCGCCATGATGAACAAGGGGCATCGGCACTGAGGCAGTGGCATTCTGAGTGGCGTTTTTGGCGGGCATTTGTATTCTTGGCATCATTGAAAGCCTCGGGATTGATTGGGATTCAAATTTTGAGTAACCCTTTTGCAAGTCAGCGTAATTGCCCTTGACTATCGCCTGACCGTTCTACAGCGCCCAACTGTTTGAGGATGGCGAGCTGAGCTGGGGTTAGCCCCACAACCCCCGTGATATCCATGTTTTCGTAGGGTTCCTGAGTCTTCATGGCTTGCACACACTGCCCCGTTGCGACTGACCATAGCTTGATCGTTTTATCGTCACTGCCGCTGGCGAGGGATTGCCCATCGGGACTAAAGGCCACCGACCAAACACTGTTGCGGTGACCTTTGAGCGTGTTCACGCAGTGCCCCGTTTGGGCATCCCAAAGTTTGACCGTGTGGTCGGCACTGCCCGTCGCAATCTGTTGCCCATCAGGACTGACGTCTACAGACATGACCCAGTTGCGATGACCCTGCAGGATTTGTTGGCAGTCTCCAGTGTTGATGTCCCAGAGGCGTGCCGTTTGATCAAGGCTGCTACTCACCAGGTAGTCGCCCTGGGGGGCAAACGCGATCACCCACACGCCCTCAGATGCCCCGATAACGTTTGTCGACAGTCCCCCGTGGTGGTGTCCCACAGCTTGAGGGTGCGATCGTAGGAACCACTGGCCAGGAGCGGCTGTTGCGGATGGAAAGCCACTGCACAAACCCAGTGTCGATGCCCAGTCAGGGTTTGACAGCAGTGCCCCGTTTGCACCTCCCACAGGCGAATGCTGTGATCGGCGCTGCCGCTAGCCAAGTACTTGCCCTCAGGATCAAACGCCACTGACCAAACCGCCTGGGTATGCCCTGACAGGGTTTGGTCAGGGTTGCCAGAGGGCTGCTCCCACAGGCGCACGTTGCCGTCTTCATTGCCACTGGCGATCAAATTGCCCTGGGGACTAAACGTCACGGACCAAATCGCCTTCTCAGCGCCTAACAGAGTTTGGAGGCAATCGCCTGAGGCCACATCCCAAACCTGAACGCGGCGATCGCCATGGCCTCTCACCAAGGTATCGCCTTGGGGGGCATTGTCAACTTAACTTTCCGCATCTAAAATCGAGCACTAAATTCCCGTCCATCGCCTTCGACAGCAGCGCTAAGCGATCGCCGATAGTCGTGTGAATT
>NZ_JACSWC010000429.1 GCF_016888165.1 Halomicronema sp. CCY15110 | reverse complement strand
CAACCTGCCAGTATCGAGAGTTGAGCGAAGTCGAAACTCGGTTCATGGGGATCTTTTTTTCGCGCAAGTCCCTTATTTGATCCTCAGTCCTTAGCTGGAGGCGCTGGTGTAGAAGCGGAGGGCGAAGCGCCAGAACCACCGGGAAAGTTGCAGGAGGGCGATCGCCAACCCCACCGATCCCAGAATCCAGCCCCATTCCACTCTGCCGAGTAGCGCTTGCGCGGGCACCGTAGTTAGAAATGCCACCGGAATCACAAAGGTCAGGAAGAAACGGTAGGCCACTGGATAGGCGACGACCGGGAAGCGACCGGCCTCTAATAAACCGCGTAGCACTTCAGTCACGTTGTAAATTTTGACGAACCAGATGCTAGTCGCCCCCAACATGAACCACAGGCTGTAGAGGCTCAGAAAGCCAAAGACCAACGTGGGTAAGGCGAGTAAGTAGGCGCTGGGAGCGATGCCCAACTGCGACCCGGCATAGCCGATCATTACCAGGCCAAACAGCAGGTCAGGAATGCCCCAG
The DNA here is from genome assembly GCF_016888165.1 of Halomicronema sp. CCY15110. GTDB lineage: Bacteria > Cyanobacteriota > Cyanobacteriia > Phormidesmidales > Phormidesmidaceae > Halomicronema. The sequence goes on along the minus strand of NZ_JACSWC010000429.1, from coordinate 38,391 downwards.
GGCGAGAGGGTGCGAGTGGACAGCCAAAACTGCGAACTAATAGGCTTGAGCAAGACAAAGTCGAGGGTGCCTTCCTGCACTTGACGCACAATTTTGTTCAGATTCGGTGCCAAAAAGGTGGAAGAGAAGCCCTGCAACAGCGTGAAAATTCCCAAGACGACGAGCGCGGCTTCCCAACTCCAGCCGGGAAACTCATAGCCCGCTCCATAGAAGAGAAAGAGCCCAAATAAGCTGCCCGCTAACCCACCCAAACTACTCAGGGCCGCAATGACAAAGTTGAGCCGATATTCCAGCTCCGCCGCGATCGCGGTACTCCAAAATAGGGTGAGCACTTGCCAATAACGCTGCATCACGCCCCCATGCCCGAATATTGGCGCAAACCACGTTTCCACAACCAACGGTTCAGCACGAGGAAAATTGCGCCCCAGAGCGCGATCGCCAAAAAGCCCCGCACCACATCCGTCTGTCGCCCCAGAAATAAGTTGGCGGGAAAGTAAATCAGGTAGGGAAACGGCGTCCACACAATGACTGCCCGCACCGACTCAGGAAAAACATCCAGCGGCGCAATCATGCCAGACAAGAAAATGTAGAGCAGATACCAAAATTGCTCGATCGCGTTCGCCCGCTCTGTCCAAAAGGAAAACAGCGCAAAGGTGTATTGAATGACGAAGCGCAGACAGAACGCGAGGCTGGTGGCGATGAGTCCCAGCACGATCGCGGCCAGTGACGGTCGCCACAAGGCTTGGGGGTAGAGCAGAAAACACAACCCCAGCAGTCCGACAATAAAGGGCATCCGGGCAAAGCGCTCGGAGACATGACTGACAAAATGTCGCCACACTGGGTCAATCGGCTGCAACAAAAAGGGCGACAGTTTACCTTCCACCACTTCTCGCTCAAACTCCCAAATCACCCAAACAACGGTGAGCTGCCTGACCAAAAAGACGACCAAAAAGTAGCGAATGAACGTGACGGAATCTAAGGCAAACTGGCCCGTCTGCGAGGCTTGGGTCCAAATGCCCAGAAAAATCAGGGGCAGGGTGCCCGATAGCACCCAAAACATTAGCTCAGCGCGGTATTCCACCATGTAGGCGTAATACACCGATAGCAAAACGCGGGATACGGCAAAAACTTGTTGGGCTTTAACGCGTATTGTCTGAGCGGGGGCCACCAAATCACCTGCCAAAATCGTGGAGTCTTTCCCAAAACCCTAACGCTTTCTGGGGGCGATCGCGGCAATTTCGCTGACACCCTGATAACCGACGGCGGCCGTCATGTCGCTTTTCAAGGCTAGCGACTAGAAGCGCGATCGCGCCCCTCCATGAACCCAGGAATCAACTATGCTGGAAAATCCTGCTGTTGGCACTACCGGCCTCTGGCCCGAGTGAATTATGAGTGAGTCACTACCCCCACCGCCGTCCCTCAAGCGATGTGTCGAGAAATTGGGTTTACCCACCGAGTCGGTGAATTGGGATTTGCTCGATCAGGCCCTCGTTCACGCTTCGGCATCGGGCGATCGCAACAACGAGCAGTTGGAATTTTTTGGGGACTCGGTCCTGCGCCTAGCCGCGGCAGAATTTCTGATGGAGCACTATCCCCAAGCGACCGTAGGGGAACTCACCCGCGTGCGATCGCAGCTCGTGAGTGACCAAATGCTGGCCGAAATTGCTGAAAATATTGGCATTGAACAATTCTTGCAAACCTCTAGTGCGGCGGCGGGCGATCGCGCCGCTCGCCCCCGCCGTTTAGCCGATGCCGTCGAAGCCATCTTGGCCGTGCTGTATCTCAGCCGAGGCCATTTGCAGCTGGTGCGGCCCTGGTTGGATCCGCATTTGGCGACATCAGCCCAGCAGCTCATGGAAAATCCGGCCATGCGCAACCCGAAAACGGCCCTGCAAGAGCTGACGCAAAAGCATTACAGAACCTTGCCCGACTACCGCACCGAAGAAATTAGTACGCAGCACGGCGATCCGCAACGGTTTCGCGCCGATGTGCGACTGGGCGATCGCTGGCTCGGCTCCGGGGTCGGGGCCTCTCGCAAGGATGCTGAAAAAGCGGCAGCCAGCCAAGGTTATCGGGCCTTGTTAGCCAGTATCACCACAGAAACTCAGCACTAAACATTAAGATAGGTAAAGACTGAAGTCTTTGCCCTTTTAAGAGCATCGTTGAATTGTGCAACTTGCAAATCGTCCGACTGCTGAGCGTCCTGCTGCTGTCACCCCTGACAACATTGTTTTAGCGACTCAAGGACTGACCAAAACCTATGGCCGCGGCAAGCAGCGCTTTGAGGCGGTGCGCCAGGTCTCACTGACGCTGCACCGAGGCGAAGTGCTCGCCTTTTTGGGGCCGAATGGGGCTGGCAAAACCACCACGATCAAAATGATTGCGGGCTTGGTAAGGCCCGATCGCGGCCAGGTCACCATTGCGGGAGAAGATCCCCACCGCCATGCCCGCGCCCTGCGCAACATCGGTGCGGTGTTGGAAGGCAACCGCAACCTCTATTGGCGACTCACCCCCGAAGAAAATTTAGAATATTTTGGGGTGCTGCGGCAGGTGCCTCGCAAGGTGGCCCACCGTCGCGGCTTGGAGCTGCTCGATCGCTTTGAACTATTGGACAAGCGCGATACGCCGGTGCAAAAGCTGTCGCGGGGAATGCAGCAAAAGTTGGCGATCGCCGTGGCCCTCATCCACAACCCTCAACTGCTGCTGCTGGACGAACCCACCCTGGGGCTAGATGTGGAAGCCGGGGAAACGGTGAAAGCCCTGGTGCGCCAAATTGCTCAGGAAGGCCGCGCCATCTTGCTCACCACCCACCAGTTGGACGTGGCGGAAGAACTGTCCGATCGCGTGGCCATCATCCGTCGCGGCCAAATTATTGCGGAACAGTCCACCGAGTCGCTGCTCCAGGAATTTTCCAACTCCACCTATCAGATCGAAATCGAAGGCACCTTATCCCCTGCCCAACAGCATCAGGTCTCTCAGCTCGGCGCGATCGTTGATGGCAGTCACATCACCTATGCCGACGACCACCATCAGCTTTATGCGTTACTCGCGGCCTTGCAACCGTTGCCGATTGTCTCGGTGCAGCGCGATCGCGCTGACCTGACTCAAGTCTTTCTCAAGCTCGTCAAAGATACCCAGGATGCCGACTCATGATTGATTTACTCCATGTGGAACTGAAGCGCACCTGGATTCAGTTCATTCGGTATCCAGCCGAAGTGATTGCCGGATTGATCATCACCACATCGGTGTTTTACGGTCTGTTTTTGAGTGCGCGCTACATGGCTGGCCCCAGTTTTGCCTTTGGCGATCGCCTCGATGCCGTCGTCGTGGGCTATGTGCTGTGGTCACTAAACCTGTACATCATCAACGACATTGCGATCGGTCTCCAGTCGGAAGCGCAGACGGGCACGCTGGAGCAGGTTTTCCTTTCGCCATGGGGGTCACCGCGCGTATTTTTCGCTCGGGCCGTCGCTAGTTTGGCCCTGCGGTTTACCCTCATCTCTGGGATTGTCCTGATCTTGATGGCGATTTCCGGCAGTCGCCTCTCGTTTCCCCCCGTGTTGCTCTTGCCCTTTCTCACCCTGGTCATGGCGGGATATGGCTTCGCCTTCATGATGGGAGCCTGTGCGCTGGTGTTCAAGCGAGTCCAGCAGATTTTGGGAATTTTTCAGTTTCTTTTACTGTTCTTGCTGGCGGCCCCGTTCGAGCAATCCACGGGTGTCATGCAGTATCTCCGCTTTTTCTTGCCGATGATTCCCAGCACGGGGTTGTTGCGCGACCTGATGGCCAGAGATTTGCCGCTCGATTGGTTGACCTTTGGGCTGGCTCTGTTGAATGGTTTGGCTTACCTGGGACTAGGGCTGTTGGTGTTTAACTGGGCTGAGAAGATGGCGAAAAAACGCGGTTCCCTCGGCGGATATTAAAGCACCAGCTACATTCCGTCGGAGCGAGGCATTCTCGAAATAACGTTTTGGGAAGGCCCAATATGATTCATCGAGAATGCCTCGTCCCTACCCACAGATTTGTCCACCCCATACCCTTCTCTAAACAAAGGTGCAGGGCATGGATAATGCCTGTTTCAGCAGTTTGCGATAGTCCCGATTAGAGACGATATAAGCGCCAAATCGCTCCAGATGGGGATTCATCATTTGTGCGTCGAAAAAGAGGTATTGGCGCGATCGCAGATGCTCCACCAGCTTCACCATCGCCACTTTTGAGCCTTCGGGAATACGATAGAACATCGACTCGCCCACGAAGCTGCCGCCGATGGTGAGTCCTAAAATGCCCCCAGCCAACTCGTCGCCCTGCCAGGTTTCAAAACTGTGGGCCCAGCCTGCCTGATGTAGTTCCCAGTAAATTTCTTTCAGGTCGTCCGAAATCCAGGTGGTGTCGCGATCGGCGCAGCCCTCCACCACCGAGAGAAAGTCCCGACTGATTGCGGTTTCAAATCGGTCTTGGTTGAGGACGCGACGGAGGGATTTGGGATAGCGAAAGCGATCGTCCAAAGGAATCAACGTGCGTTGGCGACTGGAATACCACCCGAGGCCCTGACCATCGTCGTCAGACATCAGGAAATAGCCTTTGGCGTAGCCTTCGATAATGGCAGTGATGTTGTACTGAGAAGGAATCACAATCGCGTTCGCACAGGTCAGTTATCCAGCGGCTTAAGCACCCTGCTGCTCCATTTCAGCATAGGCAGCATACACGCCTTGCACGTTATACCAATTCAGGAACACCCGCGCCACTTCGAGGGCCAATTGCGGTCGTCCCGAGTCGATCAGCCACTGCAACAGCGGGGCCAAGGTCTGTTCATTCAACCGGCCACCCAATGACAGGACGCCCCACAGCACTCGATGCAGCCACGTCATCTGAATCATCAGGCGCACATCCCAGGTGGGATGCTTTTGGTAAAACAAAACCCCCATGCGCCCCCGCTGCATTTCTTGCTCAATCAGGCGGGGCACCTGGTCGAGAGCGAAGGGGGGATGCCAGTGATATCCCACTGCTTCAGGGACTTTGACCAAAGATAGACCTAATTTTTTGAGCCGCACCCCCAGTTCCAAATCTTCCCAACCATAGAGTTGAAACTGGGTATCGAACAGGCCCGCTTCCTCTAGCCAGTGTTTAGCGATCGCCACATTACCCGTCGCAAAAAACGCCTGGGAATAATCCGTCACTTTGAACGGCTCTGAGGTGGGATCGTCAAAGTTGCAGGTATTGACCACGCGCCCGTAGGTGAAAACGCGATCGCTGCCCTTCTCCTCGTACGCCTTTTTCAACGCCGTGCCGTGGTGGTGCAAGAAATCGGGCAGCACCACTAAGTCGCTGTCGATAAAAATAATGGTGTCGCCCTTTGCTTCCGTGACGCCAAAGTTGCGGGCGATCGCGGGGCCTTTGTGGTCTTGCTCAAACAGCCGCACATGGGGAAATTCCACCGCACTTTCCTGGAGCCAAGCGACCGTACCGTCGGTGGAACCGTCATCCACAATCACGATTTCGTAATCGGCCACCGGGCTATCAGCAGGCAACTGCTGCTGCTCCATCGCCCGCAGACACTTGGCTAAAATCGGTTGGCGGTTGTATGTGGGAATGACAACGCTGATGAACACAGCACACCTCAAAGCGGCTATCCAATCCTACTGTAGCGATACCGCCCTGCCCTAGTTGAGAAAACCGGACAGCTTTACGAGTAGATAGCGCTTTGAGGTGAGTATTTTAGGCCTACTGCAACACAGTGACTTAAACCTTGCTGGGCAAGGTCGGCATTTCTTCGCCCTGATACTCTCGCGTGGGGGCATCAAAGCCGCAGGAGGTGCCATCGGTATGTACTACTTCATCTTCCCAAGGCAGGCGATAGTTGCCGTCCACCATATCTTTCATATAGGTGTAGGGGCAGTCTTGGGCACCGCCCTTTACCGCGACGTAACCGCGATGGCCGAACTGGTAGATATTGTTCTCAACGCCCCAGTATTGGCGAGCTTCGCGCACCAGGTCGGGACGCACTTCGGCGGTGATGATTTCATCGGGCCGGTGGCTGCCCATCACCAACGGTTCCCCATCAAAGTTGACGATCATGCCCTCACCCATCGAGTCAAAGGTGCCATCGGTGCCGCACATGCAGACCGAAGCCGTGACCATGAGGTTACTGAAGGCATTCGCCTGGTTAGTGATGCGCCAGGAATGACGAATTGGCGCAGTATAGCCAGCGGTACGGATCATGATTTCGGCCCCTTTGTAGGCACATTCCCGCGCCATTTCGGAGAACATGCCGTCGTGGCAGATGATCAGCGCCAGGGTGCTGCCGTTGGGGCCTTCGCAGACGGGGATGCCGATGTTGCCGGGTTCCCAGGGTTCGACGGGCACCCAGGGGTGCAGCTTGCGATAGTAAAGTTTGAGCTCCCCTTGGTCGTCGATGATCAGGCCGCTGTTGTAAGGGTTGCCCTTGGGGTTAAATTCCATGATGGAAAAGCAGCCCCAGATGGCGTTGTCAATGCAGGCTTGGCGCAGGGCGGCGACTTCTGGCCCGTCGAGGCGACACATAATGTCGGGGTTGGTATCCATCGACAACCCGTGCAGCGAGTATTCGGGAAAAACCACCAGATCCATCGTGGGCATATTGCGACGAGCTTTGCCGACCATGTCAACGATGCGCTGGGTTTGGGCGGCCAGGTCTTCCGGGGTCACGACGTTGGGCAACTGCGCCTGCACCATGCCTAAAACCACGCCATTGGGAGTTTTATTCAGTCCACCAAGTCCACTCATGGCAATCTTTAACAAATATTAGGAACACACTTACTGTGCCACTGCGGGGAGCGCTATTTTGTGGCGATCGCTGCAACGTCGCCCTCAATTTGGGAGCAGCGTGAGAGCTCCATCGCCCTCTGCCAACATCGGCCGCCCCCGACCGAAACGCCCACCGAAAAAATCAGCACATGCCGCAATCAGGGCTGCGATCGCTAGGATAGGATCGCAATTCGTAACAGTGGATACGTCAATGACCGAGCAGCGTCGATATCTAGCAGGGGTGGCAGCGGGTTGTGTCCTGCTGGGGGCAGCGATCTCCGGGGGGTGCAGTCAGCCGCCGATCGCGGATACGGGTAACGAGTCGGCGACGGCAGCGGTAGCGCCCCGCGATCGCCAGACCTTGCGTCTGCTCTATAGCCGCGTCCCGACCACCCTCAATCCTCACTTGGCGACCGGCATCCAAGATTTTGAAGCGGGGCGCATTGTCCTGGAACCCCTGGCAACCGCTAATGAGCGGGGGGAGTTGGTGCCCATTTTGGCGGCAAAAATTCCCTCAGAAGAGAATGACGGCGTGGCTGCCGACGGGCGATCGGTGACCTGGCAACTCCAGCCAGATGTCGTGTGGTCAGACGGCGAACCTTTCACCGCCGAAGATGTCGTCTTCACCTTTGATTTTGTCAGCAATCCACAAGTGGGAGCCGCGACCGCCCAGTATTACGAAGGGGTGGAGTCGGTCGAAGCGCTGGACGAGCAGACGGTTAAAATCAATTTCACCGATGTCACTGCCGCCTGGCAAATCCCTTTTACGGGACAAACGGGCGTCATTTTGCCAAAACATATTTTTGAGGCGGCCAATGGTGCGGACGCGCGGAGTGCCGACGCGAATCTGGCCCCCATCGGCACTGGCCCGTATCAGGTCAGCGACTCGCAACCCGGCAGCATCACCTTTGTCCCCAACCCTAACTATCGCGGCGACCCGCCAGCCTTCAAGACGGTGGAATTTGTCGGTGGCTTGGCCCCCTATGCCGCCGCGCGGGAAGTCTTGAGCACCGGAGAAGCTGACTTTGCCCACAATCTGCAAGTGGAGGTCGAGTTACTCCAAGATTTGCAGCAGGATGGCCAGGGGGTGGTGGATACCGTGTTTGGCGGACTGGTGGAGCGCATTATGCTCAACCCCACCGATCCCTTTGCCGAGACCGAAGCTGGCGAACGCTCCAGCTTGCAGGCTCCCCATCCATTTTTGAGTGATGTGCAGGTGCGGCAGGCGATCGCCTACGCCATCGATCGCGACACCATTACCGAAGAGCTTTACGGGTTTACGGGTCGCCCGACCGCTCAGCTGCTAGTCGCGCCCCGCCCCTTTGCCAGTCCCGGCACGGTGCCCTACGAGTATGATTTGGCGCGGGCCGCCGACTTGCTCGATGCCGCTGGTTGGACGGATACCGACGGCGATGGGGTGCGAGATCGCGATGGGCAACCCATGGAGCTGGTCTTTCAGACCTCGGTGAATCCGGTGCGGCAAAAGACCCAAACCCTCATTGCTGAAAGCCTGGAAGAGTTGGGCATCGACGTGGATATTAAACGGGTGCGGGTGGATGATTTCTTTTCGGGGGATCCGGAGCAGACCAACAGCATCAATCATTTCTACGCGGACATGCAGGCGTACACCACTGGCAACGATCACCCCGACCCGACCATTTATCTGGGCTGGTGGACCTGTGACCAGATTGCCACCCAAGCGAATCAGTGGCAAAAGCCAAATAACGCCCGCTACTGCAATCCCGAGTACGATGCCTTGTTCGCCACGGCGAAGCAGGAGCTCAATCTCGAAAAACGGGCCGCCCTCTTTCAAGAACTGGATGCATTACTGGCGGCAGATGTGGCGGTGATTCCCATCGTGCATCGGGCGATCGCCAATGGCGTGAGCAAAACGCTGACGGGCGTCAACCCGACTCCCTGGGATGCCAGCACGTGGAACATCGGCGACTGGCAGCGCCAAGCTGCTGAATAAGGGATGAGCGGGAAAATACCATTCCGGTTGAGGACAGTGGATGGGTAGGTGAGTTGGTGGGTGGATGGGTAAGTGGAGGATGAGGTGTTGGGACGTTGATGGTGAGCCCTTTCCTAACCTCAAGCATCGGCTAGCGATTCAGTTGCCGGTAGGGACGAGTTGCCCCGGTTTGTCCCTGAGACCTAGCTGGCATTTGCGGCGGGTAAAAAGTACTGGCCTAGCCCTTGCAAAATCGGATCGCGTTGCGCTTTGAGCAAGTATTGAGTATCGAGCGATAGCGCCCGCCGCAAATGCTCAGCGGCCCAGTCATCGCGTCCAAGGGCGGCATAGCAACTCGCTTGGTGAAAGAACGCGAGGGGATGACTCGGGGACAGCGCCAACGCTTTATCAAACGCCGCGATCGCGGCCTCTGGTTCCGACAGATGGCGTAATACTAACCCCAGGGCGAGCCAGCCATCGGGGTTATCTGCCCGGCGCATCAGCACTTCTCGAAAGATTTGATGGGCTTCCGATAATCGTTTTAACCGGGTGAGCACCATGCCTCGGTGAAACCAGAAATCGACATTGCAGGGATCGAGTTCACAAGCTTGTTCTAAGTAATACAGCGCCTCGTTATGGTCGCCGCGCTGGTCTAATAAATAGGCATAACATTGAAATAAGCGGTCATTTTGGAACCCTTTGGTAATCCAGGGTTGTAAATACGCGAGGGCTTGACTCTTTTGCTGGTTGTCAATCAGGGCATAAGCCAGCGAAATATGAATTTCGGGACTATTGGGTTCGTTGGCGATCGCCATCTTAAATAACTCGATCGCTGGAGCCAGTTGCCCCAACTGATAAGTCGCTAAACCCTTGCCGTACCACAGGCGAGCATCCGTCGGCGCTAGCGCCAGAGCGTGATCATAACTTTCGATCGCTTTGACATATTCTTTTTGGTGATAGAGCACCCGACCGCGCCGTCGCCACACATTGGCGTAATCAGGAGCCAAATCGAGCGCCCGGTCATAGGCGTAAACGGCATCGGTTAGTTGTCCGGTGGCCGCCAGCGTACTGGCATAGTTGCACCATACCCGAGGATTATCGGGATCTAAGTTGAGCGCCTGTTGAAAACTCATGATGGCTTCTGGATAGCGCTGCAACTGCGCCAGGCAAAAGCTGCGCTGTTGCCAAATCTCGGCGGTGTTCTGGCCTTGCTCCAGCTCAGCGTCACACTCTGCGAGCCATTGCTCAAGATCAGCGGTTGACTTCATATTTCCAGACTTAATAGGACTCGATTTGGGATGGCCTGACCGAGCCGACAGTGCAGAACCGTCACCCGTTAAAGTTTGTCAGTTCTGATTAGAGTCATCGACAGTCAGCATTCACTCCAATGGCTGAGTATAACCGTCAGTTCAAGACCGGTTAAGACCATCCGGTAAACCACACGCGCCATCCGTAAAAGCAGATATTCCACTTGCAGGAGAATGAACGACTTTTATTTTGCCGCGCTGAAATGACTCTAGCGGTGGATGCGATCGCCCTTAACCATCTCTTCTTGAATCAGGTCGCCAAGACCGGACGTTCAGAAGAGAATCCAGTCCGTGAAAACACTGAAATATCGGCGATTCGGGCAACGACATTCGCTGGTAAAAACTTGATGGGGAGATCACCGTATCTTCACACCAACACCGGCCTTAGAGCGCTAAAGAACGCGGTCAAAGCTAATCCCAACGACCCAGCCACCCAATTACCCAGCCACTGTCCTCAACCAGAATGTGATGTGCTCACCAATCCTTGAGCGCTCTGGCTAAATCGTGTCAAAGGTGATGGAGAGCGCCGCGAGTTGCGAGACATTGATCGATCGCGTGGTGGCGTTGCCGGTGCCCCGCGTCCCATCACTGATATCGGCCAATAAGCCATCAATGACTTCATTGGGATCTTCGATACCAACGGGACCACGGGATACGCCAACATTGTTCGCGATCGCCTGTAATCCTTGCAGCGCGTTATTCAGCGGATTCGTGCTCGCCACCACTAACACCTCGGTCGTGCCGATCGGGGCTTGCGCTACCAGGCGAAAGCTGTCGCTGGGCTTGGGCAATTGCAACGTTGTTCTGGCGGGTAGCAGCGTGGCCGCGATCGAGGCCGTCCACTGGTTAGGAAAAATGACCGACATAATCCCCTCGGCATCAATCACCAACACGCTCAAGTACAAGTCTTGATCTTCTTGGTTTTGAATCTCGAACCGCAGTCCCTGCCCGATCGCAATTTGCGGCACGGTGGGCCGGGGTTCAGGAGCCGCATTCGCGCCGCGCACTGCCACGACCTTGCCGAGAATTTGATTGCCCGTTTCATCAAACATCGCCACGTTGAGATTGAGGCGAGAGGTGCCTGGATTTAACGCCAGTTTGACCGTGCGCGCCGCCAGCAACAACCGCAGTTTGGGCCGCAATCGCTCAATGGCCGCCGTGATCGATTCTCCGGCATTGCCATAGGCGTTGGGCACCAAATCCAAACCTTGGGAAAATAACCCGATCGCGCCCTCAGCCGGTAGGTGAGGCTGCCCCGCGAGTTCCTGCCGATTGGCGGCGGTCATGCGCCCGAAAATATAGTGCACCTCGTCCCCCCCCAGGGCCAGGGCTTCGACCCCAGGAATCGTTTCTAAGGCTGCGCGGGCACGGTTGGCCTCAGCTCCTAAAGATTCGTCTAAGCCAATGCGTAATTTGACATCGGTGGGAATGCCGCGCACCTGCTCTTGCAGCAGTGAGCCAGACGGCAAACTATCCGCATCCATCAACCGCCCGCGCCCGGTCAGGCCGCTGCGGGTCGTGAGTTGCACCAGGCCCCGCGCTTGTCCCCGAGCATCCACACTGGAGAGCACAGCGCCCGCGTCAAAGGCTTCCAAACTGTTGGGATCGACGCCGCCCAGCCACATTTCGACTTCACCACCCGCGATGTTGGTCACGACGGCTTCGGCTGGGGTGGCGATTTTGGGGACAAAATACAGGGGCTGATTGTCAAAGTTGCTGCCGGGTTGCGTCTCGAACTGCGGTTCTTGATTGCTAAACGATAGCTCGGTGGTGGTGCGGGCCACGTTGGCGATCGCTCCGGTCAAAGGCGATTCTCCCGTTTGCTGCCACAGATACTGGGTGAGCACAAAGGTGAAAGCGCCCGCGTAAAAATCATCGAAGGGGGCGTCGGCGGCATACTGCTCGCGCCGGGTTGAGGCGATCGCGGCCCCTTTGGCAATGCCCGCCCGCCGCCGCTGAATGAAGTCTGCCTGACTCAAATCAAGGCGTGATCGCCAGTCCGCCTGATAGGCCAGCTCCGAATCACTCATGGTGAGGCCGCTGCCCCCCGCCCGCGATCGAATAGTCAAGTTACCGCGCTTGGCCCCACCGGAATGGCAACTGTCCAGCACCACCGTGTAGTTTTCCGTCGGCATGGCGCTGCCCAGCAGAAACATCGTGTGTCCAGTAATGTCGTTCACTGGCCCACCCTCTCGGGGAAACCCTGCTGGCAGGGGACTATCGACTGGCACAAGGGTGCTGTTGAGGCCATCTTCAAAGTCTTGATCAGGGTCGAGTACGCGGGAGCCGTGGCCCGAAAAGTGGAACACGACGACATCGCCGGGTTGGGCCTGTTTGATCAGATGTTCTTCGTAGGCAGTGAGAATATTCTCACGGGTGGCCTGTTGATCCGTCAGTTTGACAATGTCGCGCGGGTTGAAGCCAAAGCGATGTACCAGGAGGAAATATTGCAGCTCGACATCATTAACGCAGCCATTTAAGGGGGCAAAGCGGCTCTCCTGCGGATAGTCATTGATGCCGACCAATAGCGCCAGTTTTCGCGGAGTCGACTGCGCCCAAGCGCGACCGTAGCGATCGCCCTGCCGCATCACGTCTATTTGCGACCAGCCCAGCGCCGCTAAGGTTGCCCCCGTCGTTTGCAAAAAATGCCGCCGCGAAAATCCCCGTGACATAGCTCATTCCTCTGACGCAAGTGTCAACCGATCCCAGCATTCGCTGTGATCAAGCCTACAGTCGTGCGTGTCAGCAATCCTGAAAGGGCTAATGATGTTTACAGTGAAGGCAACACCATGATCGGGCTATGGACATTGCAACAGACGGGCATCAGGATACTGAGCCATTAAGTCGGTTTGCCGCTCTGGACTCGATTGGCCGTAAGTATTGAGACTGCGAAAAGCTTCTGGGGCGAGTGGTTCGGTGGTTTCTTCGCCCAGGTCACTGAAGAGGATGACGGCCTCTAAATTGATGTGTCCGCGCTGGTCTTGCTGATAAAGCTCTTGATAAGTGTCAGCCACGACGGCCCAGGCAGTGGGTTCGCAGTAGCTGCGATCGACCAGTAAGACGACATCGGGCGCGGCAAAGACGACCCGAATGGCGATCGCCGCGATCGCAAAGGCCGCCCAGCCCAACCCCACAATTTTGATCAGCGCTTTGTTGAGTTGATTCGATGCCATCTGTGCCGTCCCGTTTACCTGGCTTTATTCTACGCGGTGACTTCAGGGTCATGGTGACCTGGACGGTGATCATCAAGTTCGGTGTAAGCAGATAGGCAAAATCATTTCACAAACGGGTTTCGACTCCGCTCAACCCTTAACTTCTGACCTGCCAAGCAATATCGCTGATTGAGCGGAGTCGAAATCAGCCACCAGGCTATCGTTGTAATTAGGCCGAGCTACTTATCCGGTTCATTCGCTGCCATGGATGGCTTGCAATCACCCCAAAAAACCGTCCCACTTTCATAAAGAAAATGGGACGGTGGGGAAGAGAGACAAACCGACTGCCACGTCAAAACCTTTTAGGCGAGGGTCTCCGGGCAGTACCCCAATCCCATCACAAACTGATTACGGAACGCTTCAATTTCTGCTCGCTCCGGCTTGCCGTGGGAAACGACCGCGACTTGATAGCGACGCATGACATCAACAGGGGATTGGCCCGTTTCAAGTGCCCACAGCGCCATGCGGAGGCGAATATTGGGCTCGTGGGGAATGCCCAGTTCATTCAAATAAGCGCGGAAATCTTCAGCGGTGGACTCTTCGATGATGTCGTCCATTCTGACTTTAATAACCCAACCGTCAATTTGATGAATTACGGTAATCCAGGAAAGAGGCAGATCGGCCTTTTGCAGCAGGTGTTCGACAACTCGAAGGGTTAAGCTGGCGTTTGCGAGGTGATAGATGAAGTCCATCTTAGATACCCTCCGGTGGGGTGCGTATGTCTGTGGTGGGTGCGTATGTCTTTATTCTCGTGATTACCATCCGCTTTGGACACTGGGAAACTCCGCGCATTACCGTGGGGGTTCTACCCAATTCCGCGAAATCGATAGGAAACTGTCACGGGGATAAGCCGGCTGCAGGGATCGGCGAGACGGTGACATTCTGATCCCGTAGTGGAGTGGATGGGTGGGTGGATGCGTAGGTGAGGGATTAGCCCTTTGATTCTGGGCGGGTCTCTCAGTGCCGGACACAGGATGCGTTTGAAAATAAAAGACCTGGGAATCGAGTTTCGACTGGGTTGCTCAGGGATCGCCTTTAGCGCCAGATCTCTATAGTGCGCGAGCAGGCGGTCAAGACGGGACGGGAGCAGGTTGCTGCTGCTGTTGCAATTGTTCGTACTGAGATTCGATGATGTGCAAGAGCTGTGGCTGCTGCCAGTGCTGATACAGATGAGCGGCGATCGCACACCCACCAGCGGCAACGCCTTCCTTCACAAACCCGGCTTCGTACCGTCGCAGGGCCTCATAGCGTGAGGTCGCAAACGACAGCTCCGTCGCGATTAACGGCACATCACCCACCAGTTCTGCTACGCCAACGGTATCGCAGGTGGGATCTTCAGCGACCCAGCGAGTGGTGCCCACAACCACCCTTTCCGGTTGCCATGACAGCCGATAGGCTCGGGCCAGCGATCGCGCCAGGGCATACACAGCGAGCATCTGCGTGCCCCCGGCCAGCATCACCCCACCGTGGCAACTGGCCCCAATGGCCATCGCAGCAACGACCACTTGCATCGGGTCGCCGACGGCGGCCACCAGGGCCAGGGGGGACACTGCTGTGGCGTCTGTGGCGATCGCGGCGCGCCAGCGGGCGAGCCCCTGGTTAGCGATCGCCTGTTTTTGGGCGTGATTGCAGGTGACATGGCTACTACCCATTTTGTCGGTGATGGGCAAGCCTAGTCCCAGCAATACAGCCAACGCCGTCGTGGTGCCCCCCACCACACATTCCCCCAAAATCACATAGTCCGAATCGACCTGGTTGCCCAAATGATGGCCCCAGGCCAGCCCTTGCCGAAACAGCCGTTCGACTACGGCGAGCGGTAGCGCTTGGCCGCTACTCACGCAGGCGGCGGGCTGTCCCGGCAACTCAATGTGGGGTACCGATGGCGCTACGGGCAACCCGGCGTCAAAAATCATCACTGGGATGAGCTGCGCCGCCACAATGGCACGGGCAATGAGCACTGGTGATACGCCCTCAAGGAGCGGTGGTAGGGGATATTGGGCAGGTGCTTTGAGCCCTTGCCATAAAAACTCGGCATCGGCGATCGCGGTGAAGCGGCGATCGTCAGGGGTCGCTCCGGCGGCGGAAATACCCGGTATCAGACCCGTTTCGGTAAAGCCCAACACACAAGCTAGCCGGGGACGATGCCCACGATAGCGCCGCAACCAGCGTTGTCCCTGGGGGGTTTGGGTGTAGATACGATTCATCGGAGCAGCCCCTAAGTTTCGAGTAATCGCTGCACCCAGGGTGGCGGTGAAGGCATTTTTTCGCCCAAGCGTTCGAGCAATAGCCAAGATGCCAAATGCACTGTGAACAGGTAGACCAGGGAACTGACGATGACAATCAGCAAGGCGACTAACTGCACCAGAGTCATATTCGATTGACTCAGGCTGCCCACTGACAATAGACCAAAGCTCACCAGGCGAGATAACACCCAGTTAATCATCTGGGTTGCTTGGTTAATGAGATAGACCCACAGGTCTTCGCCCAGCATGAGGGAAAGCAGCCACAGTCGCACAAAAAAGCCCAAGCTATTCAGGATCGTGCCGATACCAATAGAGATATACCAAGAGGCCCCACGATACCAGAGCCACCCCAGCTGTACGCCGAGTAAACCGTAGGGCATGAGGTAGAGCAAACTGCGGGGAGGCCCCATGAGCACAGCGAGCAGCATGGTGGAAACGAGGGCTGCCATCCAAGCGGCGCGGTGGCCCCAGCGCAAGTACACCAGCGCAATGGGCAGGGGAAAAACAATCCGGAGCAGCGGTCCCGGCGGAAAGTAGGCATTCACCAACCAGATCAGGCTGGCCGCACTGGCAAGAAACGCTGTTTCGACCATGGCGGCAGGGCCAACGGTGGGTCGCCGGAGCGGCCGATCGCTCTCCCCCTGGGCGGTGGGTCGATAGTCGAGATAAGATTCAACCGCGTCAAACTCATCAGGATGTGGCGGCGGTGCGGGGTCGCCCCATTGAGGATTCGCGGGATCGGGAGTTGCGTCTGAAGCCGACTCAGCCATGCCAAAAAGTTATACCAAGAGCTTTTCCAGAGCCACGATATCAGGGATGCGCATGATATCGCGATCGCGTTTTAACAGGTCTTTCTTTTCTAGCTTATTCAATACGCGAGTCACGGTTTCTCGCGCCAAGCCGCTGAGGCTACTGAGCTCGCGATGGGGCAAGTTGGGAATTTCAGTGCCGGTGGGCGACACCACCCCCTGACCATCCGCCAAGAACAACAAAATGTCGATGACGCGAGAAGTGCTGTCGGATTCGCGCAAGCGCAACCGCCGATTGACTTGCCGCAGGCGACGCGCCATTAACTGCGATAACCGAATGCCCGCCTGGGGCTCAGTCTGGATCAGTTGCACAAAATCTTGGGCGGGGAGGTTGCAGATCACCGTGGGCACCAGGGTCATCACATCGGTCGAGCGGGGCACCTCGTCTAACGGAGCCATTTCGCCAAAGAGTTCCCCCTTGCCCAAGATGTTGAGGGTAATTTCTTTGCCATCCAAGTTGTAAGTGCGGATTTTGACCCAGCCTTCCAAAATGAAGTAGACAGAACTGCCCCAGTCATTTTCTAACAACAGGACTTGATTAGCGGGATGACGACGCGTGACCGCCTGGGCGGTTGCCTGCTGCACAGCGGCTGCGGGTAAACCGGCAAAAAGGGCGTGGTGCTGAGCGCTGATCCGGCAGCATCATGGTCACGGGCTCCATAGCGACTGCTATCCATGAAACTTGACTATCCACGATAGAGTGATACGATTTCCATCCAAACTCCTGGCTTGGTCGAGGCAATGAAGATTGAAGTCTGACCCGTAATGATGCCTTGATGAAACGTTGCACTTAGCGACAAGCCGCGATCGCCCACTCAATACATCACATAAATCAAAGCCTATCTAACTTGCCTTGGGCTAGTATTCTCCCATAGTCCACCTAAAATATCACTCACATTAACTGATGCGTTGCGACCTCCGGGATCCATCAGGGGCGGATGTCAGGCTGGTGATGAATCGCCCTAGCGCAGACTTCTATGGGGCCATTACGAAGAATTCATTGCTGAGCCATAACAATTCCTCACAGATTCCGGCTGACTGTCCTACACTTTGGGCAAACTAGCCTGGGTTTTGAAAGGAAAACTCGTGTCATGAGTATGCTAGTGAGCAATTGCTGGATCTGCTGGTGGCCTAACTCAAGCCAGCGGCATCCGGCCAGCCTGCAATCCAGGCCTGCGCCCGATAGTTTGGGGGCAGTTGAGTCAGTCGGTTTTTAGGAGTTCGCGGTGACTTCGCAACAAGGGCAACTACAAGCACTGATTACTGAAATTGAAGCGTTGCTGGGGCGAGCAGCGCCCAAGTTGCCTTGGATGGGATCGGGTGGAGTCAGTGAGCAGCGGCGCGTCATGGGACAGGCGCTGGACTATCTGAAAGAATTACAGTCCACTCCAGGGGATGCGGGGTGGGGGTTGGTGGCTAGCCAGGGAGCGGCGATCGCTCCCACATCAGCCACCCCAGAGACTGCGACTGGGGCCACCGCCGAGAGTCAGCAAGTATTGCAGGCCCTCTTGCAAGAAATGCAGTATTTGCGGGCGCAAATGGTGCAACCGCTGACGAGTGAAGTGATTGCGCTACAGCAGCAACGCGAAACGCTCAAAAATGAAGTACGGCAGCTAGAGCAAGAACGCTTACAGCGAGCGGCGGCAGCCCAGCAACCCAGTCCTGAATGGGTGAATGAAGTCGTTACCCAGTTGCGATCGTCCCTCATTGCCGACTTGACCCCGAAGCTACAAGCTCTGCCCAGCGCTCCCCCGGATGAGCTGGCGCTATTAGCCTTTTCGCCGGAGCAAAATCGACTCGCCGGGACGGAGTCGCTGCCCCAACTCAGCCCACAGCAGCGCCTAGAGCAATTGCGCCAAATTCAATCACAAACCGATGGGATGTTGCTGAAGCTTGATGGCAACCTGCGAGCCGTGTTTGAGTCTCTGGATCAAAGCATCCAAAGCTATTGCGACACGCTGAACCAGGGCTTAGGGGCCATGCATGGGTTAGGCCAACAAGGGGAATTCATTTTTCGGACATTTATCAACCATCTGGCCGAACAGCTCCAAGCGGAAGGCAGCGCCCTGGCGGAGCAGCTCGCGAGTCAGCAAGAATTGGCGCGGCTCCAGGGAGACATCGACGACTCGATGGATGACGGGGATGACTCAGCGATCGACGCCCAGGATGACTTGATGGATGCGGTCGTTGATTTTGATGATGTTGAATTAGACGATTTGAGCGAGTTTGAGGGGGATGATGACTTCCCGCTGGAGGAAGAAGTCACGTTGTTTCAACTCGATGAAGAATTTGAAGACTGGTCAGATGCAGAGGAGGATGCAGCCTGGTCTGAACTCGCGAGCGATCGCGAGGACCAAACCATCATGCAGACCGAGCCCATTGCTTGGGAAGTCGCCACCGGACAAGCTGATGATGACGCTGAAGCCGAGACGGCCACCGACGGTGAGCCCACCGTGGCATATACCGAAGAAATCGATGCGCTGTATGACAATTTATTTGGGGTCGTCGCAGCGCCTGATGCCGTAGCCCCCGATTCGACAACGCCGGTGGCTCCCAGTGATGCGGTGGAGGCGACGGTCGATGAGCAGCTGCGGCTGGCCGATACGTCAGCGGTGGACGACAGTGCCCCTGAGGCGGCGATCGCTGAGCCCGCCACCTCTGACACGGAGCCGCCCTTGTCCGCAGCGAACGACACCTCTTTAGATCTGGATTTCCTGTTGGAAGCAGCTGAGCCCGTTGCCGACACCGATATGACGGCAACTCCCCCGGATGAGCCGCCCTTAGAAGCATTGCTAGGTTCGGAAATGGCCGCTGAGCTGTCGCCAGGTGAAACGGCTGGCACGTCTCTCAGCGACACGATCACGTCTCTGACGGAACTGTTGCCGGAGTCGGAGCAGCAGCGGCAGCCGGATCCCTTTGCCACTTTTGAAGAAACTGCTGATACCTTCATCCCAGCTTCCCCCGATGAAAACCTGCTGGACACAGAACGGGAAGTTGCCCGACCGCAGGTGGATCTCAACCTGGACGATGACACCTTTGGGATGTTGTCCACCGACTTGTCGCGGTTAGAGGGAAGTACCCCGGACGAAACCCTGGCAGCCGCGCAGTTAAGTGAATCCCTAGAACTCGATGACGCGCCTCAAGACGCCATCGTTCCAGAGTTTTCGGAACTAGAGCCGGACGCCCTCGATGCCTCGGCAACCGCCCCCACGAGCGAGTCCGCGTCGGCTGCGAGCCATGCCGCCGCCGCTGATTCCTTTGACTTCACAGCATTAGAGATGGACGAGACGGTGTCAGCCGCCGCCGATCAGCTGGAAGCAGCAGAAGAGGAGCTCTTTGCCGAGTTATTTGACGAGGCTAGCGACGAACCCGCCGCGCCCCCCGCCGCACCTGAGAATGCCGCTCCGCCATCCACCGATATGCAGAGCGACTTCGAGGATGGAGATGAGGCATGGGCGGGCGATCGCGATTCGGAAGTGATGACGACCGCTGAAGACCAGCTGTTGCTGGAGGCGGACGACTCCCCCACAGAATCGGCGGAGGAATCAGCGGATTTCAATCTTGATGCTGACCTGGAACTGACGGCATTATTTGGCGAAACGGATGCCACCGACGAGCTCGACGATCGCGCATTGACCGCTGAGCTGCTCCCGGAGGCCGCTGAGCCCTCCCCTGACGCCGAAAAACCGAGTGACGCCGCTGTCGTTCCCCCTGCGGATAGTGCTGACGTGGGTGATGAGAGCACCGCTGACGACAACCCGCTGTTATTTGAGTTGGAAAGCGCCAGTGAGGCTGCGGAGAATGACGGCGAAGATGACATCCTGCCGCGACTTGATTTAGATGAGTTGGAACTGTTTGACGAGCCGCCCCTGGGGTCGGGGAGCCAGAGCGATCGCCCCCAAGCACCCGAAGCCTCAGACAGCCTGCTGGACTTCCCAGACAATCCAGCGACGGACTCAGACACCCCCGATGCAGAGGCTTCATTAGAGGATTTTTTTAACAGCGATGCCCCTAGCAGCACTGCCTCGCCAGCGGTGACAGAGCCGCCAGCCACCGCTGAGTCCTGGTCTCTCGACAGTTTTTTTGATGAGCTCGCCGCCCCGCCCGCAGTTGACGACATCAGTTCGGGGCTGGGGGACGATGCTTCCCAGAAGGATACAGGCAACTCATCCGACATCGCGGATGTGTCCGAATCGCCAGAGTCGGCAGTCACAATGTCCACGTTGTTCGAAGCCGCTGCGGACAGTAGCGACGCTGACCTGACCCTCGAAAGTGCGTTTGATGACGCGGAAGCAGCAGACGATCTAGCGCCCGACTTGACTCTGGAGGATGCCTTTGGGGAGGCCAAAGAGGTGAGCGATCGCGCCCCCGACTTCACGCTTGACGACGCTTTTGGCGATGCCGAAGCTCCCGAAGTTGCTTCCCCTGGCTTCACGCTCGATGACGCTTTTGGTGATGTTGAAGGATCCAGCGATCGCGACCCTGGCTTCACACTTGACGACGCTTTTGGCAAGGCTGAAGAACCCGAAGCTTCTTCCCCTGGCTTCACCCTGGAGGATGCCTTTGGGGAAGCCGAAGAACCCGAAGCTTCTTCCCCTGGCTTCACTCTGGAGGATGCTTTTGGTGATGTTGAAGATCCCGAAGCTTCTTCCCCTGGCTTCACTCTGGAGGATGCTTTTGGTGATGTTGAAGATCCCGAAGTTGCTTCCCCTGGTTTCACTCTGGAGGATGCTTTTGGTGAGGCCGACGAGTCAGTTGACGACGGGCCAAGCCTGACTTTGGGGGATGTCTTTGGGGATACGGGAGATCGCAGTGATGCCCGCAAAGACGACCCTGGGTTGACGCTGGAGAGTGCCTTTGGCGAAGCTGACGAGGTCGCGGCCGCGCCGGATAGTGCCGCTGACTTCAGCTTAGAGAACGCCTTTGGTGAGGTTGCCCCAGCGGCACCTGCCGAGGCAACTACTGACAATGCCACCCTGGACGATTTTGCCGCCGCCGTATCGAGCTCGCCATTGGAGCCCTCACCCGCGCCCAATTTAATTCCCGACGAGCCCCGCACATCCTCAGAGCCAGTGCCGCCCATAACAGACCCGTTCCTGACCGTGGATGACATTGGCCTTGACCTGGGAGTGGTGGATGCAAACGATGATGAAATCTCGCCAGAGTTAACCCTAGAGGCCGACCTCTTTGGCGGGGAAGACGAAACTGCGACTAAGCCTGAGGGGGCCGCGATCGCCCCGGATCAGCTGGTTGATGAGCTAGAGCTGGGGGATGTGCCTGACGACATCGCCCCCATCGCCGATGACGTTTCCCTGGAAACTTGGGGCACCGCCCTGGACGACGTTCCCAGCGGCCCGCCCGCAGGGGACGATCGCTTGGACTTTGGGAGCCTGGGCGGAGACTTGGCCGCTGATTCCGAATTCGATGTGCCCGCCACCAAACCTGAGGAGCCAGAGACCGCATCCGTAGAAGATTTATTTGCCGACTCGCCTGACTTGGGCGGGCCGCCGCTGGATGAGCCCAGCGATCGCCTGCCGGATGCCCCCGTTGATGACGCGGCTTCCCTTGGGGCCAAAGCGTCCACTGTGGCACCGGAATTGCCGACCTCAGCCGCAGACCGATTTGCCGAACTCTCCGACCCCGACTCGCCCTCGGTGCCACCGGGAGCCGAGGATACGGCCCCCATGCTTGACTCGCCACCGCCAGAGACCGGGGCGGCAGCGACGCCGGAACCAACCCCATCGGAGTTAGCGATCGCAACCACGGCGGACGACGGTCTACAAATTGTTTCCGACGCGCCCAGTGAGGCGCTCAGGCAAGCGCTAGCCACCCTGCCAGAGCTGGAGAGCGCTACCGGTCAGCCCCTCGTTCCGCCTGATTCCCCCCGACCTGAGCCCGAGAGCACGGTCAGCGGCTCCATTACCGATGGCTATCAGCTCAGCTTTGCCGCAGCTCCGTCTGACGCAGCGATCGATCGCGCCTTGATCGATGCGCCAGAAACGACTGTGGCAGCGTTTACTGACGATGCTGACGATGCGCCTGACTCGAGTCAACTACAACGCGAATATGGTCGGCGACTGACCTCGTGGCAAGGCATGGTGGCAGCGACGTCGCTGCCCTTTTCCACCGGGGCGGATCTCTCAAATCTGACGATTCCTGACCCCGATGCCCCCGTGTCGCCCGCCCGCGCTGCGGCCTCTGGAGCGCCGACAAGTCCGGCGGCAAGACCCACCGAGTCCGCCTTGTCATTGACGGGATCCGTCGAAGAGGGGTTTGCGATCGTCGGGCCGGATGCGCCCTCCCTGGCGGCACTGCTCTGGCCCACATTGGCGGCGGACAGCGACCCTGAGACGGGACCGGAGGCCGAAACGATAGACTTAGCCCGCTCCGGCTCCGAGACTGGGGATGGCCCTGAGGCATCGGCTCCCCTAACGGATGACGAACTGGCGACCCTGTTTCCCCCCGAGGCGAGCGCCATCGATGTCGCCAGTGCTGCCGATCTGGATGCCCCGGATTTGTCAGAACCATCCGTCGCCGATGAGGGCGGTTTGCCCGCTGATGAGCCCACGGCTGCCGATTTAGCGGCCCCCAGCAACGACGCCACCCGAGAGGACGCCCTATCGGCCCCGGAATCATCCAGGCCGGAATTGCCCATGACTGAGGAACCGGATGACGTCGCCGCCGATCGCCCCCCGACCGCACCCGATGCGGCGACGGCCGAGGCCGGGGCAACCAATCAGGATGACCGAGAACTCAGCCAGACCCTAGAATCTCTAGACCTCTCGATGGAAGAGATTCCCGAGGAAGATATTGCCACCGATGCGGCGTTTCAGTTCGCCTTTGACGATGCCATGTCAGCGGGCGATCGCTCCGAGGCGGACGACGAGTTTTTATCGGCGGCGGCGATCGCTGATCTCGACGCCCTCACCACTGATCAAGAAATCCTGCCGACTGCTCGGGAAACGGCCCCCGCAGCGCCCTCGATTGAGCCTCAAGAGGCAGAACCCACAGCCACGCCTGCCCCCCCTGCCGTTCCCCCGACTGAAGACCCCGTGTTTGCCTCTTCAGGTCGGCTAGCCACTCTGGGCGACGAGCCTGAGGCAACCCTGCCAGATGACGACGACGAGCCCGACGAAGAATGGTTTCTCGGCATTGACCTGGGCACCAGTGGCTTGTCCGCCGTGCTGATGGAGCATCACAGCGGCTCGGCGCATCCCCTTTGTTGGGTCCCCGCCAACGCATCCGCCGATACGGTCGCCACCTTCCGCATCCCGACGGTAGCCACGCTGCCGACCGCCGCCCTGGCTGGCGATGCCCCGTTCGAGTTGCTGTCCGTGGGGCCAGCCGCCGCGACGCCAGCGGCCACGGCCTCAGACCAGCGGCTTTTGCATACCTTGCGACCCTTGTTGCGGGCAGGCATTCCCCACCACGACAGCGCTGGCCTGGCGATCCCTCGGGTGCAATGGTCAGACGCCGAAACGCTCCCCCTCCAGCAGGTGGTGTCTACAGTCACGGCCCTGTTAGAGTTGGTCAGCCATCCCGAGAGTGCAGAGCTACAGCTCACCGCGATCGGGCTGGAACCGGAAACCCTCGCTGGCGTCTTGGCTAACTTGCAGGGCGTCGTGATGGGCTTGCCGACCCATTGGTCGGACACCTATTGTTTCAACCTGCGAGAGGCCGTCCTCGCTGCGGGCCTCGTTGAGGCGGCTGGTCAGGTCTTTTTTGTGGAAGAAGCGATCGCGGCCCTGCTCTCCGGGTTGCCTGACCCAAGCGAACCCGCCCCCACCGCCAATCGATCCGCCCAAGCCCTGTATCAATGTCACTGGCAAGGCGGCACCGTCATGATTGGCAGTGGCGCAGCCTGCACCGAGGTGGGCATTGTCGATTTGCCCCAACCACTCGATACCGTCAGTCGCGAAGACTTTAAGTTACGCAATTTGGCCTACGGGGGCGATGCCTTAGATCTGGACATTATTTGTCAGTTATTACTGCCGTCAGAGCGCCGTCAAACGCTGAATGCTGGCAGTCGGCGATCGCCCAATCGGGGCTGGGGCTGGCAGGCCGCCTTGCCCGAGGTCGCCAATGCGAAGTGGGCCGACTTGCAACTCGACGGCATTGACCTGCCCCGTTTGGCAGAACCTGATGCGGGACTCCGGCAACGGTTGCGCCAGCACCTCGAATCGTCTCCCCTGGGGCAGAGCTTGCTGGAAGCCGCCCGTTATCTGAAATTGATTTTGCAACATCAAAATCAATACCAACTAGAACTGGCAGATCAGTCTTGGCGAGTGCTGCGACGTGACCTGGAAAGTCGGGTACTGGTGCCCTACATTCAGCGCATCAACCAACAGATGAATGCGCTGCTGAGCCAAACGGGGCTCGCCTCCCAGGGCATCAATCAGGTGATCTGCACTGGGGGCAACGCTTCTTTTGGCACGATTGCCAAGTGGCTGCGGCAAAAGTTTCCCAACGCCACGATCATTCAAGATACCTATCCCAGCAATCGGCCCCAAACCTGTAGCCGGGTCGCCTATGGCTTGGTCAATTTGTGCCGCTATCCGCAGATTTTGGATGTGCCCCGGCACCAATACAGCGATTACTTTTTGCTGCATGAGATGATGCGGGTCATTCCCGATGCGCCGCTGCCGTTGGATGGCATTTTGCACCTGCTCGAAGCCCAAGGCCTCAACGTCTCGGCTTGCCAGTCGCGCATTGTCGCGATTCTGGAAGGGCATTTGCCCCCCGGCCTGTTGCCCGATCTGGCGACTCGCGAATTGCTGAGCCGCGATACCCGGACGAATCGCACCTATCAAGACCTCGCGGCGGGGAGTCTCTTTACTCAGCAAACCCGCAATATTTATATGGTGAATGCCGCCCAGCGAGATCGCCTTCGCGAGCACCTAACCCGGCTCATGCAAGACAAACAGCAATCGTTGGCTGAACCCCTGATTGCGCAATTGGTCGCCGTTTGATCGCCCGTTTAACGGAGTGAATGTGCGAGCATTTAGCCAGGTGTAATCAGCCAGCAGCTTGGTACGGAGGATATCAGCATGGGCAAGTTTTCGGATTGGGGCTTTTCGAAAGACAGCTGGAAGGGCACCCATGGCGAATATTGGGTGCTCGCCCAGGGACTCATTTTGGGGGGCTTTGCGCTCCTGCCAGCGTGGCATCCTGCCGCGTGGGATCGTTGGCCCGTGGCAATCACCTATGGGCGGGCAGCGATCGCCCTTGCCTGTGCCCTCTTCGCCGCCATCTTGCTGGGTAAAGGGCTCCTCGACTTGGGCGCAAACCTGACGCCACTGCCCTACCCTCGGGAAGATAGCAGCCTGGTGCAAACCGGCGTTTACGGCTGGGTGCGACACTGCCTCTACAGCGGCCTGATTTTTGGCACCGCCGCCTACAGCCTGTGGACTTTGAGCCTGCCCCATGTGGCCGCAACCGCCCTGCTCTTCGTCGTGCTCGACCTCAAAGCCCGCCAAGAAGAAGCCTGGCTCAGGGAGCGCTTTCCCGACTATGCCGACTACCAACAGCGGGTCAGCAAGTTCATTCCCTGGCTGTATTAACGCGCTGACACAGGGGACGGGTCCCTTGGTCTAATCTTTAATGTATTGGTTGAGCCAACAGGGACCCGTCCCCTTCTGGAAGAGACCCGTCTCCTCCGAAAAAACGACCAGGACGTGGGAGTGGAAAAGCCGTGCCACACATCTTAAAAAGTTGGCTCGACACCCAGTTCATGGAACATAAAGGCATAGGTGTCCGCCGTTTCTTCGATGCCCTTGGTAAGGCTGCTGGCCCCGTGACCCGATTTCACCCCGATGCGGATCAGGGTTGGATTCGTGCCGCTGTGGCGCGCTTGCAAGGTTGCCGCATATTTAAAGGAATGGGCGGGCACCACGCGATCGTCGTGGTCGGCGGTGACGATCAGCGTGGCGGGATAGGGGACATCATCGCGAATGTTGTGCAGCGGGGAGTAGTCGTAGAGATAGCCAAAATCTGCCTCGTTGTCGCTGTTGCCATATTCGGCGCTCCAGTTCCACCCGATGGTGAATTTGTGGAACCGCAGCATGTCCATCACCCCGACGCCGGGTAGGGCCACGCGAAACAAATCCGGACGCAGATTCATCACCGCGCCCATCAGCAAGCCCCCATTCGATCGCCCCTCGATCGCCAGCTTGTCGGCATTCGTATAGCCCTCGTGAATCAGGTATTCCGCCGCCGCGATGAAGTCCTTGAAAGCCGTCGGGCGCTGGTCACGAATGGCGGCCTCATGCCAGGCGCGACCGTATTCTCCCCCGCCGCGAATGTTGGCGATCGCCACCAGCATCCCCTGTTCCAGCAGCGCGATATGAGAGGCCCGAAACGACGGCACCAGGGAGATATTGAAGCCGCCATAGGCATACAGGTAAGTCGGTGTGTTGCCGCTAAATTCCAGCCCCTTTTGGTGAATCAAAAACATCGGGATTTGGGTGCCGTCCGCGCTGGGATAAAACACCTGGCGGGTTTCGTACTGGCTGGCGTCAAAGGCAATTTCAGGGGCACGAAAAACCGTAGATGCCCCAGTCGCAATGTCATAGCGATAAATCGTCGGGGGCACGGTGTGGGAGGTGAAGACGTAAAACGTAAATTCATCCTCCGGCTCACCGTCAAAGCCGCCCACTGTGCCCAGTCCCGGCAGCTCCATCTCGCTTTCTAGAGTGCCGTCAGGAGCGTAGACGTAGACTCGCGAGGTAACGTCTTTGAGATAGGTGGCGAAGAGCTTGCCGCCGACCAAGCTAACGCTGCGCAACGGTTCTGGCTGCTCAGGGATGATAGTTTGCCAGTTTTCCTCAGCGGGATTCTGGGGATCCACCAGCATGAGTTTGCGGTTGGGGGCGTCTTGGTTAGTAGTCATCAAGAGGCGATCGCCCCAATTATCCACAATGCTGTAGCTGGCGTCGGTAATGGTTTCGATCAACGGGGAAAACTCCGTCTCGCCAGCCGCCAAATCCTTGATGTACAGGGCATTACCCAACTTGGCCTGACCGCGATCGCTGATGGACAGAATCAAAAATCGCTCATCTTCCGTCGCCCCCACAAAATGAAAGCGCAGGGGATTTTCCGCATCTTCGTAAACTAGCTCATCCGCTGACTGGGCGGTGCCGAGACGGTGATAGTAAACCTTGTGAAACTCGTTGCGCGACGACAATTCTGAGCCATCCGTGGGCGCATCGTACCGACCATAAAAGAAGCCATCCCCACACCAGGTCGGATATGACACCTTCACCCAGTCCAGAATTTCGGGCAAGGGCTCCCCCGTCTCCACATTCAAAATGCGGTATTTTTGCCAATCCGAACTGCCCTCCGACAGGCCATACACCGCATACTTGCCATCCTTCGAGGGATTAAACGCACTCAGGGTTGTGGTTTGGTCGGCAGACCACGTGTTGGGATCCAGCAGTAACCGGGGCTCGCCTGCCAGCCCATCCTGCACATAAACCACGCTCTGCTCTTGCAACCCATCATTTTTGAAGAAAAAGAAGCGATCGCCGCGCTTCTCCGGGGCCGAGTAACGCGGATAATCCATGATTTTAAGCAACCGCTCTTTGATCGCACTGCGATAGGGAATCTGTTCCAGATAGCCAAAGGTCACTTCGTTTTGCGCCTGCACCCAGGCCGCCGTTTCGTCAGAGCGATCGTCCTCTAGCCAGCGATAGGGGTCGGGTACTGCCGTGCCAAAGTACGTGTCTACCTGGTCTACGGTGGCGGTTTGAGGATAGTTCAGCTTCGCAGTAGCGTCAGACATGGGCTCTCTCTTGAGTGGGGCGATCGCTTTTCATTGTGCCGAATAATCTGGAGGCTGAAGTGATCTAAATCCGTGGCTGACTTAAGTATTCATCCGTTCGTAGATCGCTGAGGTAGCGGGCGAGTAGCGGGTCAGGAAGTTAAAGATCCAGAACTTGATACAGGCATCGATGATGACCGGCACAGTGGCAATAAACCCGTTGATGAAAAACATATTTTCTGGGATACCGAGGTGCTGGGACGTGGCTACTAAAATGACTTCCCAGCCTTCCGCCGAGTGGAAACCAACAAAAATATCGGTAATCAAAATGAAGAGAAATACCTTGACCGGATCTCGCAAGTTGAGAAAACTGCGATTGGCAACGGTGCGGATCAACGCCACTTGACGTCTGCCAATGAGCAATAGCACCACTACCGAGAGGAAGGCCATCAAGTCGGCGAGCAAGTTTTTTAACCCGTTGAGCTCTGCTTCACGGGCCTCGCGCCAGAGATCAAAGGTTGCTTCTTGCAAATATTCGGTGCGCTGCGCATCGTCCATGCCGTCGTGGTAGCCGAGCAGCGTGGCGACCTCCAGCTTTTCTTTGGCGAAGAGGTAGTCGCGGGCAAATTCATCCTGAATTTCTTCATTGAGTTCAATTTCAGTGGGGTTGCGATCGCTGTACGTTCCCAACAGCGGCTCGAAAATCAGATTTTTAGTCAAAATCTGTACCGATAGCGGAATGATGAGCAACACGGCCAGCCAGCGGACGGCGACCTGGGTTTGTTTGCGCTGCAACCGCAGCGTATCGATAATTTGTTGCTCGTATTCGGCGGTGGCTTCCTTGCTGGCCGATCGCAATCGGGGCAGTAGCTTTTCCCGCTGGCGTTCGCTGTCCATCTCTAACGCGGGCATGTCGAGGGTGCGATCGCGGGCCGCACGCTCCAATGGCCCTTCCGGCGACATCAACGCTTCATCCCCGGCAAAGAAGGCCGTCAAATTCCCCTCGCCACGATATTTAGCAATGACCCCTTCAATAAACTCTAACTTCGCGAGAATTGGCTCATGGGGGGGAGCTGCTGCAGCCACTTCCGAGGTCGAGGTCTGATCGGCAGTCGTGGCTTGGGCGGCGGCTGGGTCTGACGACTCAAACAAAAAGCTGTTGGCCTTGAATTGGGTGAGACTAACGCGGATTTTGAGCAATTGGCGATCGCGCAGGCTACAAGCGTAGTCGACCACCGTTTTGCTTTTGTCGGTACTCGCGCCAATTTTTTGCCCCGCGAACAGCTCCTCTTCCAGCTTTTGGATGGTCAGCGCTCCCTCATAGGCCGTATTGAGCGCTTTTTCCCGCCGCTGAGAAAACCACCTTAAAACTTGAGCTGACGCCTCTCTAAATTCCATAGCTTGCCTTGCCGTGCGATTTGCCGAGCGACCAACACAAAAATGATCTCCTCAAAATATAGGCACTGACGGCGCATCCAGATCACCAACTCAACATCACTGCAATGTTGGCTGAGCCGCCCCCGTCCCCCATTGCCGCCCACCACAGTTTTGGAGAAACGGCAGTCACTCAGACTGACGGCTGAAATTGCGAGGGCGCTTAATTTTTTATGCAGTTCTTAATGTGAACGGGCGAAGATACGGTTTACTGATATGGGCCAAGGCCAGCCGCAGATGGCGGCTCCCAACCAATTCTTTGCACTCAACACGAAAGGATAGCTAAAACGATGTCTGATTTAACGGTTTGGAAATTTTCGAGTCCGACAGGGGCGGAAAGTGTGTTGACCACACTGGCCGATTTGCAAAAGCAACATTTGATCGAAATTAAGGATGCGGCGATCGTTACTTGGGCCACCGGCAAGAAAAAGCCCAAAACTAAACAAGCCCTGCCCCTCACCAGCTTAGGTGCGTTGGATGGCGCATTTTGGGGCATGTTGTTTGGCTTGATTTTCTTCGTCCCTTTGTTTGGTGCCGCAGTGGGGGCCATCACCGGCGCTTTATCCGGTCATTTTCGGGACTATGGCATCAACGATGACTTCATCAAAGAGGTGCGCGACAAAGTCACTGAAGGGACGTCTGCCCTGTTTTTGCTGACTGAAGATGTCACCCTCGATAAGGTGCAAGACGCGGTTAAAGCCCACAACCCTGAACTCATTCAGTCCAACCTAACGAAAGAGCAGGAAACGACTTTGAAGGAGCATTTCAGCGTCGCTGAATAAGTCACTAAACCTCATCCAGATGCAGAAGCGGAGCCGCAACATCGGCTCGAACCTCACCGCCTGCGGCACCTCTCCCTGAGAAGGCTACAGCTTATACACATCTCGATTGCTGACTCAATCGACTGCATCGCCCCCCTTAGTCTCCCCAATTCTGGGGGGAGACCAGAGTTCGAAGTCCCCCAATTTTGGGGGATTTAGGGGGCCAAGTCGTTGAGAACGATAGACCAGGAGCTTGTGTATAAGCGGCAGCCTTGAGAAGGAGAGGTTAGGTGGGGTTTTTGCCAAACACGCAAAACTCCAGTTTTCAAATGCCGAGCCCGGATGGCGAGTTATGAGGGCAGTCGCCTGAAGGCAATCGCCCCAGAAATTCATCCGTCAACGTGGCGATCAGTGGCGATCGTGACGCGGCTCAATCCTTGGTATAAAAGAATCCTGATGGTTCACACTTAAGCTTCATATCGCTGAGCGATTTCAGAGTTAATATTTTAGGCAATTGGAATTTCTAGAATTGTGACTCCATGAAATATTCTCAGTTGTGTTTGTTGCAGCTGGCCACCCTGACTGGGGCAATCGCCCTGGCACCAGTCGCGCAGGCTTCTATGGCAACGCTGATGAAAATTGACGTAGAAGAGTCGGTCAATTCATCCGCACCGACAGAAATAGAGGCGACCAGCGAGCGATCGCCCGGTGTGAATCTTGCCCAGGCTTTGAGCGCCGACGCTCACATCACGAGTGCAGCGGACGCTGCGGTTACTGCCCCATCAGCCCCAACCGCTACGACGCTGATGGATTTAGAGGCGGTGGCCACAACCATCGCGCCGCTGACGGCCACTGCCCCCCAGTCGGTCATCCAACTCGTGGAACCTGGCACTGGTAACGCCTGGTCACCCGCGCAGTCGGCCAGCGCCTTCCGTGGCGAGAGGGAGGCGATCGCCCAGGTTATCCCCACCGCTGAAACCACTACCGGCTGGTACGTTTCGCTCGCGCCCGAGGTCGTCTTTGGCTATGACATTGATACTGATGGCGGCAATGTGGCAGTGCCGGTGATCCCTGCACCGGGTTTGCCCCCGGTCGGCACCACCACCGTACCGCTCGACGCCTCACTGGATACCGATACTGGCTTTGGCTTTGGCGGAGCCGTCGGGTATCGCTTTGACAATGCTCGAGTCGAGTTTGAGGTGGGCTACTACAACAACAACGTCGACAACATCGTTGTCAATGATATTGAGGCCTCGGCCGACGGCGACATCGGCAACTGGAAGTTCTTGATCAATGGTTATTACGACTTCCCGACCGACAGCCGCTTCAGCCCTTATGTCGGCGGGGGCGCAGGACTCGCTATTTTGTCAGCCAATGATGTGTCCGCGTCATTGCCCCCATTTGGAGCTGTCAGCATCGACGACTCTAACTCCAGCTTTATCTTCCAATTCAAAGCGGGAGCGGGTTACGACATCACGGATGAATTGACGGCATTTTTAGGCTATCGGTTGATGGGCATTCCCGGCCAAAGCTTTGAAGTGCTAGGCACCGATTTAGATGCCGATACCCTCTTCATTCACTCGCTGCAATTGGGGGCGCGCTACGAGTTTTAGGGTAACTCTCAACTTCGCCAAAGGCAGGGCTGTTCTGGAGCGTTGAACCAATCCAGAGGAGCGGGTTGCCTCGTACCTACACCATGAGCCGCCACAGCGCTGCCGTCAACGCCAGAGTGGCCAGGTGCTGAGGCAACAGTAACCGCAGGGGATACCGGGCAATTTTTTGAGTCAGCACGATCGCTAACCCCGCCCCTGCCAACAGCGAGGTGCCTTGCAAAAAGGCCACTACTGCGGGATGCGCGACGACCACGGGCAAATTCATCCCTGACAGGCCGATGGTGGCAGCGCTCACGGGCAAGGCTCGCCCCGCTTCGTTCAGAAACAGGTGCAAATAGTGGGCCAGGGTGCCCATTAGCACTAGGGGCAAATAGCCGTAGGCCAGCTCGGTGAACGGTCGCGGTTTGCGGGTGCGAGCCAGTTGGTGAATGAGGTGGAGTCCGCCTTGGGCCGCCAAGGGTAGCAATGCGGGCAGGGTGAGGAGGGCGATCGCGACCCCCGCGTGAATCCAACCGTTGGTCAAATCCACAGTCCATCCCACAGCCGTTAAAAGTTCCGGTAAGCGATGGAGAAAAACCGCATCCAACAGTAGGAACAGCAACGCGACTTCATGGGCGCGGGGCGTGTGGGTGGTCCACAGTTCGATGCCGGGAGGGCGCAGATTAAATTCCACCGAGCGATGGGGACAGGCCTTAAGACAGGTCATGCACAACACACAATCGCGATTTTCCTCCAGTTGTGCCGGATGCGAGTAGATCGGACAACCCCCGGTTTCCTGCCCTTCCCCCTTGGCGGGGCCGCCTTTGTAACACTGATAGGTGGTGCATTCCGCTGAGCAGGTGCCCTGCTGCGCCCGCAGTTCGGTCATCGAGAGCTTGGCGTACAGCCCATTCATGCCGCCGATGGGGCAGAGGTAGCGACACCAAAACCGCCGTTCAAAAATTTGGGAAAACACGATCGCTCCTGCCGTAATCAGCAGCAACAAACAGGACGACAAATACGCCGTGTTCTGCAAATCCCATAGCTCTTCCCACAACAAAATCAAGGCAAAGAGGCCAAAGAGAAACCAGCCGCCCCAACGCTCACCGGCTTCGCGGGGCCAGCGTTTTAACTGGCGAGGCCACAGCTTGAGCGAGAGGGTTTGCAGCAATTCACCGTAAATCATGAACGGGCAAACCGCACACCAGACCCGCCCCAAAAAGGGAAACACGAGCAAGATCACTGGCCACCACCAGACCCAAAACAGACTGAGGGCGATGTTTTGATCGCGGGTTTGGGGGCCGACAAACAACACAATGTTGACCAAGGCAAATACCGACAGGGTGAAGCCGTAGTTGAGGCGATCGGGCCACCACGGACTCCGCAGAAATTGCCTGAGGGCGGGATAGGCATTCAGCAGATTCAGGCGGAACTGTTTCTTTTTGCTCTGGGACGGCCAGAGAATTTCTTCGGTCAAGACGCAATCGGGGGCAACCTGCGACAACGCCCGAGTAACCAAGCTCTCCAGCTCTCGCAGATTGTTGGGAAAGTCATAGGCTTGTAACCGACGAATCGCTTCTGGAGTCACTGAAATCTTCTGTTGCCCCCGGGCACGGCTGATCAAGCTGATGTAGTAATTGACGTAATCTTCGATGTCCGCTTTGCGCACGCGCAGGGGCGGCACTTTGATCTGAGTGTCAACTACTTTGTCTACAGCAGCGATGGGACGCTCGGAAATGAGAATGATGTGGGCGCTACTGGGGCGCTCTGGGGCTGATTCATCGCGATCGCGGCTAATTGGGCGATACGTCTGCTGGGTCAGCAGTTGCGCGATCGCCCCGACCAAACTCTTCGGCAACTCTTCGACGTTGTTAAGAATCAGCGTGCCCTGGCCGAGCGCTTCCAGCAGTCCAGGCTTCCCCCCCACACGGCCAAATAGCTCTGCTCCACTCGCTTGCAGACGGGCGCAATCGACCTTGATGATAGGTTGCCGCCGATAGGCCGACCCGTAATGAATGAGCGCAGCAATATTATCTTTTTCGGTGCCCGGCTCACCAAACACCAGCACCGAACCACAGGCGTCTGGACAGTTTTTGAACGCATCGCGAATTTGCTGCCGGAGCCTCTGGGCATAGCGACTGCGGCCAATCACCCCGCGCCGCGCTTTGGTCACCAAGTAGGGGCGCAAAATGTCCTGACGTTCTTGTTCATAGTTCAGTTGGGAGGCGACTTGTCGTAATTCTGCGGCAATGCGTTGCGAAAACAACTGCATGATTTCGGGATAGTCCGCCTTTAACTGCTGCACCGTCGCCGCTGGCAAGAACCAAAACTGACAGTGACTCAGAGTCAAGATGGTGCTTTCGACGGATTCGCCCAGGAGCAGCGATCGCAGATTTAACACGGCTCCCGGCAAAAAACTCATCGGGCTGCGCACACCGGGCTTATGCTCCAATCGCCCCGCAATCAAGATGTAAAGCCCGTCTGGTGGAGTGTCGGCCATCACCACGGGTTGATGCGGCGGCAGAGAACGGGGCTCAAGATGCTCACTCAGGACCGCTAAGGTGTCAGGACTCAAGACATTGAGAGCAGATCGCTCTTGTAACCAGATCAGGCGATCGTGTGCTGTAGTCGTCACCATGATTTATCCTCATTGCCCTACCCTACAGTCACTAACGTGCAGGTGCTCCTATGATAAGTCTCGTCGATCTCTGGGTTCCGCTAGCGTTACTTGGGTTAATCGTTCTTGCCGCCCTCTACTTTGCGCGGATTTAACGACACATTCAGACCGGATGGCGGCGACTCGCCTTTACCCACGAGTCGCCACTCTCAGCGATACACTTGCCCACCAGAAGCCCACAGCTCGCCCGCTCAATGCAGAGCAGACAGCATATATATTTCTCTATCGAAAGATTTAGAAAACCTGAAAAACGTTAAGAAGTGTGTACTTTTTGTCTGGGTGTCTGCTAAGGTAATGAGAACTGATACGAAGAGGAACTTGTATGCGCTACACCGTTGAAGAAGGTGGTCGGTTGAATAATTTTGCCGTTGAGCCCAAGATGTATGAAGCTGAGCCTCCTAACGCTACTGAAAAGCGCAACTACATCATTCTTGGTGCACTAGCTTTTGGCTTAGTTGCGGGTGTCTTTTCTCTCGCCTTCGTCGTTTCCTAACTAATATTCAAAGTCCAACTAAGTAAAGTAAAAGCCTGTCAGAGCAAGTACTCCGGCAGGCTTTTAAGTTAGGTCACTCGAAAAGTGGAATCAAGCAGCAGGTTTAACGTACCAAGCCGTCGGCATTAGCCGCGATCGCCTACCCAACTACGAAAGAAACAGATCGGCCTCAGCCTTACGCCGCCGCAGGAGTCCCGCTTCCGCCGAAGTGCCAGGATTGCGATACTTGCTGAACTGCTCAGTAATCCAAGCGCGATCTTTCCAACGCTGGGGCGAGTCACACACCGCCGTGATGGACTTGAAGCCATTGCCGCGATAAAACCCAGCCCCCAAGTTATAAGCGAAGCTGTAGATGGCGCTGCGCTGATTGTCATTCATTTGCGACCAAGTCGGAATGCGCTCCATGGCGGCGCGGGTCGACTGCTCGATATGGTCAATCAGGTATTCCTCAGACTGCTCTCGGTTAATGATGTCGCCCTGTTTTACCTTGCGGCCATCGGGATATTTGGTGGTGCCATAGCCAATTGTGGGAACACCCCAGCCATGGATCGGGTCGGCATAGGCCCGTACCCGCCCATCTGGCAACTGTTCGGCATATCCTTCAAATTCTTTGATAATGTCGATCGCCGCGCGGGGAATCTTACCGCTGCTAGTGCTAGCGCTAGCACTAGGGGCAGGTTCCGGCGGTTTAGGCGGCGCGGGTCGAGGAGACGGTTCCGGCCCCGTTAGTGAGACCGTCATCGCACGGGGATAGTCGGTGCGGGTAAACCAAGAGCGCACGGCTGAAATATTCAGCACTTGTTCGTCAGGATTGGTTTTGGAAGGATATTTGGACAGTTTAGAAATCCAATAGCCCCCTTCCATCAGATAAATCGCCTTCGCCGTTTCTTTAATCCAAGTACCCATACCCAATTCTCCGGTAGTAGATGATTTCAAGGTTTCCCCGATGGCCCTCATAGTTTGCCGTTTCACCTGAAAACAGCAAGCATCGCGACTCTACAAATCGCTAAAGAATGAGACTTAAATAAGTTGGGATAGCCGTCTCGGCTGTCTTCAGGCAGGCAAGATGTCTGCCCTAACAATTTGGCTGTTATTTGATCCTCATTCCTAAAGACGGACGCATGTCACCGGGAAACTCCATCCCCAGCCCTGTGCCCAACTGGCGCAGGGGCTATCCACCGCTCGCCCCCTGCTCTCAGGGTTGAGCAATTAACTATACATAAGTTCTGTACCCCTTGCTGTGCGGTCTTGGCCTCACCCGTTTTTGAGCGCGGGTGACTGCCGGGATGAGGGCCAAGATGTGTGTGCGCTGCTGACCTTTGAGATCGACCAAGCTACACCGGACTACGACCTTCCGCAAAGCCTGACTGAATATAATGCTGAGTCGCGGCATTTAAATCTGAGCCAAACGCCGCTTGCAAGTCACCGTAGTTCTGTAAATAAGTCGCGGCGTCAAAGCTCCCGTGGCCCCGTCCTTCGTGGCTACCAAAACTGATGTAGTGGGCGGTGGCCGCTACCAAGTCATAGCCAAACGCCTGAATTAGATCTGGGTTGGAGGCTAAATATCGACTCTCGTTGAATCGATCATGGTTGCGATTTTCAAACTGCCCCATTTGTTGATAGTGAGCGGTGGCCGCGTCCAGGTTGTAGCCAAAAGCATTGATCAAGTCTTGATAGGACGCCAGATATTGCGCAGGATCGAAAATGCCCCCCTGCATGGATCGACCTTCTTGTCGGCCAAATTGCATATAGTGCAAAGTAGCCGCTTGCAGGTCATTGCCAAAGACGCTCAACAAGTCATCGTAAGCAGCCAAATATTGACCTGCATCAAACCGATCGTAGGACCGCCCTTCGGCCTGACCATAAGCGAGGTAATGAGCCTGCAACGCAGCGGCATTCGTGCCAAAGGCGGCCATCAAATCATGATGAGAAGCCCCATAGATGAGGGGATCAAAGTCTAGGGGCAGAGCACCATTGGAGGGACTTTTTGGAGTACTGCCACCGCCATTTACTGGAGTGCCACCGCCATTTGCTGGAGTACCACCGCCACCAGGATTCTCGATGTCACCTCGACCAAACTTCTGAGTCCAATAATGTCTAAATGTGTAGGTTCCTGGGTCATTCGCCATAAAGTAATAGCCGACGCCAATTTCGTTATAGTTGGCATTTTCAATATTGGCCCGGTGACCGCTGCTGTTGAGCCAAGCGGTAAATACCGCCTGGGGAGTTGTCTGGCCCAAGGCAATATTTTCGCCCACGTAGCGGGTTTCATAGCCAAAATCTTCAGCGCGATCGGCCGGACGCTTACCATCCAGATCTTGATGATCAAAAAAGTCTAAGACTGCCATATTACCAGAGTGATATTGAGCAGCTTCTTTTAGATCAATATCGACTGACAGGGCCGACAATCCCATTTGGGTTCGATGTTGATTCGTGAGATTAATGACTTCTAAAACGAACGAATTATTTTCCATGATGAAGTAGCTGCCGGGTTAGCAGTCGGGATTAATTACACAGTTCAGGACTGAAATACCCTGTTTTTCCTAAGATTTGCTTGACTAGGGGGAGTGCCAAGATCGAGAAAATGGTGCTTGGCTTCCAGAGATCAGCGATGGGCTCAACGTTAGGGATTGCCTAACATTGAGAGCACCTAAAATCCCTATCTTGCACCAGACTCTCATAGCCAAAAATCGTCAAAGGCTGGCACTGAGGTAGACGAAGTAGTGCCTTGCCGCCTTCAATGACATGTGAGCCCAACATTGAGAACAGCCCAACATTGAGAACACCTGAAATTCCCTGTTTGTGGTGAAACTCGCGTTGCTAGAGGGGTCGCATCAAGGTAGATGAAGCGATGCTTTGTGACCCTGAGCAAACTGTATAGTCGACTTCGGGCATGAGTGTGGAGCCGGAAATCAAACCGCCCATTGGCTCAGACATCTGCGATCCAAGAATTGGATTCACGGCAATACGTATGTCTCATAATTGAGTAGCAGCGTTACCAGAAAAACAAACTTGGTAGATACTGTAACCACTATGACGACTGAGACTACAGCATGACAATGATAAATATACTTGGGTGGCTAAATTAAGTGTTAACACAGCTACGCAATAACCGTATGGATTACAATAAGCGACATGTTCGCTAAGTCACAAGTCAGTCAGGTTAACCGTTATTAATACTATTTTTGTTCCTGATATCCCTATATTTGCAGATTTTGAACTCCCGTCTCTCTAGTTTTTAGGGAACATTCAAGGCTGCTTTTCCTCGTCAGGTTGCTGTCAAGATACAGCACTGTAAGTAGCTGGGCCGAATTAAACGTCGAATCAGTCGAACCAGTCGCTGATTTCGACTCCGCTCAATCAGCTAGGTT